>NZ_JAUORL010000027.1:0-61346 GCF_030548015.1 Shewanella sp. 4_MG-2023
GATACTGCAATCATGGGGGGAATGCAGTCACTGAGCTTGAATAAAATTGACAAGCTTGATTGTTTAAAAGCCTTTATCGTCGGAATATTAGCTTCTTAATAAGTGCACTTGGGGTGGTGCGCTTATCGAATCAAACCTGCCGGAACCGTTATAAAATCAATTCGTTTTGTCTTTACTGGCACTAATGACATCCTTTCATTAGCACCGGCCTTACACTGCCTTTTGGCATTCCTGCGACCTATTATTATTGTTAGTCCCTGTTGCAGGTTTCAATTCAGTGATACTGCAATCATGGGGGGAATGCAGTCACTGAGCTTGAATAAAATTGACAAGCTTGATTGTTTAAAAGCCTTTATAGTCGGAATATTAGCTTCTTAATAAGTGCACTTGGGGTGGTGCGCTTATCGAATCAAACCTGCCGGAACAGTCTTAAAATCCATTCGTTTCGTATTCACGGGCACCAATGACATCCTTTCATTAGCACCGGCCTTACACTGCCTTTTGGCATTCCTGCGACCTATTATTATTGTTAGTCCCTGTTGCAGGTTTTTAGCTTACATAGCTGCTTTATATCAGCTTTTTATGTAATAAAATTGACAAACCTGAGGGTGAACAGCTCTATATTTTACAATAGATTTGTCGCTAATTAATTGCCGATGGGGGCAGCGTTTAATTCAATCAAGTTTGTCGGAACTGTGTTAATCCCCACTAATTGCTATTAATCGATAACAGCTGCTGATTCAGCTGAGATAACTTAAGTTGTAAGTGAGCTATCTCTGACACTAAAGCGCTTTTCTGTTTAGCTTGTGTACGCTTGCGAGTGGTCACGCCCTCGGCATTAGTTTTTGATGTCATCGCGGTTTCTTTATTTTTAACCCATTGGTAAACCGTTTTTGCTGAGATGCAGTATTGCTTAGCAACATCAGAAATTAATCGATTATGTTGCTTCACTTCAGCGATCACTTGCTGCTGAAAGCTCTCGGGATAAAACTTTGTTTGTGCTGACATATTAGCTCCAAGCATTTAAAAGCGATTAACTTCGTCGGCTTAACGATAAGACTATTCTACTTCCCATAGGCTACAGCCTACATGCTTATAAAAGTGGCACTGATTACGACAAAGATTCAAACATGTGTGTAATAATTTCATCATCGACTCCTGCTGATATTCAAATTTATAAGGCTTAAATTTCTCCACTAAATTGGTCAAATTAAAAGCTACCTCTTTAGTGATACGTAACTCAATGGAATACTTGTGCCAATTATGAAATAAATATTTTACCCTTTTATTACAGTGACTTATTTTTTTAAAGTGTTAGCTCTAAAAAGTGAGCGTGAAACATCTTGGTGCAAAAGTACTATTTTGGTGCGAATCGGTTTTAATTGGTAAACAAAAGTAACCATTAAAACTCTATGGTTTTAAGGCACAAAAAAGCGGCAATAAATGCCGCTTTTTATGCTGATGAAAGAGGGGGTTTTACGGCGCTACATTAAGAAAATGGTCGCTAAGCCTAAAAAGGCGAATAAGCCAATCACATCGGTGACTGTGGTTAGTACCATACCGCCAGCCAATGCCGGATCGATATTGAGTTTTTTAAGTATGAGCGGAATACTGGCCCCCGCTAGTCCGGCAACGGTCATGTTAATGAGCATCGCGCCGCCAATGAGACCGCCCAGTGCCATATCACCTTTCCATAGCCACACTGCAAAGAAGACCAGTACCGACCACATGAGGCCATTAAGAAAACCAATGGCTAATTCTTTACCGATAAGCCAACGGGAGTTACTTTGGCCAATATGACCCAAGGCGATACCACGAATAACCAGAGCTAAGGTTTGATTGCCTGCCACACCGCCCATACTAGGGACAATAGTCATTAAAATCGCGATGGTGGCAAATTGCTCTAACGTGCCTTCAAACATATTACTTACTGATGCAGCAAGTAAGGCGGCAAACAAGTTAATGGTAAGCCATAGCGAGCGTCTGAAGGTGCTTTTCATTACGGGGCCAAAGGTATCTTCATCGTCATCCATACCCGCCATCCCCATCATTGAGTGTTCGGCGTCTTCACGAATAACATCGACCACATCATCAATGGTAATACGGCCTAATAATTTTTGCGCTTCATCTACCACTGGGGCCGAAATCCAGTCATGGCGTTCAAATAATTGCGCCACTTCATTATCAGGCATGTCCACAGGGATGCTTTCTAATTCAGGATCCATGATGCTGCGAATGGTTGAATTAGGATCACAAGTGAGTAGATCGGCAAGGCGCACCCCACCAAGCACATGATCGTTGCGATCAACCACATATAAGGTATCTGTGGTATCGGGTAAGTTGCCGCGCTGGCGCAAATAGCGTAATACCACATCAATATTAACGTCAGGACGCAAAGTGACCGTATCAGTATTCATGATACTGCCAGCGGTGTCATCAGGGTATGACAGTGCTTGTTCGACGCGATGGCGGTCTTGACTGCTCATGGATTGCAGTACTTTTTTATAAACAGCATCTGGCAAACTTCTTAAGATGTAAGCCAAGTCATCGGTATCCATCCCTGAGGTGGCTTGGGCTACTTTTTCTGGGGTCATAGCGCTGATGAGTGAATCTTTTAACTCTTCACCGAGTTCTTCTAGGATTTCACCCGCTTGCTCATGATCAATCAGTTGCCATAACACTTGACGAGTTTTCGGCGGTGATGATTCAAGAATTAATGCGACATCGGAGGCGGCCATGTCATGAAGCATATTTCTGACATGAACAAACATACCGCTACCTAATGCTTGTGTAAGCTGATTAAGACGTTGTTCGGTCAGTTCGCTGTCGATGACTTCAATACCCATTGGCTACTCCTGAAAAGACGATGATGAAATGTTAACTTAACTCACCGGAAAGAATGAAGAAATTTCTAATATCTGATGGCTTGATGCGCAATTCATAAATACGCTAATACTGCTTGGTGGTGTGTTGAGTATAGCTAATAAAATAATGGTAAAGGTGAGTCGCTGTGTTTCCTTGGAGATGTTACTGGGCGCAGGCGGTTAGCTTTCTTCGTCAAATTTATCGTTGATTAACTTGCATACGGCCTCAAGGGCTTTTTCTGCATCACGGCCTTGAGCTTCAACAGTAATGATTTTACCAATGCCACTTTCTAACATTAATAACCCCAATACACTGGCAGCACTGGCTTGTTTCTCACCTTGGATAAGGGTGATAGTTGCGTCAAACTCGGTAGCTAAAATTGCCAATTTAGTCGCCGCTCGCGCATGCAAGCCTAGCTTGTTACTGATGGTAATTTGCTTTGAATAGGCCACCGTTTTGGCTGGCGTTGTGGTTAGCTTATTCAATGCCAAGCTCTCTATGGCGGGCGCTGACTTTGTGCTTAGAGTTGTTGAAACGTTTAGCGAGCTGATCGGCAATATAAACCGAACGGTGCTGACCGCCAGTACAACCAATGGCAATGGTCAGGTAACTGCGGTTATTACGCTCTAAATGTGGCATCCAAGTGTCAAAAAGGTTTTCAATTTGCCAGATAAACTTATTCACCAAAGGCTGTCGCTCTAAGAACTCTTGCACGGGCGCATCTAGGCCTGTGTAGGGCCTTAACTCAAGCTCCCAGTGCGGATTCGGTAAAAAGCGCACATCAAACATAAAGTCTGCTTCAGCCGGCATGCCATGCTTAAAGCCAAATGACTCAAAATGTACCACTAATTCTTTATCAAAACTGCCTAGCAAGATTTGCCGAACATGATCGCTCAATTCGTAGATATTAGTTTGCGAGGTGTCGATATAGTGATCAACCATTTTGGCTATGGGTTCGAGTAACCGCCCCTCAAGCTTAATGGCTTCTTGTAACGAAATTTGATTCTTAGACAGTGGGTGTAATCGGCGGGTCTCACTAAAACGCTTCAGTAACACTTTATCGTTGGCGTTTAAAAAGAAACTGGTAATGCTGGTATCGTCAGACAGTAAAGCAATTTGCTCTTTGAGTACTTTGCCTTGCTCTTCGATATTACGCACATCGACGCTAATGGCGACAAGCTCGTTACTATCTTTAAGCTGTTCAAGCAGGCTGCCAATCAGTGGCAGTGGCAGGTTATCAACACAGTAATAACCTAAATCTTCAAGCACTCTCAGTGCGACTGATTTTCCTGAACCTGAACGTCCCGATACGATGACAAGTTTCATGCAGTAATAACCTGATAAAGTTCTGTAGCGTCATGACTCTTTCGAAGTCGTTTAAGTATCAATTTATCACTGAGTTTCTCTGCCATGCTAGATAATGTGCTTAGGTGTTGCTGGCACTGATCTGCAGGTACAAGAAGCGCAAATAAAATATCTACAGGTTGCTTGTCTATGGCATCAAAGGCGATTGGCTCTTCGCATTTGATTAAAATAGCAATGGGTTCTTCGATATTATCTAAGCGCCCATGTGGAATTGCTATGCCATTTCCTATACCTGTACTGCCCATTTTTTCACGCGCTATTAGACTTTCAAAAATAGCCTGTGAAGAAAGGGTTGGGTACTGGGCAGCCATTAAATTGCTGATTAATTCCAGTACCTTTTTCTTACTGCCCGGAGTGGCACAGGTAGTGCACGCCGGCTGCAGGATGGTACGAAGTTCCATCGTTAATGCTTAGTGAGTTTCTCTTTATGTTTAATTACCTGACGGTCTAGCTTATCTATCAGGGCGTCTATTGCCACATACATATCAGCGTTACGCGATACAGCAAACACTTCACCGCCTTTTAGGTGCAGTTTGGCTTCGGCAATCTGTTGTAGCTTTTGAACATCGAGCACAACGTGAACATTATTGATCTGTTCGAAGTGTCGTTCAAGCTTTGAAAATTTTGTTTGCACGTATTCCCGTAAAGATTGAGTTATTTCAATATGGTTTCCAGTCAGGTTAATTTGCATAGGTCATCCTCCAATAACAAAAGTTATAAGCTTTTGCGTTGGTTTGAGGGAGGGATGAGCATTGCCTCTCGATATTTGGCTATCGTACGTCGAGCAACGTTAATCCCTTGTTCAGCCAATAGTGTCGCCATTTTACTATCACTAAGAGGCTTTTTCGGGTTTTCTGCAGCTACGAGCTTTTTAATAAATGCGCGAATTGCTGTAGAAGAGCATTCTCCACCATCATCGGTACTTACATGGCTTGAGAAAAAATATTTTAGTTCAAAAAGTCCACGGGGGGTATGCATGTATTTTTGGGTCGTGACCCGTGAAATGGTCGACTCGTGCATTTCAACCGCTTCAGCAATATCATTGAGCACCATCGGCTTCATGGCTTCTTCACCGAACTCAAAGAAACCTTGCTGAAATTGTACGATACAGTTAGCCACTTTTAGTAAGGTTTCATTACGGCTATCGATGCTTTTGATAAACCATTTGGCTTCTTGTAAATGACCACGAATAAATTGGCTGTCAGCTTGGCTTGAACCGCCTTTGGCCATAGCTGCATATTGCTGATTAACGCCAATTTTAGGCATGTTATCGGGATTTAGCTCGACCACCCAGCGACCATTCTTTTTAAGTACAGTAACATCAGGAATGACGTACTCATCTTTAATGGGGGTAATTTGCAAGCCTGGACGTGGATTGAGCGTTTGAATAAATTCAATGGCTTCACGTAAATCATCTTCTTTAAGCTTGGTTTTACGCATCAGTAACCTAAAGTCACGACCGGCGATTAAATCAAGATGATCTTTAATCAGTAACTTAACATTATCTATGCAAGGAATTTCATTAGGGTATTGGCCTAATTGAATTAATAGACACTCACTTAAATCTCGCGCTGCAATGCCGACGGGATCGAAGTGTTGTACCCGTTTAAGTACAGCTTCAACTTCATCGAGTTCGATATCGTCAGTGCCTAAGGATTGCAAAATGTCTTCAACGCTCTGGGTGAGGTAACCGCGCTCATCAATGGCATCAATAATGGCGGTTGCAATCACCAAGTCATTTTCAGAAAAGGGAGTGAGGTTTTTTTGCCATTCAAGATGCTCATACAAGCCTTCACTGGTTTCGCCTTGAAACGGCATATCATTACCGCTCGATACTGCGCCAGAGCCAGAAGTCGGCGAGGCGGTATACACCTCATCCCATGTGGTATCCATAGGGAGTTCTTCAGGCATAGAATCTTTAGTGAGCGATTCAGTGGTATCAACCGTTGAGGTGTCTTTTTCTATGGTGACTTGGCTATTATCACTAAAATCGGTGTCAGTTTGCAGGGCGTTTTCTTTTACGGGCTCTTTGGCTTTAGTGAATTCGTCTTCAAGCTCTAATAGCGGGTTTGAATCAAGTGCTTGTTGAATTTCTTGCTGTAGCTCCAATGAGGAAAGTTGCAATAAGCGAATCGCTTGTTGCAACTGTGGGGTCATGGTTAAGTGTTGACCCATTTTGAGTTGGAGTGAGGCTTTCATGTACCGCTTGTCCCTAATTGAATTACATCATCGCGACGAACAGTGTGGGCGCTAGTTTATGATCCTAGAAAAATAGACTAGATTAAGGTTTGTTGTTGGCCGCGAATGCCATACTAAAAACTGAATAGTGCTAACTATAGCTTGAATTGTTCACCTAAGTATACCGACCTAACTTGCTGATTGACTAAGATCTCAGCAGGTGTTCCTTCAGCAATCAAGTTTCCGTGACTCACAATATATGCTCGCTCACACACATCAAGTGTTTCACGGACATTATGGTCGGTAATTAGCACCCCTAAACCACGGCTTTTAAGTTGTTGAATAATTTTCTTGATGTCGATTACTGAGATAGGATCTACCCCTGCAAAAGGTTCATCTAATAAAATAAACTTAGGATTTGCCGCTAATGCGCGTGCAATTTCAACTCGGCGACGCTCGCCTCCCGATAACGCCATACCTTGGCTATCACGGATATGAGTTATGTTAAATTCTTCTAATAAATGTTCCAGTTCTTCAATGCGCTGCTCATTTGATAAGCTTTTGCGAGTTTGAAGCACTGCCATTATATTATCGTGTACTGTGAGCTTACGAAAAATACTGGCTTCTTGAGGTAAGTAGCCAATGCCTTTTCGGGCGCGCAAATGCATTGGATCTGCGGTTAAATCATCTTCATCGATCAGAATGCGGCCCTTATCACTTTTGACTAGGCCTACGACCATATAAAAGGTGGTGGTTTTACCCGCGCCATTAGGGCCAAGTAAGCCAACAATTTGGCCGGTTTTTACCGTCAGGCTGACATCTTTTACTACCTGGCGACTTTTATAACTCTTAGCGAGATTTTCAGCGGTTAACGTAATTTGGGTCATTAGTCATTTTGCTCAGCTGCTGGGGCTGACAATGTCGCCTGCGCCTCAGCGTTAAGTGATTCAGTTACTTCGGGTGTTTCAGTTGAGTTCACAGCCTCTACAGCAGATAAATTGTTGTTTTCAATTATAGCTGGTGGCGTGTCATCACCGGGTTTAGCGCTGTCTGGTAAATGTGGTTGCTCATCTTTTTTCTTTTCAGAATCAATCAAGTCTGGGTGACTTTCTGGTTGAAAAATAGTGATAACCCGATCTTCACCAGTACCGGTGCTTTCAGCAATTAACTGCTGCTTTTCAATGTTGTAGCTAATTAGGTTACCAGTAACCTGGCTGCCAGCTTGGTCCAATTTAGCATTACCCGTTAAGGTTAAAATGCTAGTGGCAAGCTCATATTTAATTTCATCGGCACTGGCAGTACCAATACGGCCATCATCTAACTCTTGGGAAAATGTCGCAGGGTTACCTGTGGCAACCATGGTTTTTTGGGTGCCGCTTTCGGTGCCAAATGCGCGTAATTCGTCGGCATTAATGTTAATCGACCCTTGAGTCACATTAACTGGGCCATAGAAGATGACCTGATTGTTTTTTATGTCAGCTTTTTGGCTCACAGCTGCGACTTTAAGCTCTTGCTGTAAATCGCCTTCTTTTGCATAGGCGCTGGCAATACTGACTACACTGAGTAGTGAGGCAATCAAAAGTTTACTTTGCTTCATACGTTCCTTCTACTTGACTTAAAAGTTCAAGTTCTTGAGCATTTAAATCAGCATACAGGCCTAAACCTTGTATATTAAAATCTGACCCAGTAACAAAAATTTGTCTATCTGAGGTCAAAATCATGGTGTTCATATCGAGTGCCAACATGGTGGTTGTCAAAGATTGTAATGGCTCGTCGATGTTTATTGCATCAATAATAACATTATTTTCTAAAACTACTTTGCCTGTTTCATTATTCAGCTTGCCTAAATCTGCGCTTAATTGCCATTCGGCTTCACCATTTTCAGGATAAATAAGGTAGACAGGCTCAGTAAACATGGTTTCATTACTTTGCTGAAAGTGCTCCATGTATTTCGCTGAGACTCGGCTTTGCACTAAACCTTGCTCATTAAATTCAGTGGTGCGTAAGTCATTGGCGATAAAATCAGGGCGAGCAGGGGCAGGCAATTTACTTGCCTCCATCTGACTACGTTTAACTTGTACTTGCCAATAAAGGACTAAGGCTGCGCCAAAAAATCCGATAATAGCGAAGGTCACTCGGCTCATATACTCATTCCGTGGGCATTTTCAAACTTATCTTGGCTAAGTAATAGCAAATCGGTGAGTTCACGTAATGCGCCATTTCCGCCGTTAATGGTGGTGGTCATATGGCAATGTTGTTTAACATAAGGATGGCCATCAGCCACACAAACTGCAAGGCCAACCTGTTTCATCACAGGTAAGTCAACCATGTCATCACCAATATAGGCGACTTCATCTGGGCTAACGCCATAGGTATCTAACAGGCTTTGGTAAGGCACTAGTTTATCATCAACACCTTGATAAATATGAGTGACACCTAAAGCGGTCATTCTATTTTCCACAATGGCAGATTTACGCCCGGTTATCACAGCAACATGAATATTACTGGTTAAAATAGAGCGAATGCCATAACCATCACGGGTATGAAATGCTTTTAACTCTTCCCCTGCATTACTTAAATAAATACGGCCATCGGAAAATACCCCATCGACATCGCAAATAAGCAGCTTAATTTTTTTGGCTTTTTGCCAAACATCATCAGAGATTGGGCCGTAAAAACCTTGGTGCAGTGTTTCGTGTAATGACATGTTAAATGACTCCAGCTTTAACCATATCGAGCATGTTAAGTGCGCCGACTGGGCGTTGGTTCTCGTCTACGACAATTAAACCGTTAATACTTTTTTCTTCCATAATCTGTAATGCTTGCGCGGCTAAAATACCTGGGCTGATGGTAATGCAGTTGGTTGTCATTACATCGGCAATAGCGGTAGTACGCAGGTTCACTTCAGCATCGATGACGCGGCGTAAATCACCGTCAGTAAAGATCCCGACTAGCTTGTCTGCATTATCGATCACTGCAGTCATACCTAAACCTTTATTTGAGATCTCATATAGGGTTTCAGTAATGCAGAGCTCACTTTTCACCTGTGGAATATCAGCGCCTTTGTGCATTACATCGCTGACTTTAAGTAATAGTTTACGACCTAAAGATCCACCAGGGTGGGATAGGGCGAAATCATCACGGGTAAAGCCTTTCGCTTGCAATAATGCTACGGCCAAGGCGTCACCCATCACCAAGGTTGCGGTAGTGCTTGATGTTGGTGCTAGCCCTAATGGGCAGGCCTCTTCAGGCACTTCAATACATAAATGCAGTTTAGATAGCTTGGCCATATTGGATTCTGGTTTACCCGTAATCGCGATTACCGGGACCCCCATGCGCTGTATAACGGGCATTAAGGTGAGAATTTCACTGGCTTCACCAGAATTTGATATGGCTAAAATAATATCATTTTTTGCCAGAGCGCCTAAGTCGCCATGGCTTGCTTCGCCAGGGTGAACAAAAAATGCAGGCGTGCCTGTGCTGGCGAGTGTGGCAGAAATCTTATTGCCAATGTGGCCAGATTTGCCCATGCCCATGACAATGACTTTGCCTTTACATTCTAAAATGAGTTCACAGGCTTGGCCAAACTCGTCTGAGTCTACATATTGATAAAGGTTATCTAATGCTGCCTTTTCAATATCAATGACTTGACGACCCCATTGGCGCAATTGTGTTTGTTCTGTCATATGTATCTCTCTATTGTCCAAAGCGATTTCGGGTTACGCTTTGGTGAGTCACACATCTTTATGCCCCATTATTGTGATTGAAATAAGACAACTTGGTACGCAATAAAGACGATTAATAAAAGGGCTCCATGCCAGCGAGTAAGCTGCTTTTTAGCGCCACTCGATAATACCAGTACTGCTAATGCGGTGCTGGTTGCTAGTACCATGTAAAAATCTCGACCGCTTGCATTTATGTCGATTTCACCTGGGGCAATCAGCCCTGGAATGGCCAGCACTGCTAAAATATTAAAAATGTTTGAGCCAACAATATTACCAATCGCGAGGTCGTCTTCTTTTTTTAGGACGCCAGCGATGCATGCTGCTAGTTCCGGTAAACTGGTGCCAATGGCAATAATGGTCAAGCCGATGACCAGATCTGACAAGCCAAATGTCTTGGCAATGCCTACCGCGCCCGTCACCATCCAGTCTGCCGAGAGTGGCAATAACACCATACCAACAATGATCCAGATAATAGCATGTAATGTGGGTACATTTTTAGGGATCTCTGCGTCAGACTCATCAGCTAGGACATCTTTTTTCTTATTTCGCATCGCGCTCCAAATGAAATAGCCCATCAAGGCGAAAAATGCGATTAATAATACCCCACCTTCAACACGGGTGAGCATGCCGTCGTGAATAAGGTAGCCAGCTAATACGGTTGCCGCAATCATGATTGGAATTTCACGCTTTAAGGTTTCTGAGCGAACTGAAATAGCCCCAAACAATGCGGTAACCCCTAATATCAAGGTGATGTTAGCCACGTTTGAGCCGAGCACGTTACCAATTGCAGTATCGCTCATGCCTTCCATTGATGCGGTGGCAGCAACCAGCATTTCTGGCGCTGAGCTGCCCATGGCCACAATGGTTAAACCGATTAACATTGGTGGCAGGCCTAAGTTTCTAGCAAAGGCGGCAGCTCCGTAAACAAAGCGATCTGCGCTCCAAACTAATGCGCCCAATCCGACGATGAGCATCATGATATTAAAAAGCATCTTGTTCCAATTATTTGAGTTATGGCGATATTTTTGTCAGATATTAACAAAAATCATCGCTATTGCGAAAATTGTTAGGGATTGTAACGCATGGTGATTGATTTGTTGTAGGTTCTTACACAATTTCGTACACTTCAGCTCTACATCTCGTTCTCTAGGAAGGCTATTATTTCCTCTATAGACATGTCTACTCCAAGTTTAGAGCCCACTAGGTCAGCCCTTGTAGAAGTTAAGAACATGGGCTTTAGCCGAGGGACTAAGGTTATCTTTGATGATATCAGTCTCAGCATTCCAACTGGCAAAGTGACCGCCATTATGGGGCCAAGTGGCATAGGTAAAACCACCTTACTTAAACTTATCGGCGGTCAATTAACCCCTGATAGTGGTGAGGTGCTTTTTGCTGGGCAAAACATTCACCAACTGAAGCGGCAACAATTATTTGAGCAGCGAAAGCGCATGAGTATGTTGTTTCAAAGTGGGGCGCTTTTTACCGATATGAATGTGTTTGATAATGTGGCGTTTGCGCTGCGTGAGCACTCAGGGTTAGCTGAAACTATTATTCGTAAGATTGTGTTGATGAAGCTGCAAGCCGTGGGGCTGCGGGGCGCCGCTCTGATGATGCCCAATGAGTTATCCGGCGGCATGCAGCGCCGAGTTGCATTGGCGCGGGCGATAGCACTTGAGCCTGAAATGATTTTGTATGACGAGCCTTTCGCCGGTCAAGATCCTATTTCGATGGCGGTGCTGGTGAAATTGATTGGCGAATTATCTGAAACATTGAGGCTGACTTCGGTGGTCGTGTCCCACGATGTGGATGCAGTATTGAGTATTGCCGACTATGTTTATGTTATCGCCGAGAAAAAAGTAATCGCTTCAGGCACGCCTGCTGAATTACGGGCTTCAACCAATCCACAAATTGAGCAATTTATTCATGGAGCACCCGATGGGCCGGTGGCTTTTCATTATCCAGCTGAAGACTATCAACAGGAGATGTTAAGTGGACGTGATTAACTTTATCAGTAATATTGGCCGCTTTGCTTTGGATTTTATTTCAGGTCTAGGCCGAGCAGGGCTGATGTTATGGGGCGCTATTGCCCGTTGGCCGAATGTTAAAAAAGATATTGGCTTAATCACCAAGCAAGTTTATGTGTTGGGTGTTCGCTCCATGGTGATCATCATAGTCTCTGGCCTGTTCATCGGTATGGTGCTGGCATTACAAGCTTATACGGTACTGGCTGATTTTGGCACGGTCGAAAGCCTAGGGCCCATGGTGGCATTGAGCTTATTAAGAGAGCTTGGTCCTGTGGTTGCGGCATTACTTTTTGCAGGGCGCGCAGGCTCGGCATTAACCGCTGAAATTGGCTTAATGAAATCAACCGAGCAGTTATCAAGCTTAGAGATGATGGCGGTTGACCCTTTACACCAAATCATAGCGCCACGTTTTTGGGCGGGGGTTATCACCCTGCCATTATTAGTGATGATGTTTTGTCTTGTTGGCATTATCGGCGGTCATTTAGTGGGAGTTGAATGGAAAGGCATTGATAGCGGCTCTTTTTGGTCAATTCTGCAAGCATCGGTTGAGTGGCGCCAAGATATTGTAAATTGTTTAATCAAAAGTGTGCTTTTTGGCGTAGTGGTAACCTGGATATCTTTATATCGTGGTTATGAAGTCATTCCCAACCCCGAAGGCATTAGCCGAGCGACCACATCCACTGTGGTTCAGGCGAGTTTAGCAGTGTTAGCGCTCGATTTTTTACTGACAGCGATTATGTTCGGCAATTGATGTTAACTGCTGAGTGTTAGCTAGAGGTAAGTTGGGTAAATTTTGCATTCATTAATTAAAGTGGTTTAGTCGTATGTTGACACGGAAAATAGAGTTATTGGTTGGATTGTTCTTATTGTCAGGCTTAGTGGCATTTTGTGTGCTGGTATTTAATGTGGCCAATGTTGAGCTTAAGCCTAATCAGGCAACTTACAGTTTACACGCTGAATTTAGCAATATCGGTGGCTTAAAAGTACGCTCGCCAGTGAAAGTGGGCGGGGTGGTTGTCGGAAGGGTAACTGATATTCAGCTCGACCCCAAAAAGCTTGTACCGATAGTGAGCATCACTATGGATAAGCAATATGATCAATTTCCAGAGACCAGCAGCTTATCGATTTTAACTGCAGGTTTATTGGGTGAGCAGTTTTTGGGGTTAACCCCAGGCTTTATGGATGATGATATTGAGATGCTCGCTGATGGCGATAAAATTTATGACACGCGCTCAGCATTAGTACTGGAAGACTTAATCGGTCAGTTAATCTATAGCATGTCATCGGATGATAAGTAGGAGCGGTATATGAAGCAGTTTATTCGCGTTATGTTAAGTGTCTTTTTATGGTTAAGCATCAGCCCGCTTGGTGCTGCAGAGCTGACGACTGATGACATAGATACCCATGATCCGTTCAAGCTGGTGCAGCAAGTATCAGAGAAAACCTTTGCGCGTTTTGATAAAGACAAAGCCCTCATTGACAATGATTTAAGCTATTTAAAAGTTATCGTTCGCGAAGAGCTTATGCCCTATGTTGATTATAAATACGCCGCGTATAAAGTGATGGGGCAATACCTGCGTGACACGACTCCTGAACAACGTCAGCGGTTTGTGGATGCTTTTGAAGGTTATTTAGTGGCTACCTATGCCCAAGCCTTTACTGAGTACACTGGTCAGCAAGTACAGTTTTTCCCGGCTGCTGATTTTAGTAACGAGAAAATGATCGATGTCCGCGTCGAAATTATTGAAGATGGTCGCCCGCCCATTAAAGTGGTGTTTAAAGCCAGACGTCTAAAAGATGACAGCTGGAAAGCGTTTGATTTGGTGGCGGAAGGCGTGAGTTTACTGGCGTCAAAGCAATCAGAAATTTCCAATTTAATTCGCCAAAAAGGCGTCGATAAGGTCATCGACATGCTTTATGAGCGCACCAACCAAAATATTCGCTTAGATCAGGACGAGGGCAATGCTGCGTGATTGAATTTTCACAGCAAGGTGATATTTGTCACCTAAAAGGGCAATTAACTCAGGTTGAGGTCAGAGAATTGTGGCCAAATCAACAACAATTGTTTACTGATACGACTCAAGTGTTAGACTTGTCTGCTTTAGAGTATGTTGACAGTGCAGGCGTGGCCTTATTGCTTGAACTAATATGTTTAGGTCATTGTCATGGGGGCAACACTCAGCCAAGGAGCTTGGCTAATCCGAGTAAGCATCTAAAAAAACTTATCGAGTTGTATGATTTAGAGTCCTTTTTCATAGAACAATAGCATTGAATTTAAGGTAGCACATTTCATGGATTGCAAAGTAATTGAGCAGATTTTATCAGAGGCGTTAACCCTAGATGAAGTACATGTGACTTCAGATGGTAGCCACTACAAAGTGGTTGCAGTTGGCGAAATGTTCGACGCTATGAGTAAAGTGAAGCAGCAGCAGACCATTTATGCACCACTGAATGAACATATTGCCAGTGGTGAGTTACATGCGCTTACTATCAAGACTTTTACGCCGACTCAGTGGAAGCGTGAAAAATTATTTAATATGTAAGCGTAATACTGAGTGTAGAGAATTAGTGTGGATAAATTAACAATACAAGCCAGCAAGCCCCTTGCCGGAGATGTGACCATCTCTGGTGCCAAGAATGCGGCTTTGCCGATCCTGTTTGCTGGTGTTTTAGCTGAAACTGACTTTAATATTTCGAATGTACCTAACCTTCGCGATGTAAAAACAACCTGTGAATTACTTCGCTGCCTTGGTGCTGATGTCACTGAGTTAGGCAATAGCCAATATCGGATCTCAACCACTAATCTCAAAGAGTTTTGTGCGCCATACGATTTGGTTAGAACCATGCGCGCCTCTATTTTGATTTTAGGGCCGTTACTGGCTCGATTTGGTACCGCTGATGTTTCATTGCCTGGTGGCTGCGCGATTGGCGCAAGACCTGTGAACTTGCATTTGCAAGGGCTAGAGCAAATGGGCGCTACTATTGAGGTAAAAGAAGGTTATATTAAAGCCAGAGTTGATGGCCGCTTAAAAGGCGCGCATATCTTTATGGATATGGTCAGCGTTGGTGCCACTGAAAACCTATTGATGGCTGCGACCTTAGCTGATGGTGAAACCATTATTGAAAATGCCGCTCGCGAACCTGAAATTAATGATTTAGCACATTGCTTAATTGCAATGGGCGCAAAAATTACCGGTGTTGGCAGCGCAACCTTGCGTATTCAAGGGGTTGAGAAACTCTCTGGTTGTAACCACAGAGTGATGCCTGATCGCATCGAAACCGGCTCATTTTTAGTGGCTGCAGCCGTGACGCGCGGAAAAATTCGCTGTCTAAGCGCTGATCCTTCAAGCCTAGAAGCAGTTCTGGCAAAACTTGAAGATGCTGGCGCGGTGATTAATACTGGCGACGATTGGATTGAACTTGATATGCAAGGCAAGCGCCCTAAAGCGGTTAATATTAAAACTGCGCCATATCCTGCTTTTCCGACGGACATGCAAGCGCAATTTTGTGTGTTAAACGCATTAGCTGAAGGCACCAGTCATGTGACTGAAACGATTTTTGAAAATCGTTTTATGCATGTACCTGAGTTAAGCCGTATGGGCGCTGAAATGGAGCTAGAGGGTAACACCTGCATCATTAATGGTATTGAGCGCATGAACGGTGCGCAAGTGATGGCGACAGATTTACGCGCTTCAGCGAGTTTAGTGATTGCAGGCCTTATGGCTGACGGTACGACAACCGTTGATCGTATATATCACTTAGATCGTGGCTATGAGCATATCGAAGAGAAGTTTAAAGCCATCGGCGGTGAAGTGGTTCGTATTGCATAAGCTGTAGATTGCTTAAGTTGTTTGCCAAAGCTTTATAGTAAAGAATAAAAAGTCAGTTACCTAAGGTAGCTGACTTTTTTATGATTAAATGGTTAAGTTGTAATTTGTGCTTAAGGTTCGACAGCCTTCTCACCAATAATCACTGGCACATCATAAGACTTACCTTCGCGGATGATGGTCATTGTGATGCTATCTCCGGGCGCTGTTTCAGCAATTCTATCCATCAGCATTTCAACCCCAGGAACACTCTCTTCTGCATAAGCGATAATCACATCTCTTGGACGCAGTTTCGCATCTGCCGCAGGCCCTTTGGGATCAACAGCGGTGACCAATACGCCTTTTAAATCCGGTAAGTTGAGGATTTGCGCCATAACAGGGCTTAACGGCTCGCCTGAAATCCCTAACGCGCCACGAATAACGCGGCCATTTTTAATCAACTTTCCCATAATGCTGTGAGCCAGTTTAATTGGGATGGCAAAGTTAATACCGTGCCCGCCACCTTCATCACCGATTTGAAATGCCGCAGTATTAATACCAATTAGTTCGCCAGTGGTGTCGATAAGTGCACCGCCAGAGTTACCGGCATTAATGGCTGCATCGGTTTGTAAGAAATCAAGATAGCCTGAACTTAAGCCGTTTCGGCCGGTTGCACTGATAATACCTTGGGTAATGGTTTGGCCTAAGTTGTAAGGGTTACCAATGGCAAGTACCACATCGCCCACTTGTGCAGGTTTGGATAAATTGATCGGCACGATAGGTAGATTATCGCCTTCAATTTTAAGGACCGCTAAATCGGTGACTGGATCTGAACCGACAACTTCTGAGGTAAATTTTCGGCCATCTTGTAGCGCGATAACAATTTCATCGGCTTTTTTAATTACATGGTAATTGGTTAAAATGTAGCCTTCTTTACTCATGATAACCCCAGAACCCAAGCCTTGAAGCGAGCTTGAATTTAATGGGCTATTTTGATCTAAACTAAGGCTATAAATATTGACCACAGCAGGGGCTGCTCGACGAACGGCTTTAGCAAAGGATAAGTCATTGTGGTGCTGGGTAGTGGTTAAGCCATTATTGAAATTACTGTTGTTGGTTATCGAAGTAACAAATATGAAAGCGGCCGCCATGACTAATCCAAATGCCACAGCTTTGGTCAAATATAAAATTGTGTCTTTGAAATTCATTGGCTGACTAAATTATGAAAAAGTACCCAAGATATTATCATGATTAAAAAAATTAAGCATCGTAACAGGGCTACGATGCTTATTGGGTAAAACAACAGGGTTTATTCGGTGCTGCTTTAACGCAGTACCAAGTAAAGCAGCTTATTGTCACGCAATATTTTCAATGCGACCGCGCCTTGCTGAGTCTTTAGCTGCTCTTTTAAGTCTTTAAGGCTTTTTACTTTACTGCGATTTAGCCCGACAATTAAATCGCCTTTCTCGAGTCCATTTCTGGCGGCTGGCGATCCTTGAGCCACTTCAGCAATTTCAATACCTTTACGGCTATTACTTAACTCAGCCCCTTCAAGCATTGGGTGTAATGCATCAGCACTGGTGCCTGAACTGCTATTTGACTCACCAAGGGTGACATTAATGGTTTCATTATCACCATCGCGAATGATGCCAATTTTAACTTTAGCACCAGCGCCCATAGTGGCGACCTTTGCTCGCAAGGCTTGGAAGTTTTTAATCTGCTTACCATTGACACTGACAATGATGTCACCCGCTTCTATACCTGCTTTGTCTGCGGCGCTATCAGGCATGACTTCACTAATAAAACCGCCATGCTGGGTTTCTAGACCAAATGCTTTGGCCAATTCGTTATCTAAGTCTCGGCCCATAACGCCAAGCACGCCACGTTTAACTTCACCATGCTCAATAATTTGATTAATTAGGTTGTTAACCATATTAGCCGGAATAGCAAAGCCAATACCGACGTTGCCACCACCGGGGGCCACAATGGCGGTATTAATACCGATTAACTCACCGTTAAGATTAACCAAGGCGCCGCCTGAGTTACCACTATTAATCGCGGCGTCAGTTTGGATAAAGTTCTCCAGCATTTCAATCCCTAAACCGCTACGGCCCAAGGCGCTAACAATACCTGAAGTCACGGTTTGCCCTAAACCAAATGGGTTACCAATGGCGATAGCAAAATCGCCGACACGGATATCATCAGAGTTGGTTTGTTTCACTTGGGTAAGGTTTTTCGCTTCTATTTGTAATAGCGCAATATCAGATTCAGGATCTGAGCCAATGAGTTTTGCGTCAATCTCACGGCCATCATGCAGACCAATTTTAATTTCATCAGCACCATTAATAACGTGGTTATTCGTGACGATGTAACCCTCTTTGGCGTTAATGATGACCCCTGATCCTAAGCCTCTAAAAGGGCGTTCACGCACTTGTTCTTGGGGGGCGTTAGGGCCAAAGAAATATCGAAACACATCGGGAATTTGTTGTTTAGAGGTTTGGGTGCCGCTGACTGCAACAGAGACGACAGCGGGAGTTGTTTTTTCTAGCATGGGAGCGAGGCTAGGTAGCGCTTGACCATTAACAGTTTGTGGAATTGCAGCTTGGGACAACGCCGGCATTAACGATAAAGAGGCGGATAATATCGCTGCTGAAACTAAGGTTAATTTGGGTTTCATTGTTTCTTGCTCCTTGAAAATTAATCTTTGCTTATACACATATTATGGGTGACTGGCGTAAATACAACTTCAGTTTAGCTGTATTGACTATATAACCTCGGAGTGTTCTAAGTTTCAATAAGTTCAGCCATCATTAACAAAGGTTAATTTTTATGTGGTTTACCGTTACGCCGGCTAAGGGTGATATGTTATGGTTGTGTGGAATTTTCAGCAGTATATAGAGAGTAGTCCCCGTGTCGCAGTTAAGCCCTTGGCAGCATTACCAGCAAGATTTAACCCGTGAAGGTTTCTCCCATGATTTAGCCCAAGAGCAAGCGGTAAAGTCATTGCAACGTGTTTATGAAGAACTTATCGCAGCCGATGTTCAGCAGTCCTCATTGAGTCGGCTTTTAGGTTCAATCGGCCTTAAAAAATCAGCCCCTAGCGTCAAAGGTTTATATTTATGGGGCGGAGTAGGTCGTGGTAAAACTTACTTGATGGATACTTTTTTTGATGCGCTGCCAACAGAGAAAAAACTGCGGGCCCACTTTCATCGCTTTATGCACCAGCTACACCATGACTTAGGCGAACTTGACGGTGTTCAGGACCCATTAATTACTATTGCTAACAAAATGGCGCAGCAATATAACATCATATGTTTCGATGAATTTTTTGTTTCTGACATTACCGATGCCATGTTATTGGGCACCTTGTTCCAACACTTATTTAAAGAAGGGGTCGCGTTAGTGGCCACCTCAAACATCATTCCCGATGACCTCTATAAAAATGGCTTACAGCGCGCAAGATTTTTACCCGCAATCGCCTTAATAAACCAAAACTGCGAAATCCTTAATGTGGATTCGGGTATTGATTATCGCTTACGAACCCTTGAGCAAGCTGAGATTTACCACTACCCACTGGATGAGCAGGCTGACACCAACTTGTTAAGCTATTTTGCCCAGCTTGCTCCAGAATCAGAAGTATTCACTGACGCCATTGAAATTGAAGGCCGTGAGGTGAATATTCGCCAGCAATCCCAAGGGGTGCTATTGGCCAACTTTAGAGACTTATGTGACGGCCCTCGATCCCAGCGCGACTATATGGAAGTGGCTCGTTTGTACCATACCGTTCTATTAAGTGGGCTTGAACAAATGGGCTCAGCCACAACCGGTGATGATATTGCTCGGCGATTTCTCGCGATGGTAGATGAATTTTATGAGCGTAATGTGAAGTTAATTATTTCTGCTGAAGTTTCATTAGAAGATATTTACACAGATGGTTTACTCAGTTTTGAGTTTAGACGCTGCCGCTCAAGATTGATTGAAATGCAATCACATGACTATTTAATGTTGGAGCATTTACCATAAATAGTTATTGAGGGATGAAATCAGCTAAAGCACCAGAGAAGTTTTTTAGAAAACTATCAGAAATTAGGTGATTTTTAACTCAGCTTTGTCTATAATCCGCCACCTGCCCTCGTTACTCCACCGAATTTGGGTGGACGATTTAAACCAATTTCAGCTCGAAGGGGCTTTGAAATGGTCATTGTGTTGTTTGCATTCCGCATTCAGCATTGAGACAGAATTTTAAACATTGGGTTTTTGTAAAAATGAAGACTACATTTACTGCTACACCAGAAACAGTCACACGTGACTGGTTCGTCGTTGATGCCGAAGGTAAAACTTTAGGTCGTATCGCTACTGAAATTGCTACTCGTTTACGTGGTAAGCACAAGCCAGAGTATACTCCTCATGTTGACACTGGTGACTACATCATCGTTATTAACGCTGAGAAAGTTACTGTGACTGGTAACAAAGCTAAAGGCAAAATTTACTACTCACATACAGGTTTCATCGGTGGTATTAAGCAGATTTCTTTTGAAAAGCTGCAAGATCATAAGCCTGAAATGATTATCGAGAAAGCAGTTAAGGGTATGTTACCAAAAGGTCCTTTGGGCCGTGCTATGTTCCGTAAGCTTAAAGTTTACGCTGGCACTGAACATAACCATGCTGCACAACAACCTCAAGTTCTTGATATCTAATACGGGAGTAAGCTAATGTCTGCAACTCAGTACTACGGCACTGGCCGTCGTAAAACATCAACTGCTCGCGTATTCGCTAAAGCAGGTAGTGGTCAAATCGTTGTTAACCAACGTCCACTAGATGTATATTTTGGTCGTGAAACTGCTCGCATGGTTGTTCGTCAGCCTCTAGAGCTAGTTGAAATGACTGACAAACTTGACATCTATGTAACTGTTAAGGGCGGTGGAACCACTGGCCAAGCAGGTGCAATTCGTCACGGTATTACTCGTGCATTGCTTCAGTTAGACGAAGCTCTACGTCCTTCTTTACGTTCTGCTGGTTTCGTTACCCGTGATGCTCGTAAAGTTGAGCGTAAGAAAGTTGGTCTACGTAAAGCACGTCGTAAGCCACAATTCTCAAAACGTTAATACGTTTTCAGAATTCAAAAAACCCAGCTATATGCTGGGTTTTTTATTGGCTTTTTTTAGGTAAAAACGCCAATTAGTCATTCGATGTAATGCGATGACCGCTTAGAAGCGTTATGGTGTAGTCGATGTTTTTTGCTAATGTGTAAACCAAATAGTGGAACTAGACCATGAATTTTCAAATGTTGATGTTTGCCATGGGGCTTGTTTTGGTACTTGAAGGTATCGGACCCTTATTATTTCCGCTGCAATGGAAAAAATATTTAGCCGAATTTTCGATGCAAAATAAGAATAATCTCAGGCGGTTAGGTGGCTGCCTAGTCTCTGCCGGCATAGTACTATTAATAATTTTCGCATAAAATACTTGCATATTACCCCCTAAAATCTGTTAAAATTCGCCTTTATACCGCAACCTTGCAGCAGACGATGGGCAAAAACGTAGTAGTACTCGGCACTCAATGGGGTGACGAAGGAAAAGGTAAGATTGTCGACCTTCTAACAGAACAGGCAAAATATGTAGTTCGTTACCAAGGCGGCCACAATGCTGGTCATACTCTGGTAATTGACGGCGATAAAACCGTACTTCACTTAATTCCGTCAGGGATTTTACGTGATAATGTGAAATGCATTATCGGTAATGGTGTGGTATTGGCTCCTGATGCTTTGATGAAAGAGATCAACATGCTTAAAGAGCGTGGAGTTCCTGTCGAAGAGCGTCTTCTTATTTCAGAAGCATGTCCACTGATCCTACCTTTCCATTGTGCTCTTGATGTAGCTCGCGAAAAAGCGCGCGGCAATCAAGCTATCGGTACAACGGGTCGTGGTATTGGTCCAGCTTATGAAGATAAAATTTCTCGTCGTGGTCTACGCGTTGGTGATTTATTCAATGCAGAGTTATTCGCAGTTAAATTAAAAGAAGTGATGAAATATCACAACTTTATGCTGACTGAATACTATGACTGTGACGCAGTTGATTATCAAACTACCCTTGATGATGCATTAGCAATTGCTGATTATCTTAAGAGTATGTGTACTGATGTTACTGAATTACTTGATACAGCCCGTAAAGCGGGTGAGCCTATCTTGTTTGAAGGTGCACAAGGTACATTACTTGATATCGACCATGGTACATACCCATATGTGACTTCATCAAACACTACAGCAGGTGGCGTCGCTACCGGTTCTGGTTTTGGTCCTCGTCACTTAGATTATGTTCTAGGTATCATGAAAGCTTACACTACACGTGTAGGTGCAGGTCCTTTCCCAACAGAGCTTGAGAATGAGATCGGTGATTACTTAGGTCATAAAGGCCAAGAGTTTGGTGCAACTACTGGTCGTAAACGTCGTCCAGGTTGGTTAGATGCTGTGGCAATGCGCCGTGCAGTTCAAATCAACAGTGTTAGCGGCTTCTGCCTAACTAAACTTGACGTTCTTGACGGTCTTGAAGAAGTTAAGATCTGTGTTGGTTACCAGTATCCTGATGGAACTGTAGAAACTGTCACACCACTTGCAGCTGAAGGTTACGAACAGGTTACTCCTGTATTCGAAACTATGCCTGGCTGGAGTGAGTCTACCTTTGGTGCGACTTCAATTGAGCAACTGCCACAAGCAGCGCTTAATTATATTGCTCGTATCGAAGAGTTACTTGAAGCGCCTGTTGATATCGTATCAACCGGTCCTGACAGAAACGAGACAATCGTATTAGTTAATCCATTTAACTAACACATAAAAAGGCCGCTATTTAGCGGCCTTTTTAATATGCAGAATTAACAAACCTTAGACGATAAAATTGAAACTGTAACTCCGCGCAATTTCTCTTCTTTTTACTGCTTTTTTAAAATCATTTTGGCAATTCAAATAACCACTAAATATTGTTGTTTGTGCAGTTAATACTCAAGATATAGGCTATAATGCCGATGCATAGAGTAACTAAAGTGTCATTGAGAATCGTTATGCTGCGTTTATGTTTGTTGGTGTTGTGCTTACTGCCGAATTTAGCTGTTGCTGAATTAACCGCGGTGGATATCTATGGTGATGAGCAATTAATTAAATTGATCCGCAATGATGTTTATTTAAAGCAAGTTAAACGCGATGACTGCCAACTAGTGCAAGATATTGAAGCTAGAGCAGAAGTACTCCAGCAGCCCATGTATCAGTTTTTATGGGCCGAAATGCTCAACCATGGTGTGTGTGTAGATAAACACGCTTCCCGTGGCATGGCGTTATTACAAACTGCTGCAGAGCAAGGTAGCGCTGAGGCGATGCTGAAACTGGCCGAATATTACTATCACGGTGAAATGGTAGTGCAAGACAAAAATCGAGCAGTGCAATATGTGATGCCGGCAGCAGCCAATGGCGATCTGCCTGCAAGATTGATGTTAGTTCGCCTATACGGCGAAGGTTATGGTAGCCCTGTTGATTATCAATTAGGTTACCATTGGTTATATAACAGCGTATTTAATGATGCCGCGACACAGAAAAAAGCCACATCATTATTGCAGATGTTAGCCGCTAAAATGCCCGCCAGTATAATAGAGCGAGCACAGCAGCCACAGCTGCACAACCGCTAAGACTCCCACGAGGGAGTAAATTATTTGGAAATTGAATGATCATCGATCCTCATTTTGAGAGAGAGCAAGACAAGTACGAAAACCCAATCCCAAGCCGTGAATACATACTAGAGTATTTGCGTGAGCAAAAGTCACCTGTCACCAGAGAACATATCGCCGCCGCGCTAAAAATGGTTGATGAAGACCACTTAGAAGCGTTAAGAAGACGACTGCGCGCCATGGAGCGTGATGGGCAACTGGTTTATACCCGTGGCCATAGTTATGGTCTTCCTGAAAAAATGGATCTGCTTACCGGTACGATTATCGGCCATCGTGATGGTTTCGGATTTTTTAAATCTGATGAAGGCGGTGACGATCTCTTTATTAATAATCGTGATATGCAGATGTATTTTCACGGTGATAAAGTGTTGGCGCAAAAAGCAGGTTCCGATCGCCGTGGACGACGTGAAGCGCGTATCGTTCGTTTAGTGCAGCAGCGCAGCGCGCCATTAGTCGGCCGTTATCATGTTGATGCTGGCATGGCATTTGTGATTGCCGATGACAGACGCATTACCCAAGAAATCTTGATTGCCAAAGAAGACGCTAATGGCGCCAGAGCTGGCGACGTTGTTGTGCTTGAATTAACCCGTCGTCCTGGACGATTTGTTAAAGCGGCAGCTAAAGTGACCGAAGTGCTCGGTAAAACAATGGCGCCAGGTATGGAAATTGAAATTGCTCTGCGCAATTACGATTTGCCTCACAAATGGTCAGCGGTTATTGAGAAAAAACTTAAGCGCATTCCGGATGAAGTCCCAGAGTCTGATAAACAAGGTCGCGTCGATTTAAGACATTTACCCTTAGTGACCATTGATGGCGAAGATGCCCGCGATTTTGACGATGCTGTTTATGCCGAAACTAAACCTAGCGGTGGCTGGCGTTTATGGGTCGCTATTGCTGATGTAAGTCACTATGTGCGTACAGACTCGGCATTAGATGATGAAGCGAGATCCCGTGGTAACTCAGTGTATTTTCCATCGCAAGTTATCCCGATGCTACCAGAGAAAATCTCTAATGGTTTGTGTTCACTAAATCCCCATGTTGATCGCCTTTGTATGGTGGCTGAGATGACCATTTCAGCTGCGGGTAAACTATCGGGTTATAAGTTTTATCCGGCAGTGATGCACTCACATGCGCGTTTTACTTACACGCAAGTGGCAGCCATGCTAGAAGGTGGCAAGATTGCCCCTGAGCATGAAGCTTTGTTCCCGCATCTTCAGTGTTTACAGTCGTTATATTTAACCTTAAATGAGCGCCGCGCAGAACGTGGGGCGATTGCGTTTGAAACCGTTGAAACCCAGTTTGTGTTTAACGAGCAACGTAAAATTGAAGCAATTGTGCCCCGTAGCCGTAATCAGGCACATAAAATCATTGAAGAATGTATGATTTTAGCCAACGTCGCTTCAGCTAAGTTCGTCAAAAAGCATAAAGGTGAAGTGTTATACCGTGTGCATGAGTCACCTTCAGAAACCAAGTTGGCAAACTTCAAAGAGTTTCTGGCAGAACGCGGTTTATCAATGAATGGCGGCACTGAACCTACGCCGTCAGATTATCAGGACTTAATGCTGAAAATTGCAGATAGACCGGATGCTGAATTGATCCAGGTAATGTTACTGCGCTCAATGAGACAAGCGATATACACCCCTGATAATGACGGTCACTTTGGCTTGGCATTAGAAGAGTATTCACACTTTACCTCGCCTATTCGTCGTTACCCTGACTTAGTCTTACATCGCGTTATCCGTTATTTGTTAGCGGCAGAGCAAGGTGAGATGAAGCAGAAGTGGACCCCAGAAGGTGGCTACCATTATCTACTTGAAGAGCTAGATAAACTGGGCGAAGAGTGTTCAACTACTGAGCGCCGTGCAGATGAAGCCACACGTGATGTCAGCGACTGGCTCAAATGTGAATACATGCAAGATCATGTTGGTGATGAATTTGAAGCTGTCATTGCTTCAGTGACCAATTTTGGTTTGTTTGTACGTTTAAAGGATTTGTATATCGATGGCTTAGTGCATATCTCAAGCTTAGTCAGCGATTATTATCAGTTTGACCCAATGCGTCAGCGTTTGATTGGCGAAAACACCCGCAAGGTTTATCAAGTGGGTGACGAGGTCAATGTCAAAGTTGCCGCGGTTAACTTAGATGATCGTCAAATCGATCTGATCATGATTGGTGATCACGGTAAGAGCCGTAAGAAAGCCAATAAGAAGCCATTAACAGCCAGAGAAAGAGCCAATCTTGAAGGCGCTAAAATGGGCGCATCAGCAAAAGGTGAGCCAGCTGCAGAGTCGCCAGCAAAGGGGCGTTCTGGCAAAGCGGGTAAAAGCACAGCGGGCAAAGCGAAAAAATCTGCCACTAAAGGCGGAAAAAAGCGCAAGCCTGCAGCTAAAGCTGCAAATAGTTCAGCGGCTGGTGTAACATCACCGGCTGCTAAAAAACCATCGACTAAAGCAAAGCGCAAGAGAAAATAAGTAAATGAAAAAACAAGATATCATTTTTGGCATTCACGCAGTAGAAGCTTTGCTAAGCAACTCACCTGAACGCGTCATTGAAGTTTGGGTATTACAAGGTCGTGATGACGAGCGTTTATTACCATTAATCAAAAAAGCGACAGAGTTTGGTGTGTCTGTACAAAGTTCAGGTCGTAAAGTACTAGATGACAAAGCATCGAGCACTCAGCATCAGGGTATTGTTGCACGAGTTAAAGCTGCTAAAATCTTGGCTGAAGCGGACTTAGATGCTTTATTAGAAAAGACAGACCTACCATTTTTGTTAATTCTTGATGGTGTCACTGACCCACATAATCTAGGTGCTTGTTTACGTAATGCCGATGCTGCCGGTGTACAAGGGATTATCGTACCAAAAGATAACTCGGTGGGACTGACGTCAATCGTGAGCAAGGTTGCTTGCGGCGCGGCTGAAACGATTCCATTATTCCAAGTTACCAACCTTGCCCGTACTATGCGTCATATTCAGCAAAAAGGGGTGTGGATTATTGGTGCCGCCGGTGAAGCGGATTGTGAGTTATACCAAGCAGACTTAAAAGGGCCTTTAGCCATTGCGATGGGCGCAGAAGATAAAGGTTTACGCCGTTTAACCCGTGAAAGCTGTGATTCAATAGTGTCAATCCCGATGGCGGGAAGTGTCTCAAGCTTGAATGTATCAGTGGCAACCGGTATTTGTTTGTTTGAAGCTGTGCGTCAACGTTTAGTGAAGTAATTTACTGAGCTGATCAGCAGATAGTGGAACGGGCCTTAAGGCCCGTTTTTTGTATCTGGAATGTTGAAAAGGCTCATTACAGGCCGCTGTAACGGCGTTGCAATTTATTGGAAAGTATATAGCAAGTTAAATGTGGTGATGGTATCGGTTTTGACACTGTCTTCAGGAACTACCGCTGTGTATCTCACGTTCACCCCGAGTTTAAAGGCCCAGTCCTGTAAAAAGGTATTTCTGTAACTGACGTCTAAGGTCAAGGTATTGTTATCTTCACCCACTTCAGAGGTCAAATCGGCATTGAGGCTGGTATATTCTTGCAGTTTCACATTGTACTTGGCGGCGGTACGCAAAATGATGTCTTGGTTGGCTGCAGGGTTTAAGTCTGTATCTGTTGCTTTGGGTAAGTCATAACGGTAACCGGGGCCGACTTCTATGCTCAGGCTCTGGGTATAGTTTGAGAGTAAATCAAAACCATAACCGGTAGAAACCGTCGACAGTTTGGTATAACTACCAAAATCATCCCAGGTAAATTCACCGCGGCCAAAAATATAGCCGCTTTCTAGCTTATAACTCGACTGGGCAAATACATCATACTTTTCAGCCGTGGTAGAGTCTTTATCTGCGGCGTAATACACCTTAAAGGTAAATTCCTGACGGGCTTTTTCAGTATCGTAATTTAAGTAGGTGCGGCCGTTGAAGTTTTGCGATTGGTTATTACCAGTATTGAGTTGCATACCGGCTTCAATTTCAGCCTTAAAGTCACTGGGAGGCTCTTTATAGTCTGGGGGAACAAGTGCCCACGCTGAAGACGTTGTGAGAAGAGAAGACATAAAGATACAGACTTTTTTCATTACGTTGTTTCTATATAGTTATTAGGAACGCCTGAAATACGGATGAAGCGCCATAATACCTGTATTCGCAGTGGCTGCAAAGCGCTCAATGGCTTCATCTGTGTATTCAATATCAAATTAAATTTCACGCTGGTTATTGTTTTTTGCTGGGTATTTTCATTATTTACCGTCATTGCTGTCAACGCCTGCTTGAGTGAGTTAATCAGTTAAAGGTAATAAAGCATGCACCACACAAGTATTGCTTGAGTTTTGTGCGGGCTTTATGTATCATCCCGCGCTTAAATCAGTCATTTAATTCCGTTCCTTGCCTCCAACTTGGTCTGACTGAGCCACACGTGAGGCTAATTAACCGTAAGGAGCAATAAATGCGTCATTATGAAATCGTATTTATGGTTCACCCAGATCAAAGTGAACAAGTCCCAGGTATGATCGAGCGTTACAGCAGTGTAATCACTGATGCTAACGGTACTATCAGCCGTTTAGAAGATTGGGGTCGTCGTCAATTGGCTTACCCAATTCAAGACCTACATAAAGCTCACTATGTTCTTATGAACGTAGAAGCAACTGCAGAGTCTATCGAAGAGTTAGAAACAGCTTTCCGTTTCAATGACGCTGTTCTGCGTAACATGGTAATGCGCACTAAAACTGCTGTTACTGAAGCTTCTCCAATGGCTAAAGCAAAAGATGAGCGTGATTCACGTCGTGCTCCTACTGCTGCACCAGCTGCTGAAAAAGAAGTTGAAGCAAGCGCTGAAGAAACTGCTGAATAATTAGTCTGTGATTAATCACTTAGTGTTGACCGGAACGATAACTCGTTCAAAGCGTTTTGATAGTCCCAGCGGCATTCCCCATAAGGTGATTACGCTAGAACACAAAACACAGCGGTATGACGATCAAATGTTGAGAAATGTTTATTGTCTGATCCAAGTCATATTAAGTGGTAAGCGCTTTAACAGCGTAACAGAAGAATTAAAAGCAGGTGTGCAGGTCCAAGTTGAAGGGTTTATCTCTTTACAACAAGGGCGAAATGGCCAAAATAAATTGGTTTTGCATGCCGAAAATGTCGAATTGAAAACTTAGGAGACTGTCAACATGGCACGTTATTTCCGTCGTCGCAAGTTCTGTCGTTTCACCTCTGAAGGTGTTGCAGAAATTGATTACAAAGATATCGTTACTTTAAAAAACTACGTAACTGAAAGCGGTAAGATTGTTCCTAGCCGTATTACTGGTACTAGTGCTAAATATCAACGCCAACTAGCTCGCGCGATTAAGCGTGCTCGTTATCTTTCTCTACTGCCTTACACTGATTTACATCAGTAATCGCAGTATTTAAATCAGAGGAATTAGATAATGAACGTTATTCTGCTTGATAAAATCGCTAACCTAGGCAACTTAGGTGACCAAGTTGCTGTTAAAGCTGGTTATGCTCGTAACTTCCTTTTGCCACAAGGCAAAGCTGTTATCGCTAATGACGAAAACGTTAAAGTTTTCGAAGCACGTCGCGCTGAATTAGAAGCTAAATTAGCTGCTGAATTAAGTGTTTGTACTGCTCGCGCTGAAAAGCTTGCTGCATTAGAGTCAGTTGTTATCGCTTCTAAAGCTGGTGACGAAGGTAAATTATTCGGTTCAGTGGGCAACCGCGACATCGCTGATGCAGTTACTGCAGCAGGCGTTGAGCTAGCTAAAGCTGAAGTACGTCTACCTTTAGGTGCTTTACGCAACCTAGGTGACTTTGAAGTTGAAGTTCAACTTCACACTGAAGTTAAATCAGTAGTTAAAATCTCTGTTGTTGCAGAAGATTAATAGCTCATTGATTTAAATAAAAACACCGCCAATTGGCGGTGTTTTTTTATGTCTTAATTTTAGGCTTTTAAGGCTTCAGCTTTACCTGTAATGAGAGTGGTCAGGGTCACCCCAAGCTCGTTTGCACAAGTTGGGGCGTGATACTCTAATTTCTTACTAGCTCTAACTCATCAATCAAGTTTTGGGCGTGATCAACTTTATCCATCATCCATAGGATGTAACGAAAGTCTACGTGTACTGCACGGGTTATCGTTGGGTTAAAGAACCAATCTTTAGTAATCGCCTCGTAAGTTGAATCAAAGTTCAAACCTACTAACTCACCTTTACCGTTAAATACCGGTGAACCTGAGTTACCACCTGTAGTGTCAACACTGGATAAGAAGTTAACCGGCACTGAGTTAAATTCTTCTGGCGTATCTAAACAAGAGAATAAACGACAAATCCATGAGCGTGGATCTTGATAAACCGATGCGACAGAGTGCTCACCGTTATCATTGGCTTTAATTGCCGTTAATAGCTTTTGTGGCGCGTTATATGGATCTTCGCCAGTATGTTTAGCCACTATGCCTTCGAGACGGGTAAAAGGCTGCTTATAGAGTGCATCTGCAGACTGATAACCATCGACCATGCCGTAGGTGATCCGTAAGGTGCGATTGGCATCTGGATACACAGGCCAGTCATTGGCTTTGTAATAGCTGATGATGGCTTTCATGTATTCAGGGCGAGCGGTTGATAACTTACCTTTTAAAGTGTTTTCGGCTTTTTCCTGTGCCATGTTGGTGTCGTGCAGCGCTACCGCTAAGCGAATAAACGGATCTGAGCTGGTTTCAAAGGCTTGGGCGTCTTTGTCCATCCAAGCTAAACGCTGCTCTTTATCCATTAAAGTGGTTAAGGCGTAATAGGCATCTAATTTTGCTGATAATGCCTCAGCATCAGAGATCTTATTCAGTGCGTTATCAAGAATTTCAACGCGCTGATTTTGCCCCATGTAAGCGTTCAAGTCTTGTAGCCACAAGGTTTTATCGACACTGGCATCAAAACTTCTATCAAGGCGTTTTAAGTTAGCGGCAAACATTTTCATATCACGCTGCTGAAACCCTTGCTCACGCTCTGCATCGGGCAGTTGTTTTTCTTTGGCTAAACGATAGAGCTTTTTAGCTGCGGCAAGTATTGCACTTGATTGGGCATTATTAAAATAATAGTCAGTTTGAATGAGGTTATTTTGCTCAGCCAGTAATGCTTCTAATTCACCAATCAATTGATGGTTAGCATTGGCGTCTTTTTTAAGCCAAGCTAAGAAGTTATCTTCACGTGATTGTTTGATACCGACAATATCTGTGGCTTTAAAACCATCGAGTAACCCGTTCAGTTTTTTCATTCTGTTTGCCATGGAGGCAAGGTTACCGGCGTATTTAATCGCAATGGCGTTATTGTCGGCAGCCATTTGATTAATGGTGTCGATTTGCAGTTGATAGCGCTTAGCGTAGGTTGGATACATCCAATCACTGGCAAACTCTAACTCGCTGGTTAGGCGGTAACGACTGGTCGCTCCCGGATAGCCTGCGGCAAACACGCCATCTCCGGCTTTAACGCCATCAGCATTTATTTGAAGATAATTTTTTGGCTGATAAGGCACATTGTCTTCGGCATAACTTGCCGGCTGACCGTCTTTGCCCACATAGGCACGTAAGAAGGTAAAATCGCCCGAGTGGCGTGGGTATTCATAGTTATCAATATCGCCGCCAAAAGCCCCTACGCTTTCAGGTGGTGCGTATACTAGTCTGACATCACGAATAATGAGTTGTTTAATTAAGTAATACTCAAGTCCATTATGAAAGCTGCTGACTGAACAACGGTAGTTTTCGTCGGTTTCGCAGTCTTTGATTAATGCTTTACGGTTTGATTGGATATCTTCATAACGGCTAAGAGGATCGCGACTTAAATTCGCATTCACTTGAGAAGTGACATCCGTTACCTTCTCAGTGATGTATAATCGCTCATTAGGGCCTGCTGATGGCTCCTCTTTTTTAGTATTAGCTAGAAAGCCGTCTGCTAAGTAATTATGTTCAGTTTTGCTGTTATATTGGATGGCTCGATAGGCACAATGGTGATTGGTCACAACTAAGCCTTGGGGAGAGACAAAACTGGCGGTACAATAGCCCAGACCCACAACCGCATTCATTGGATACTGGGTTAAATCTGCAAGCTGTTTAGCAGGAATATCGATGCCGCGTTGTGCTAATTTATCTGCAATAGAAGGCATTTGATAGGGTTGCCACTGACCTTCATCGGCATAGGCAAATCCAGAAGACAGCACAAGGGCTGCAACGAGTGCATAACGCATGTTCTTTCCTTATTTTTTATTATTTATTGTTGTTATTTATTCTGATTGTTTATCCGTGTTGGGATAAATGTTACGCGATATCATTGTACTACATGTTTGCATGACCTCGGTGTTATACCATATTTACAAACAGGTTGGGAATTGGGAGTTTTAATGTCACAGAAAGGTCCTTTTAAAGCCAGAGAAAGGTTCAAAGATGCTCAAGTTGATGCGCTGAAATTACCGCCGCATTCAATTGAAGCTGAGCAATCGGTTCTTGGTGGGTTGATGCTTGATGCTGAGGCCTGGGATAGAGTGGCTGAAGCGCTTGTGCCCGAAGATTTTTATTCTCGCTCCCATCGGATGATTTACGCTGCGATGAGCCGTTTGGTTGAAAGCAGTCACCCGATTGATTTGATCACCGTATCAGAGCGCCTGGAAGTTGAAGATCAACTTGAAGACGCTGGCGGCTTTGCTTACTTAGGTGAAATTGCCAAAAACACCCCGAGTGCGGGTAATATTTTATCTTATGCCGATATTGTACGTGAACGAGCTGTTGTACGTGACATGATTGGTGTTGCCCATGAAATTGCTGATGCAGGCTATAACCCTGAGGGTCGTAACTCCAGTGATTTACTGGATTTAGCGGAAACTAAAGTTTTTAAAATTGCTGAGTCGCGTGCTAATGCCAACGAAGGCCCTGAAGGGATTAAATCGATCCTTGAAAAAACCGTCGACAAAATTGAGCAGTTATACAATAACCCCCATAACGGTGTGACCGGTGTATCAAGTGGTTTTACCGATCTTGATAAAATGACCGCCGGCTTCCAATCGGGTGACCTTGTTATTGTGGCGGCACGTCCTTCAATGGGTAAAACCACCTTTGCGATGAACTTGTGTGAACAAGCAGCCATGAATGAAGATAAACCTGTGCTTATTTTCAGTTTAGAGATGCCATCAGAACAAATTATGATGCGTATGCTGGCATCACTTGGCCGGGTTGATCAAACTAAAATTCGTACCGGTCAGTTAGATGATGAAGATTGGGCGCGTGTTTCTTCAACCATGGGGATTATGCTTGAGCAAGGCAAAATGTATATCGATGACGGTTCAGGCTTAACGCCGACAGAAGTGCGAAGTCGTGCCCGTCGTATTGCGCGTGAGTATGGCGGTTTATCAATGATCATGATTGATTACTTGCAGTTAATGCAGGTGCCTTCATTAAAAGATAACCGTACCTTAGAAATTGCAGAAATCTCGCGCTCACTTAAATCCTTAGCCAAAGAACTAGAGATCCCGGTCATTGCGTTATCACAGCTTAACCGCTCGTTGGAGCAACGTGCTGATAAGCGCCCAGTTAACTCTGACTTACGTGAATCAGGTTCAATTGAGCAAGATGCGGATTTGATCATGTTTATTTATCGTGATGAAGTGTATAACGATGATTCAGAACAAAAAGGTGTCGCTGAAATCATTATTGGTAAACAACGTAACGGCCCGATTGGCCGCGTGCCGCTGGCGTTCCAAGGCCAGTTCTCGCGTTTTGATAATTATTCTGGCGCACAAGTCTTTGATGAAGATTAATCTCATCAGATAGGTATTTAGTCTTTGCGTTAGTCGTACCGAAAAGCCTCTGTTTTAACGCAGAGGCTCATTTTTTAGTCTTGTGTTGCTCAATTATTTGAATGAAGCAATCAGTAAGGTTAGTTATTTGAAACCATTTCCCCGTGCTGAAATTAGTCGTAAAGCTTTGCAAGCTAACCTTGCAAGGCTGCGTGAAATTGCGCCCAACAGTAAAGTCATGGCTGTGGTTAAAGCCAATGGTTATGGGCATGGCTTGCTCAACGTGGCCGAGTCTGTCGCTGACTGTATTGACTGCGCCGATGGATTTGGACTGGCGCGACTTGAAGAAGCGCTTGAATTACGCCAAGGCGGTGTTAACGCTAAGCTACTGTTGCTTGAAGGTTGTTTTCGTCAATCTGACTTACCCACATTAGTTGAGCATAAAATTGATACCGTGGTGCATCATGAGTCGCAATTGGTGATGTTAGAGCAATCGACACTTACTGCGCCCATTACCGTCTGGCTTAAAATTGATACAGGCATGCATCGTTTAGGCTTTGGTATTGAACAATTCAAGGCTGTTTATCAACGCTTAATGGCTTGCCCACAAGTTGCCAAACCTATTCATTTAATGACCCATTTTGCTTGTGCCGATGAGCCTGATAACCCCTTAACCCAAGTGCAAATTGATGCTTTTCAGCAGTTGATTAACGATTTACCTGGCGATCGAACGTTAGCTAATTCTGCCGCTACGTTATTTTGGCCTCAAAGCCAGTGTGACTGGATAAGACCAGGTATCGCACTCTATGGGGTATCGCCTGTACTGGGTGATAAAGGTGTTCATCATGGGCTAATTCCCGCAATGGAGTTAGTGTCAAACCTTATTGCGGTACGTGAGCATAAAGCCGGACAAAGTGTTGGCTATGGCGCTTATTGGACTGCAAAACAAGATACTCGTCTAGGCGTGGTTGCCATAGGTTATGGCGATGGTTATCCGCGCAATGCCCCTGAAGGTACCCCCGTGTTGCTTAATGGCCGCAGAGTGCCCATTGTTGGTCGAGTCTCTATGGACATGCTGACCGTTGATTTGGGGCTTGATGCAACTGATAAGGTCGGGGATTCAGTGCAGCTGTGGGGTAAAGGGCTCGCTGTAGAAGAAGTGGCAGAGCACATTGGCACCATTGCTTATGAGTTAGTAACTAAACTCACCCCAAGAGTCGTGGTTGATTTACAAGATTAATCTCAATTTAATTAATGGTTTATAGCCTAGAGCTTGAATCTTAAATTAGTCATAGATAGGAAGTGTTAAGTGCAGTTGTATAAATCAGTCGTTATGATTTATTGCGTGTTTTTTAGTATCGACAGTGTCGCCCAGTCTGAAGCTATTCACTCCGTAATTTCAAATGATCCAGAGTATGTGACTGCCAGTAAAACCACAACGAGTCATCGCCCTGATACAGAAGTGGTTGTAGAGACTGAGCTTATTTCTGAGATAAACCCACAGTCACAGCAACAAAATACTGCTGAAAAGCCGTCTGCGGTAACGCCCTCTGAAAAAGCACTGTCTCCAGAATTTGTCGCTGTGCCAATTGTCTTTTCAACTGAGACCTTGAGCACCACATTCGGCGCAGCAGGTGTCCTTAAGCATGCCGGTCAACCGCAAGCCGTAGCATTAGGCATTGGCTTATACTCTGCCAATGACAGTTGGCTAAGTTATGCAGGTTTTTATCATTATCAATTGCCAGAGCTTGATCAATGGTTATTTAGTGCCGAATTGTTTCGTGGTCATTACGAGCAAGGGATATATTACTTGCCCAATAGTGACCTATACGAGCCAAAAGCCAATGACATCAGTCGAGTCATTAGTGTCGGGGATGAAGGCTTTAACAAACTGACCATGGAATATGTATTACCCATCGCCAGAGGTAAGCATGGCGCTGCAAACGCGCTTGGGAAAAACACCACACCAATTAGCTGGAACCCATTAGAGTCAGGTGTTAGCTCTATCAGCTTAACCCCGTTTAGCAAGTATCGAGAGCTTGAAGCATTAGCCTATTTAGCCGACGAAGCCCGTGGTGTTGAGCTTGCTTTTAATTGGGATAACCGCGATGCCAAACTAAATAGCACCGAGGGTGGTCAAACAAATCTAACCATCACCAAAGGCTTTAGTGTCGATGATGATCCAAGCTGGTTGATGTGGGAATTTGAACAAAGCGCATTTATGTCTTTTGGGAGTAACAGTTGGTTTGAGCAACAAGTGCTCGGGATTAATTTCTACTTAGCGGATACCCCAAGTTGGGAGCAAGATTATAAACAACAGCAATTTCAGCAGCCTCCTAGTTTTGCTGGGGTGTCATTAGGTGGCTTTGATCGTTTGCGCGGTTACTCTTCAAAGCAGTTTACTGGCCGCAGCGCAGTCAATTATGCCCTAGAGTATCGAGTCACACCTCAATGGCAGCCACTACAATCACTGCCGGTGTTTAATCTATATAACATTCCTTGGTGGCAGTGGGTATTATTTGCCGAAGCTGGCAATGTGGCTGATGAATTTACTTTAACTGAACTGCATGATGATATGAAAACTAACTACGGCGCAGGCATACGTTTTGAAGTTGAAGGTATAGTGATAAGAACCGACTTTGTTACTGGCGGTGATGAAAGTCAGTTTTGGGTTATGGTTAATCAAGCATTTTAGTTTCTTGGTGATGAAATTAGTGGCTGCTGATATTAATTAGCCGTTTGTTAATGATATAATCACTAGTTCGTTTTTTAGTAAGCATCATATTTTATTAATCGTTGATTTTCTTCGATAAGGTACCATTTTGGCTCTAACAACACTCAACCGCTCGCTTTCTATCGCTCCCATGCTTGATTGGACCGATAGGCATTACCGTTACTTTGCGCGCCTGATGTCTGCACATACTGTGCTTTATACCGAAATGGTGACGACAGGGGCGATCATTCATGGTCAGGCTGATTACTTAGCTTATAACCAAGAAGAGCATCCGCTTGCTTTGCAGCTTGGTGGGTCTAACCCTAAAGATTTAGCCACCTGTGCCAAACTGGCTTTTGAGCGCGGTTATGATGAAATCAATTTAAATGTGGGTTGTCCATCAGATAGAGTCCAAAGCGGACGGTTTGGCGCTTGTTTGATGGCTGAGCCTAAGTTAGTTGCAGAATGTGTTGATGCCATGAAGCAAGTTGCTGATATCCCTGTGACGGTTAAAACCCGTATTGGTATCGATGAGCAAGACAGTTATGAATTTCTCACCGAATTTGTTGATACGGTTAAAGCTATTGGTTGCGATACTTTTATTGTCCATGCCAGAAAAGCGTGGTTACAAGGGTTAAGCCCAAAAGAAAATCGTGAAATTCCAGAGCTTAACTATGAGCGGGTGTATCAATTAAAGCGGGATTATGCTGATTTAAATATCAGTATTAATGGCGGCGTTAAAACCATTGAAGATTCATTGGTGCATTTACAGCAATTAGATGGGGTGATGATCGGCCGTGAAGCGTACCAAAACCCTTATATATTAGCTGAAGTGGATCAACGTATTTACGGTGACGACAAAGCTGTGTTAACTCGTGAGCAAGTGATTGAACAAATGGTGCCCTACATTGAGCAGCATATACAGTCAGGCGGGCGTTTAAACCACATCACTCGTCACATGATTGGCTTATTTCAAGGCCTACCTGGCTCAAGGGGCTGGCGTAGATATCTTAGTGAAAACGCTCATAAGCCGGGTGCGGGTGTTGAGGTTATTTGGGATGCGGTTGAGAAAATGCATCAAAGTAGGCCGCCTGCTGATGTGACTTTCTACCCTAATAACATGAGTAATGATTAAGTCTTTATTCGTTAAAAATAGCGTCTCATTGAGGCGCTTTTTTTATGCCTGTAGCTTAGCTAATTAAGTATTAGCTAAATTCACTATCAGGATGGTGAAAATGACTAATTGTTTGATTATTGTTCAGTGGCTGTTGTGAGCCTGTTTTTGTTTAAAGTTAATATAACTACTATTAATCAGTCGTTTATATTGTTTTTTAAAACTTGGCACGTAGCTTGTAATAACCATGGTGTACCCAACATTAGGAAAGGAAAACATCATGTTTAACTCAATATCAAATGAAAATTCAGTGGTTAGTTCATCATCTACAACAAGCAATCGCATGTTTAAGAAACTGGCATTAATTGCTGTTATCGCCACCGCAAGTATTGGTGCTCAAGCAAATGAACTTAATAGTGCTGACATGGTAGAGGTATTAGAAGCTCGTTTGACTGATGCAACCACTGAAATGCTACAAACTGCGAGACAAGAAATTAGCTTGAGCTTACATAGCCAAATTGCTGAACAAGTTTTTGAGTTAAACAGCTCGCTTGAAATGACTGACGATGTAATAGCAACACAATCAGACACTGCTTTAGCAAGCAATGAGGACTGATTTATGGATTTAATGATGATATTTCATTTAGCTGATCCATTAACTTCTTTACTACTGCTTCCTGTTTTTAGCTTTATCGCATGCTCGATAATGATATGTGGGTTGCAGTGGTACCAATTTAATAGCGTCAAGGCAATGTCTGCTGAACTGGCTTCAATGGAGATCGCAGGAGAACAAAAATGAACTTAACAGACTTAGAAAAATGGTTAACAACCGATGACAGTTTGATATGTGGCGCATCACACGGATTAGCAAAACAATTTGGCTGGTCAGTATTGTGGACCCGAGTGTTAACCCTAGTGGCAATTTTAATGAGCCCTAGCATCGGACTCATTGGTTACTTTGTGACTGCCATTATCATGACCCAGAAAAAATCCAGATATTAAACTGAAGTATGAACGCTGCTGTCGTTCAAGATTAGTTCAGCATTATCATTCATACTTCAGTGTTAAATGACTATTTTACTGGTTTATCCCAGCGTAAATGATATCAATGCTTAAACCAGAGACTACTTCGTTAAAAAAGCTTGGAACCGAGCTTTGGCCTCATCACTTTTTAGTCTTTCACTAAACAACACTAACTCTTTAAGCATTTGTTGTTTCACTTCAGCTTGGTTATGCCTTAATAACTGTTTAGATGCCTGCAGCGCCAACGGTGGCTGAGCTGCTAATTTCTTTGCTTGTGATAATACAAAATCATCTAATTGTGATTGCTCAACCACTTGGTTGATAATATTTAATTCTTTTGCGGTGCTGGCAGTAAAGCTTTCACCTAATAAGATAAGTTCAGCCGCTTTTTGCTGCCCGACAATGAGCGGAAGTAACAAGCTTGATGCTGCTTCTGGTACCAAGGCGAGATTGACAAAAGGTAGCTGAAATGTAGCGCTGTTATCGGCATAAACCAAATCGCAATGCAGTAATAAAGTGGTACCAATGCCCACAGCTGCGCCAGATACTGCGGCTATCAATGGCTTTTTTATCTCAAGGATACAATGCAAAAATTGCACTGTGGGATGGGTTTCATTTAACTCGCCGCTGTTGAGGAAATCGCTAATATCATTACCCGATGTGAAACAATTGCCTTCGCCTCGTAACATAAAGGCGCGAATTGCATTGTCGTGCTCACCTTGGATCAGGTATTCTGTAAGCTGTTGGTACATTTTAAGATTAAAGGCATTTCGTTTTTCAGGACGATTGAAACTGATAATACGTACGCCTTGATCATCCTTTATCTGAATCTGACTCATAGGCTGTTTTCCTTCGGGAAGCGACTAGGGTGTACATGGAGTTTAAGACATTGAAAGCGATATTCAAACAGCTGTTTAGTTTTTTAGTTTTAACCACATTTTCTATTTCGGCCACTGCGGGCATTATGCTTTCAGAAGGCCATGTTAGAGCCATGCCTGCCAGTGTGCCCAACACCGCAGCTTATCTTACTTTAATGAACCATTCAGATAACACTGCTACATTAGTCTCTGTGACTACACCAGTGGCAAAAGAAGCCCAATTACATACCCTAATTGAAGAAAATGGCATTGTGAAAATGCGCCAAGTTGAAGGGTTTGATATAGAATCACATGGCAGCTTAACATTGCAACCATCGGGTGATCACATCATGCTGTTGTCACTGGTTAAGCCGTTAACCGTCGGTGATAAAGTACCATTAACATTAACTTTTGCTGATGGTCAGCAGTTAAATATTGAATTAATGGTTGATAAAAAGGCGAGTACTGATCAGCAAGAAAGCCATCATCACCATCATCATTAAGGAGTTGTATTGATGCAAATCACAAGGAAAAAAATTTTTAGTGTCATAGGGATTATTCTATTAATCGGCTATGTCATTGCGGTTTGGTGGAGCATTGAGCCAGACATCCTAGAGCCCGAAACGCTACAAAATGAACGTGGCGAGCACGTTATTGGCTACGCGACAACTTCTTCACTGATAGACACTCTCGAAAGCTTATTGGACAAACCAGGTGGCTGGCTTTCCAACGATATTATGCCGCCATCAGTGATGATGGATAATATGCCAGCATTTGAGTTTGGTGCATTAGAGCAGTCTCGCGATTTAGCGCTGATTATGCGTAAAGAGTTTAGTCGCTCACAATCTCAATCGACAGCAGATAGCGATTTACTGGCTGCGCATTCAAAACTTAATATTGAGCATACCAGTTGGTTGGTGCCTAGCGCTGAAGGCGAGTACCGTGAAGCGATAAAATTACTGAAACTTTACCGCGCTAAAATCAGTGATACCGAAAACAGTAATGCCCAGTTTTACGCTCGCGCAGACAACCTCAATGAATGGCTTAAAGAAGTGCAAAAACGTTTAGGCAGTATCTCACAACGGCTGTCTGCCAGTGTTGGTCAAGAGCGTTTAAATACTGATTTAGCCGGTGATTCTACTGCAAGGCAATCAACGCCATCGCTCGCCAGTTCAGAAATTAAAACCAGCTGGTGGAAAATTGATGATGTGCTTTATGAAAGCCGAGGCAGTGCTTGGGCTTTGCTTAATTTCATGAAGGCAATTGAAGTTGATTTTGCAGATGTACTGGAAAAGAAAAATGCTGAGGTGAGTTTACGACAAATTATTCGTGAACTTGAAGCCACTCAGCAAACTGTTTGGAGCCCAATGGTGCTGAACGGAGATGGTTTTGGTTTAGTCGCCAACCATTCATTAGTCATGGCTAACTATATTTCCCGCGCGAATGCTGCGGTAATCGATTTAACTAACTTACTCTCTCAGGGATAATGATGAAAAAGACACTTCTTGCCACCAGTTTATTGGGTTTATTAAGCATCTCTTCAGCGCAAGCTGCAACTGTGCTTGGTTTTAAAGTCGGTGGTGATTATTGGCAAGCTGACACCAGCGGCTCATTCAATAGTGACGATGGTGTAGGGCAAACTTATAACTATGACTCTGATGCACAGGGCAGTGTATGGATTGCTTTTGAGCACCCAATTCCGTTAGTGCCTAACGTTAAAATTCGTGAAAATCGTTTAGAAGGTAAAGGCAAGCAAACTGATTCAAACTTTGCCTTTAATGGTCATGATTTTAATGGCGCGACCACGGCATATAATGACTTAAGCAATACTGATTTCGTACTTTATTACGAAATTTTAGATAATGACTTAGTAGCATTAGATTTAGGTGCGGCTTATAAGCAAATGCATGGTTCTTTACGTGTCCAAGATGCTGGTCACCCTGAAGAAGTCGATGTTGATAGCGGTATTGTTATGCTTTACGGTAGTGCTGAAGTCGGTGTGCCAGGGCTGGGTTTATATGCATTTGCTGACGTTATGCTAGGCATTGATGAGTCAAATGTTTATGACTACAACGCTGGTTTAGGTTGGAAATTTGATGGTGTTGCTTTAGACACGGCAATCCGAGTGGGTTACCGCGAGTTCAAATTTGATGTTGATGATTTTTCTCGCACAACTCAGAATATGTCGTTTAAAGGTGCCTTTGCCGGTGTTGAACTGACATTCTAAAGACTGAATAAGCGTTATAAATGCCCAATAAAAAACCGCCATTTGGCGGTTTTTTTGTTGCCTGAATAAGACATCAGCAATAGGGCTTACTCAGTAACAAAGGTTATTCTGAAATAAGGCCATTGTTAATTGAGATGATATCGTCTTCGTTTAAAGTACCGGCTGCTTGTTTAAGAGCAAGGATTGAAGTGATATAGCCGTAACGAGCATCAGACAGTTGACGCTTTGAATCGTATAAATCACGAGTACGGTTTAATACATCAACAATGGTACGCGTGCCCACTTCAAAACCTGCTTGAGTGGCTTTTAAAGCACTTTCAGAAGATATAACAGATTGCTCGTAAGCGCGGATAGAGCTGATTGACGCTCCGACATTGTTAAAGTTATTGCGTACATTTTTAACCACACTACGGTGAGTTTGCTCAAGCAGTTCACTGGCTTCAACATATTGATATTGAGCTTGCTTTACTTGTGACGAAACTTTAAAGCCTTCAAAAATCGGTACGCTTAAGGTAATGCCAATGTTGGCATTGTCGTAATCAAGACCTGGGTTTTGATCAAAGCCTTTAGTGTAACCAGCGCCCAAGTTTAATGATGGCATATGGCCAGCTTTAAAAAGGCTAATGGTTTCACTGGCAATATCACGGCCAATACGTTGGGTCATTAAATCAATACTGTTGGTTTCTGCAATTTTTAACCATTCAGCTGAGGTTGTTGGCGAGGTTGCGCCAGCAGAAAAGCGGGTCGTATCTAGAATGTTAATTGACTTGTGATCTATACCTGTGATTTCACGTAATGCTTCGTAACTGTTTGCTAAGGTATTTTCGGCCAAAATCTCAGTGGCTGAGGCTAAATCATATTGCGCTTGAGCTTCATGAACGTCGGTAATCGCGGTAAGACCTACTGCAAAACGTTGCTTAGTTTGCTCCAATTGACGCTCAATCGCACGTTTTTCAGCACCTTGGAACTCAAAGTTATCTTTTGCGGTTAATACAGCAAAGTATGCATCAGTTACACGGATAATTAATGATTGTAACGTTGATGCATAAGCTGAGTCAGCTTGTGATGCTGCCATTTCAGCTAAATCTAAACCGACCCAAGCGCTGTGATCATAAATAACTTGGTTTAAGCTGATACCACCAGTAAAGCCATCTGGCTTGTTGGTGTCCTTACCATCTTCTTTATTCCATGCCTTTGAGTAACCCACGTTGGCACTAATAGTCGGCAGTAAAGGCGCACGGTTTTCTTCAATGCTTTCGTATAATGCATCGCGCTGAGCTTGTGCTTGCAGTACTACGGTGTCACTGGTAAGTGCTTGTTGATAAATTTGCAGTAAATCGTCAGCATTTGCCGCAGGTGCAGCAACTGCTAATGTTAGCGCTGCGTATATTGAACTAATTTTAAATTTCATTTGCTGCCCTTTTAGACAATATCTCCATCAATGGAGGAAAAATAATTTTGGTGTTTACGGTACTCATTATTAAGTAAGCATCATTTAGTACTATCGCACTTGCTTAAAATCCTGAGTTGTCGCTATGCAGCGAGGATCTGTTCATCTTTCTAGCTTAAATTTTACAGTGTTTCAGTAGCATTTATTGCTACGGATAATGCATTAATTGGTATGAAAAATGCCAATGTTACATTTATTGCTCAATTACCTAGATAGATTTTAGCTGTTGTTGCAAAAATAACCATGAAAGATCAACAGACTCTGCTGTATATCGTGAAAAAGGTTATCATTTCTAAGGCAAATATCAACTTTCAAGTTGTAACAGACTTTATTAAAATCCCCTGCTTAAATATAACCACCGTATAATAGTGTATGAAATATTTTAAAGGGCTTACAAATTGTAAGAAAAAAATATGAAAAATAATGAAATACTTGCACAGTTTAACGCTGAAACAGATGTTGAAATCATTGATACTAAAACCGTTTTTAAAGGCTTTTTTCAAGTGGATGAATATCAATTTAAGCATAAACTTTTTGACGGTGGTTGGAGTGAGGTTGTCTCTCGTGAAGTATTTGAAAGGGGTAATGCGGTTGTGGTACTGCCCTATGATCCAGTCACTCACCAAGTCGTCCTTATCGAGCAAATACGCTTACCTGCAATAGGGACCACCAATTCTGTTTGGCTACTTGAATTGGTTGCAGGTATGATCGCCGCTGACGAGGTGGCCGAAGAGGTTGCCCATCGAGAGTTAATGGAAGAGACAGGGCTTAGTGCCACTGAAATGCATTTCGTTAATAGCTTTCTGGCGACACCAGGTGGTTCATCTGAACGATTTTATTTTTACTGGGCTAAAGTTGATGCCAGTAAAGCCCAAGGCATACACGGCCTTGAATATGAGCATGAAGATATAAAAGTGCATGTGGTCGATTTTGATGTCGCCATGGACATGGTCAACAATGGTCGTATTGATAATGCCTCTACCGTGATTGGTCTACAATGGTTGGCATTAAACTTAGATAAAGTGACCTCAAAGCCGTTCAATCAGCACACTGGCTAAGCGGCTTATCATCAATATTTAAGCGTAATGTAAAGCTAATTAAAGAGGTTTGAATTGAGTCAGCAAGTAACCAAAAATAAGTACCAGCCAAACGTGAGTGCTTTTTTAGCATTGTGCGGCCGTAATTATGCGCTGATTTTGAAATGGTTACCTGAAGATGGTGAAATTAATGAGCCTTGGACTGTTAAAGACCAATTTGGGCTATTAGATATCACGATTATTGAAAATACTAAATATACACAACTAATTGAAATAAAGCGGCATTTTCCTTTGGGAGATTTCCTTGCCACACCTAAAGCATGTGTGCGAGTCTATCATGATGCTCAATTAGCAGAAGTGTTAACTAGTCAACAGATTTATCGATTAAAAGCAGTGTATGATTATCCAAATGTACATATGCATCAAACGGATGAGAAATATCAAGTTAATGCATTTTTGGAAGAGCTACTTAAGATTGGATGCCGTCCCCAGCATCTATGTTCGACATAGTTCTGCTACATTGAATTAATTTATGTCTAGGATTAATTAGTGCTAAAAGAGCCAGTGAGTTACCCCATCGCTGAAACGGATGTCGTCAGGCTGATTCAAGTCACTGATCCTCATCTATTTGCCGATCCAGAAGCGCAGCTTTTAGGGGTGAATACGGCTGCCAGTTTTCAGGCGGTACTAGACACTTTTTTAGCATCAGATCAGCAAGCTGACATCATGTTGGCCTCTGGCGATATCAGCCAAGACTACTCTCCTCAGTCATACCAGCATTTTTCAAATGCAGTTACAAAACTCGATATGCCTTGTCATTATTTACCGGGTAATCATGATGACCCACGCTTGATGAGCTTGCATATGCAGGGCAAACAATTGTTTGGTCAGCAGCGCATTATCATTGGTAACTGGCAAATATTGATGCTGGACTCTACTGTGCGTGGTAAACCGGGTGGCTTTATGGCTGAAGATCAATTTAAATTGATTGATGCTGCTATCAAAGCTGATCCTGAGAAACACGTGTTACTGGTTATGCACCATAATCCGATTTTAGTGCAGTGCAGCTGGCTTGATCAGCATTGCATGATTAATGGCGATAACTTTTTACAGCGCATGGGGGAATACCCTCAAGTGAAAGCCGCGCTATGGGGCCATGTGCATCAAGCTATTGATAGTGAATATCAAGGCGCCAATGGTGCTATTCACTTAATGGCGACCCCGTCAACTTGTATACAATTTAAGCCAAAATCTTCTTATTTTGCCCTAGATGGACTTCAACCCGGCTATCGTTTGCTGGAGCTAGCTAGCAATGGTAGCATTCATACTAATGTTTATCGGGTGCCTGGCGAAAACTTCTCTCCAGATAATGATGCGAGCGGTTATTAGACGTTTTTTCGTTATTGGTTAACTTGATATTCATTCTGCTGTTGGAATTTCAATATCACCTTAGCGAGAGGAAATATGCTGCTCTATATACATGGATTTAATAGTTCACCTCTTTCAGATAAAGCCAAGGAAACGGCTGACTATATAAAACAACGTTTTCCGGATTACCCTTTTCACCAACCTCAACTTCCTTCATCACCTAAAGCGGCGATGACCTTGTTATGTGGTATTGTGGAACAAGCGAAAGCCGAAGGTGAACCGTTAACCTACATTGGATCGTCTTTAGGTGGGTACTTTGCTAGCTATTTAGCTGAACAATATGGCGGTAAAGCAGTGTTGATAAACCCTGCAGTAAAACCCTTTGAATTGTTTGATGGGTTTTTAGGGCCGCAATATAACCCCTATACCGATGAACATTACCAAGTATTACCGCAACATAAACTTGATGTTGCTGAATATAATACTGAAGTCATTCGTCGCCCAGATAGATTTTTAGTTTTTTTGCAAACTGGCGATGAAGTGTTAGATTATCGTCAAGCATTATCGAAATATCATTGTTGTCAGCTTCATTTAGAGGCCAACGGTGACCACAGTTTTATTGGCTACAAAAATCAGCTAGATAAGATATGTGATTTTTTACAAATTAAATAACAAGTTTTCTTTTCGGCCTGTAATATTGGGCCAATAATTGACCAAATGTGTGGACTATGAGCAATCAATATACTTCTGACGCTATCGAGGTTCTTAATGGACTCGACCCTGTTAAACGCCGTCCTGGTATGTACACCGACACCACCAGGCCGAATCATTTAGGTCAAGAAGTTATCGACAACAGTGTCGATGAAGCGCTCGCCGGTCACGCCTCAAAAATTGAAGTAGTATTGCACGCCGATAATTCATTGGAAGTGACTGATGATGGCCGTGGTATGCCTGTGGATATTCACCCTGAAGAAGGTATTCCTGGGGTTGAATTGATCCTCACTAAATTGCACGCCGGTGGTAAGTTCTCGAATAAAAATTACCAATTCTCTGGTGGTTTGCACGGGGTAGGTATTTCGGTGGTGAATGCCTTATCGACTCGGGTTGAAATTACCGTTCGTCGTGATGCTCAAGTGTATGATATGGCATTTGAAAATGGTGACAAGGTCGAAGACTTACGTGTTACCGGCACCTGTGGTCGTCGTAATACCGGTACCCGAGTTCATTTTTGGCCAGATGCCAGTTATTTTGACTCAGGTAACTTCTCGCTTACTAAGCTACTTTATTTATTGCGGGCTAAAGCTGTGCTTTGCCCTGGTTTACGGATTAAGTTTAGCAATAAGCAAAACGGTGAAGTACATGAGTGGTTTTACGAAAGTGGCTTAACTGATTACTTAAAAGAAGCGGTAAAAGATTCGGTCTTGTTACCTGAAGAGCCATTCATTGGTAGTTTTACCGGTAAAATGGACGCGGCAGAGTGGGCCATTACTTGGCTACCTGAAGGTGGAGATAGTTTGTATGAAAGTTACGTTAACTTGATCCCTACGCCACTTGGCGGGACTCACGTTAATGGTTTCAGACAAGGCTTATTGGAGTCGATGCGCGAGTTCTGCGAGTTTCGTAATCTGGTGCCTCGAGGCATTAAGCTCTCACCTGAAGATATTTGGGATAAAGCCTCATTTATTTTATCTATCAAAATGCAGGACCCACAATTTTCCGGTCAAACTAAAGAGAAGCTTTCAAGCCGTCAAAGCTCTGCCTTTGTTTCTGGTATTGTTCGTGATGCTTTCTCGCTATGGCTTAACTCTAATACCGAGCAAGCTGAACAATTAGCTGAACTTTGTATTAACAATGCTCAAAAACGCTTAAAAGCGGCTAAAAAAGTAGCCCGTAAAAAAGTTACTTCAGGGCCGGCTTTACCGGGTAAATTAACTGATTGTAGTGGCCAAGACCCAATGCGCGGTGAGCTATTTCTAGTGGAGGGTGACTCTGCGGGTGGTAGTGCTAAACAGGCGCGCGATCGTGAGTTTCAAGCGATTATGCCCCTTAGAGGTAAGATTTTAAATACCTGGGAAGTGGACGCGTCACAGGTATTAGCCTCGCAAGAAGTACATGATATCTCAGTCGCTATAGGCTGCGATCCAGACAGTGCTGATATTTCAGAGTTACGCTACGGCAAAATTTGTATTCTTGCTGATGCCGACTCCGACGGTCTGCATATTGCGACCCTATTATGTGCTTTATTTATGAAGCATTATCGTGTGTTGGTCGAGAAAGGCCATGTGTATATTGCAATGCCACCGCTGTTTCGTATCGATTTAGGCAAAGAAGTTTTTTATGCTTTAGATGAAGATGAAAAAAACGGTATATTAGACCGAATTGTGGCAGAAAAGAAAAAAGGCAAAGTGCAAGTCACTCGTTTCAAAGGTCTAGGTGAGATGAACCCATTGCAACTGCGAGAAACCACAATGGATCCTAATACCCGCCGTTTGGTGCAATTAACCATTGATGATAATGAAGACACAGTCGCACTCATGGATATGTTACTTGCGAAAAAGCGCTCGCCAGATCGTAAAATCTGGTTAGAGTCTAAAGGTGATCTAGCTCAGCTGTAATTTACTCAGTTTTATGCCCATAACAATTGCCCATAACGATTGCTGATAGCAATTGCTTATAACAACAATGAAGGCAAAAATTACTAAGATGTCGAACATAAAATTTAAAATGGACTTTAAGCAAGCGAAGACAGCGTTAAAGGCGTTGTCCGTGCTTGCTTTAACACAAATGACTGTGGTTAAAGCTTTTGCAGCCGACACCATGATGATTACTGTGACTAAAGGATTTGGGCTGACACTGTATGCCTCAGATTTAGGTGATGCCAAACAAATGGCAATGGGCACTAACGGCACCTTGTTTGTCGGCTCAAAAAAGAGCGGCACCATTTATGCTTTAGTCGACTCTGATAACGATGGTCAGGTAAACAAACGCTACCTAATTGGTAAAGGCTTAGAGTACCCAGAAGCTATCGCGTTTCATGACGGTGATTTGTATGTCGCTGATCAAGACCGTATTTTACGTTATCAAGATATTGAAGACCGCCTTAGGCGTCCTGGTAGACCCAAAGAGGTGTACTCAGGGCTGCCAAGTGTTGAGCGCAAACATGCTCGTGGGATGAAGTTTGGACCCGATGGCCGACTGTATATCTCTATTGGTTCTCCGTGTAATGTGTGTGAAGCAGAAGCGCCATTTAGCAGCATGTTAGCCATTGATATTAAGACGGGTGACACCGAACAAGTGGCATCAGGATTAAGGCGGGTTATTGGTTTTGACTGGTCGCCGAGCAGCGCTAAATTATGGTTTGCTGATCAAGGCCGAAATTGGATGGGTGATACCATGCCAGCCGATGAAATAAACCGCATAGACGTAAAGGGTAGCCATTTTGGTTTTCCCTATATTCATGGAACCAATGTTGTTGAGCCTTCTTTTAAGAAACCAGACAACCTCAATGTTTCAACACCAGAATTTGAATTACCAGCGCATGTAAAACCAACCAGCCTACTTTTTTATCAAGGTGATAATTTTCCTGAGCGTTACCATCATCAATTATTTGTTGCTGAAAATGGCTCGTGGAATCGCTCAAGTAAAATTGGTTATCAGGTGGTGATGTTAGCCCTTGAAGATGACCAAATTATCAAGCGCGAAAGAGTCGTCAGCTTTTTAGACGGTGAGTTTCCCGTTGCTAGACCTTATGACCTGATAAATGCACCCGATGGTGCAGTGTTCATCTCTGATGACCTAAAAGGCAATGTATATCGCTTGTTTTATAAAGCGCCAGAATAATCACAGGAATATTAACTAATGAGTGATGCGATTGAATTAAGCCTTGATGGTGTAGAGCAAATGCCCCTACGCCGTTTTACAGAAGAGGCTTATTTAAACTATTCAATGTACGTAATCATGGATCGTGCTTTGCCACATATTGGCGATGGTTTAAAGCCTGTTCAACGTCGTATTATTTACGCTATGAGCGAGCTTGGATTATCAGCTCAATCTAAGCCTAAAAAGTCTGCTAGAACCGTGGGTGACGTATTAGGTAAATACCATCCCCATGGTGACAGTGCGTGTTATGAAGCTATGGTATTAATGGCGCAGCCATTTTCCTATCGTTACCCCTTAGTCAAAGGTCAAGGTAACTGGGGGGCGCCAGACGACCCTAAGTCATTCGCAGCCATGCGTTATACCGAAGCGACCTTATCAAAATTTTCAGAAGTGCTTTTATCTGAATTAGGCCAAGGCACGGTTGAATGGGGCGTTAACTTTGACGGAACTTTAAAAGAGCCGAAATCATTGCCTGCACGCTTACCGCATATTTTATTAAACGGTATTACCGGTATTGCCGTGGGTATGGCAACCGATATCCCACCACACAATGTGCGTGAATTAGTGTCTGCGTGTGTGGAGTTATTGGATAATCCTAAAGCGGAACTTGAGCGCCTAATGGAGCTGGTACCAGGGCCAGATTATCCGACCCAAGCTGAAATTATTACCCCAAGTAAAGACATTGCCAAGATTTATGAAACAGGTCGTGGCTCGATTAAAATGCGCGCGGTTTACGAGATTGATAGCGGCGAAATTGTCATTACTTGTTTGCCACATCAAGCTGGTAGCGGCAAGATTTTAGAGCAAATTGCTAACCAAATGCAGGCTAAAAAGTTGCCGATGGTGGCAGATTTACGTGATGAATCTGATCACGAAAACCCAGTACGATTAATCATTGTGCCTCGCTCAAATCGTGTTGATTGCGATCAGTTAATGGCGCATTTGTTTGCCACTACGGATTTAGAAAAGAGCTTTCGAGTTAACTTAAATGTGCTCGGCCTTGATGGTCGCCCAAGGGTTAAAGGCCTGAAAGAGATGCTAACTGAGTGGCTCAGTTACCGCATCTCAACCGTGACCCGTCGTTTGCAATACCGTCTTGATAAGGTACTTGCAAGGCTGCATATTCTTGATGCTTTGATGATTGCCTTCTTAAATATTGATGAAGTCATCGAGATCATTCGCTTCAATGATGAGCCGAAAAAAGAGTTAATGTCACGGTTTGATTTATCAGATAAGCAAGCCGAAGCGATTTTAGAGCTTAAGTTACGTCATTTGGCCAAGCTTGAAGAATTTAAAATTAAAGGTGAGCAAGAAGAGTTAGCTGCAGAGCGCGATAAGCTGCAACTTATTTTGGGTTCTGAGCGCCGCTTAAAAACCTTAGTTAAAAAAGAGCTCATACAAGATGGTGAAACCTATGGCGATGATCGCCGCTCGCCTATCATTGAGCGTATTGAATCAAAAGCCTTAACTGAGCAAGAGTTGACCCCAGCAGAGTCAGTGACCGTAGTGTTATCTGACAAAGGTTGGGTACGCTGCGCGAAAGGTCATGATATTGATGGCGAAGGGTTAAATTATAAAGCCGGTGATAGCTTCTTATGTAGTGCCAGCGGTAAGAGTAATCAGCCATCAGTGTTTATCGACTCGACAGGGCGGGCGTTTGCAACCGATACACATACGCTACCTTCTGCTAGAAGTCAGGGTGAACCAATCACGACACGCTTTAATTTAGCGCCAGGGGCGGTAATGCGCCATGTGTTGATGGGCGTTGATTCACAATGCTATTTATTAGCCAGTGATGCCGGTTACGGTTTTATCGGCTCTTATGCAGATATGGTGAGTCGTAATAAGGCTGGTAAAGCATTATTAAGCCTGCCTGCGAATGCGCAGTCCTTAGTGCCTAAATTGGTTAAAAAAGGCGTGCCTCAGTCAATTATGGCGATAACCAATGAAGGCCGAATGCTTATCTTTGATGTTGATGCCTTGCCGCAGTTATCGAAAGGTAAGGGTAACAAGATCATTGGTATCCCAACGGATCGCGCTAAGAGCAGAGAAGAGCTATTGATCCATCTTGATGTTATTCCACAAGAGGCGTCAGTTACCCTGTGGGCTGGTAAACGTAAGCTAACTTTAAAACCATCTGATCTTGAGCATTATCGTGGTGAGAGAGGCCGTAGAGGCGCGAAACTACCTCGTGGTTTACAACGGGTCGATAGTGTTGATATCGAGCTCGGTGCGCAAACGGATGCTGACATTGAGCCATCAAGCGATTAATCGCGCAGCAGAATAGCCATAAAAGAAAGACATAAAAAATGCTGCCAATGGGCAGCATTTTTTATGAGAATTTGATTTTAACCTGAGGATGAACTTAAGGCTTGAGTTAGCCTTGCTTTTTAGCAACAGCTTACGCCACTTCGTAAAATTTAGGTTCTACGTCAACTTGAGCCTGAATAATGTTGCTCGCCATACGTGCACATTTACCACATTGATCAGCAACACCTAAGCGTTTTTTAACGTCAGCTAAAGAGCTATCGCCATGTTTGCTTACCGCTTCTTTAATTTGGGTATCAGTAATTCCGTGACAAAGACAAACGTACATAAAGCCTCTTCAATTAATCTGATTCATATCTTAACTTAGACAATTCATAAGGCTAAGAAATGCTCGCTCGTTGACTATAATGCAATTCTAAATGAAAACCGTTCTCATTGCTAATAACTTTTTTATCAATTTCTTAATTGGTGCCAAGAATATTAGTTATTAAAAATTGCTAACTTGCTCACAATTACTGCTGCAATGGGAGTTTAATGCCAATATCGGCGTTATCAATTGGATTAAAAGGAAGAGGTCTTAGGGTTTTCAAGTCGGGAGGATATAGACTCCAGAGGGGGTTACTTTTATTCAATATCAGCTCATCCATGAGATTTAAATTACAGTATGACTTAATTGTTAGGCATTATGCTGGCGGTTAATAATAAAGATTAATAGCCCTTAAAAAAATCGACCAGATGCTTTAAAGGTTGCTGTGTTGTCCATAAATGGAAGTTTTCAACGAACACTTCTACCACTTGTTCAGGAAAGCTTGGGGCGGCAATATGGGGGGTGATAATGGCATTAGGGCAATGCCAAATAGGGTGGTCTGCGGGCAATGGCTCTTGATTAAAGACATCAAGGATTGCGTTTTGTTGTGGCTTATTGAGTAATTGCGCAGCTAAGGCATCTAAATCGAGCACATTTCCGCGGCCAAGGTTGAACAGCACACATTCATCAGGTAGTAATGCCAGCATGGTTTTGCTTAATAGATTCTCAGTTTCTAAGGTGCTAGGTAGCGTACTGGCGATGGTGTGTGCACTAGGCAAATAGTTAGCTAAGTGCTCAATAGTATCAACATGGTCAAAATGCGCCTTTGGCTCGCCGCTACGACTCAGGCCGGTAACCGTCATGCCGAAATGCTTCGCCGTTTTAGCAATATGCTGGGCAATCGAGCCGGTACCGAGTAACAGTAAGCCTTGGCCTTGTAAGGTTCTGTAGCTACCAGGGATCCATTGCTTATGTTGCTGCTGTTGTTTATATTTTGCATGCTCTCGCTGGTGGGCAAGTAAATAACCAAATAAATATTCACTCATCAAAGGGCCAAAAATCCCTTTGATATTGGTTAGGACGTAATCCCGTCGTTGTCTAGAACCTGTAAGGCGATCAACACCAGCAAAAGTGGATTGCATCCAAGTTAAGTTGCGACCTAAGTTAAGTAATGGCGCCGCAAGATGTGGCTCTGCAAACCAGATATCAGCCTCAGTAATACTACTAGGCTCATCGCCTAGAATTGTCAGATCCTTAAGGTGGTGAGCCGCTAATAATTGACGAAACCTGTCGTTATCTTGGGTTAACAATAATAACTTGTGTGCCATAAAATCCCTGTAAGTCGATTAAATTGAGGAAGTTAATGGATCAAATAATAGCATTTATTGCCCAGCTTGGCGCAATGCTTCATCCGTGGATGAGTGAAATTGCCACTGCGTTAGTGGCCTGTTGTATTGTGGTGTTTGCCACCGATATTAATCGGCTATTACGCAAGGCGTTATCGGGTCAGGGCTTTTTTGTCCGAACTTGGGTATTTGTACTGGTGAATGCTTTTGGTTACGGCTTAGGGATTGTCAGCGTTAGCCCGTGGTTAGCGAGGCAACTTAAATCAATGCCTTCACAATGGATGCTGTTACTGCTACTGGTGGCATTTTTTGCTGTTGGCGCTTGGGCGCAACGAAACAGGCAAGTTTAACGGTGTCACTTGCCTGTTGCTTTAGGGGGTATTTAGCCAAAGCATAAATGGTGGTCAGTTGCTTGAGAATCAGTGTCTTGTTGATTTAATTGCTGGATTACAGCGGCGGCTTTATCGGGATAGTTACTGAATATGCCATCTACGCCAATGGCGTTCAAAGCTTGAATGTCTTCGGCATTATCGACGGTGTAGACATAAATTTTAGCGCCGCGTTGATGGGCATCATTGACCATTTTATGGGTGACAAAATGTATATCAACATGGATAGAATAGGCATCAAGGGCTGATACTGATTCAGCATAGTTTAGCGGCACGCCCGCTAAAATGGGTGCCACTCTAGCATGGGGGAGATGTTGTTTAACCTCGAGTAAGTAAGGCTGATTAAATGATGAGATCAGTAGCTGATCTGGGCTAAAGCCAAGCTGCTCAATCATGTCGTTATAGCAAGCAATAAGAGGCGCGGCGGTGTGATAGCCTTTAAGCTCAATATTGACAATACAGCGACCTTTAATCAGGCCCATGACTTGCCATAGCGTCGGTAGTTTATGCTGCTTGATAGTCACATTATTGATAGTGTCTAAGCTACTTAGATGCACTAACCCTTGTCCTGAGGTTTTGGTTTCTAGGCGGCGATCATGAAATACAATCAGTTGCCCTTCCACATTATAAACATCAAGTTCAATGGCACTAACCTTTAACGCCAGTGCTTTTTCCATTGCCGCAAGGGTGTTTTCTACTTCATAACCACTCGCACCGCGGTGAGCAAAAATCAGCATTTATTTAACCTTTGATAATTTTATTAAATTCACGACTCTGACCATTATTGATATGGATTTCCATTTGTGGGTACGCCAATTCAACTTGGTTTTCTTTTAGTTTTTTACAAATACGTTTGTGAAGGTTATGCCTTAAGGGCCAACGATCGTTCATGTCTTTAGCATAGGATCTGACTTCATAATCTTGGGTGTGCTGGCCAAAACCTGCAAACCAGACTTCAGGCTCAGGGAAGGTCAATGATAAGTCACATTCTCTTACTGCTTGATGGAGTAAGGCTTCAACTTTTGATGGATCTGCATCACGCTGCACTGACACATAAACGATAACTCGGGTAATAGGATCAGATAACGACCAGTTGACCAGTTGTTCTGTAATAAAGGCTTTATTGGGGACAATAATCTCTTTTCTGTCCCAATCGACAATGGTTGTGGCTCGAATTTCAATTTTGCTGACGGTGCCGGTTAAGTCGCGAATGGTCACCGTATCGCCTATTCGAATCGGTTTTTCAAATAAGATAATCAAACCAGAAATAAAGTTAGCAAAAATTTCTTGTAAGCCAAAACCAAGGCCCACCGATAGCGCTGCAACAAGCCATTGTAATTTCGACCATTCAACCCCGACGGTGGAAAACCCGATTAACATGCCAAGAAATACCACCACGTAACTACTTACGGTGGTGATAGCAAACCCTGTACCTGGCGATAGCTCTAATCGTTGTAAAATGGTCAGCTCTAGTAAACCCGGCAGATTTTTAGCAATCATGGCGGAAAAGCCAACGGTGATAAAGGCAAACAGAATTGACTTTAAGGTGATCGGAATTTGCTGCTCTATACCGTTAACTACCGAATGGGTGCTCCATAAGGTAATGCCATCAAGGAAAGAAAACAGTGCAGTATGGGTTTGAGAAATAAGCCCAAGTAAACTAGCAAAAAAGGCTAAAATCAGTAGCGAACGTACTAACCCCAGCGACTGACTCGAGATAGTTTCCAGGTCGACTTTGGGCTCTTCATAGTTTTCAGAGACATCGGGGGTATTATTTAGTTCGCCACGCTCACGTTGCGCCAGTCTTTCTGCTCGTTTGGTTTTAGCGCGATCAAAGGCAATTAAACGGCGCTCGATTAGCATCCAACGCTTTAGTAGTTGGTACAACAATAAAAAGCCTAAGCCTAGCAATAAGGCTAATTGCAGCTGCAGTAATACTTGAAAGGCACTAAAATAGTAACCTATTAGGGCGAAAACAATGCTGGCGCAAGGCACTGTGATTAAAAATGCCCAAATGACTTTATGGAGTAATTTCATGTTCTTGCCATCATTGGCGTTGGCACGAAAATCATTAATAAAGGCATATAAATCTTTATATAGCATCAATAGCGAGATGGTGAATAAGAAAAATGCCAAACGACCAATACTGTTACGAATAAGCGAGCTATCAAGGGCTTCAGTAAAACCGATAATGCCAATTAATGGCCAGCTTAAGACAATAAAGCGCAGGGTTTTTTCTTGAAGGCGCCTAATTAAGGTTTCAGGTCTTCTAAAGTGACAGACTAAAATGCCATTATCACAGGCAAGTAATGCAAAGACTCGGTACACCAAGTAGCTGCCACCCACAGATAACACGCCAACCCCAATTGCATGCACCAAGTTCAGTTCTGAGGCAAATAAAATCCATCCAGCAAGTAGTACCGGTAATGGTTTTACTAGCGAATAACATAAACTTAGCGCTAAGGTTTTAGCGGTGTATTTGAATTTATCTTGGGTTACGTTACCCACATATTGACCATAATGTTCAATGGTTCTATTAAATTTAGGCGTCAATAAATCCTGGGCCATTAAGCACAATATCAAGGTGATCACCCACCAAGCCCAATATATATTTTGCTCTGCCCACGCTTGTTTAAGCAGTTGCCCTTGTTGGGTTTGCATCATCCATACGGTGGCATTCTTTAAGTCAATAAGCCACAAACCGGATATTGCCGCCGCATTGGGAACCCAAAATAAATGTTCATTGAGGGTGTTTTTAAGATCAAGATAAATCTGTGTTAGCTGCTCATAACTATTGCGCAGTTTAGCTTGCTCATTGAGGTATACATCATAGCTTTGTACTACTTGTTCGATTAGGCTTTGCTGAGAGGTAAGTAATTTTACTTGGGTATTATTAAGATACTTCTGATTGCTCAATTGTTGCTTATTTAACGCTTTTTGTTGCTCAGCCTGATAACGCTTTAGGCGTGAGTCAGCAACGGATGCCAGTAATTTATCTTGGTTTGTCGGCTTAGGTAAGGACTGCAGCATCTGTAAAAAACGGTCGCCAAATGCAGAGTTAGTTTCTACCCAGGTGATTTGCTCCTCAACATTAGCCAGCTGTAGCGCATGGGATTGGTATTGTTTCTCTGCTTTTTCTTGCAACTCGATGGTGTCTGAAATGGCATTATTTATACGGATTAATTCGTCAGCATACTGCTGATTTTGTGCGCTTATCTCTTGCGAGGCTTCATCGGCAAGTTGTTGCTCATCAATCAGGTTGTTGGCAATGGTATTGGCGGCTTTTTGTTGGCGATATTGATTGTTTTTTTGGTTTAACTGCTCAATTAATCGCTCTTGCTGGGCATGCTCTAAGCGCAAAAGCTGTAATTGCAGTTGCACGATTTGTTTTTGTTTAGGACCACTGGAGAGCTCAGAAGATAAGGTTGCGATATGTTGCTCAAGTAACTCAGCTTGTAAGCTTTGCAGCTTGCCTAAAGGGGTATCCAAAGGCGCTTGTCGGGCACGCTTATGCTGATTTAAGGCTTCTTTGGCTTGGCGTATTAACGTGGGTAAGGCTGTTTGTCTTTTATTAAGCTCAACTAACTGCAAGCTTAAATCATTTTCGGATTGTTTTTGCTCTGATAAATGGTAGTAAGCCATTGAGGCTTGTTGGCTAATATCAACATCGTCATTGATGATGATTGGCGCTGCGGGCTGATTGATTTTTGCAGTAATGCTGTTGATTGTGCCAGCACTTGTCGACTCAAGATCATCATAGCTTTGGGCTTCATTACGCAGCCTTGTGATACTTTGCTGGACATTGTCTATTTGAGTTGGAATGTCCACAACCGCGATTGTATTGGTATTTTTAGCAAAGCCCAAGCGCTTGTCTAACTGCAGCGGAGAGGTTGCAGAGGCAGTAAAAGAAATAATACAGAACAATAAAACCGCAATACGTATCATAGTTGGATGATTACTTAAGAGGGACTAATACAATGGTAACAAAAACCTGAGTTTACGCTTTATTTTTTTTATGATTTTGCTGAGTTTCGAAAATTGCGGTGGCTAAGATAATCAACCCTCCCACAGTGGTAGTGACATTGACTTGCTCATTTAACAATAGCAAGGCTAATACCGTGCCATAAAAGGGCTGCAGACATGAGACGAGTCCGACAGTTTTAGCGCTTAATTGACGCAGCGCTGAGGCAAATAAGGCGTGGGGGGCAGCGGTAAAAAATACCCCTAAAATGACAATTGTTGTCCACATTTCAGCCTTGATAGTATCTAATTCCACTTCTAACCACGGGCTTAACACGACTACAGCTACGAATGTTTGATAAAACATAGCCTGAGGGCCGCTATAACCACTGAAGTAGCGTTTATGGAGCAAATTGCGGCCAGTGAATAACGCAGCAGATAAAATACCTGTAGCAATGCCTAAGGTGACATCATTTTCGAGGTTGGCCTCGGGAATAAGTAACATCACTCCGATTAATACCACTAAACCTGAAATAACATCCACTAATTTAAGCCGTGTGTTATTGACTAGCGGCTCTATAAGCACAGTCATGACGGGGTAGGTGAAAAAAGCAATCATGCCAATGGCAACTGATGACAGTTGCATTGAGGCGAAATAGGTCACCCAATGCAAGCTAACAAGAATACCGAGGCCTAGGGCGACTAAGTAATGTTTGAATTGCTGTAATTGTAGCTTTTTCTTGCTTAATTTGACGATACAGCCAAGTGCAAAAAAGGCGATAACACAACGCAGTACTGTGATGTCTAGCGCATTGAGGGGGATAATTTTAGAAAATAGTGCAGTACCGCCAAATAGCAGTACTGCGATATGCAATTGAATTAACCCTGAGTTTGGATTCGATCCTTTGAAAGCGCCTGTTGGCATCATACTCGTTCAACTAACCATGTTGTGGGCAATAACGATTACTTTATATGGGCGAAGGCTTGACCCATGCGTGTGGTTTGCGTTGGCTCAACGCCTTCGGCAAAGCTTTCAATAGCGTCTTGAGCAAATAACATTACTACGGTAGAGCCTAACTTAAAGCGGCCCATTTCGGCGCCTTTTTCTAACGTCAGTGCTTCAGGACCTTCAGTTGGGTAATCCCATGTGAAGACTTGCTTACCACAAGGCGGGGTCACTGTGCCTGCCCAAACAGTTTCAATACTTGCCACAATCGTTGCGCCAACTAATACCATGGCAAGTGGGCCTACTTCAGTTTCAAAAATAGCGACAACACGTTCGTTACGGGCAAATAGCCCTGGTACATTTTGCGCAGTTAACGGGTTAACCGAAAACAAATCACCAGGAATATAAGTCATTTTCGACAAGGTGCCAGTGATTGGCATGTGAATTCGGTGATAATCTTTGGGTGCTAAATAAATCGTTGCAAACTCGCCATCATTAAAACGTTCAGCATCTTTAATCTGACCGCCTAACAGGGCTAAGGTGGTGTAGTCATGGCCTTTTGCTTGGACAATTTTGCCAGCTTGTACTGGACCACATTGACTTACTGCGCCATCAACAGGGTGAGCGACTGTTTTCGCATCTTCAACAATTGGGCGAAGACCCGGTTTTAATGCGCGGGTAAAAAAGGCATTAAATGTTTTATAGGCTTCAGGTTCACTTTGAGCCGCTTCAGACATATCTATTTTATACTGCTTGATGAACCATCGAATACCTGCAGTGGTGATTGCGCCAGCTTCAGCGGCAGCAAGTTTACCCACAAGACGTGAAAGTAAGTGTTTAGGTAAGATGTATTGCAAAGCAATTTTAACAGAGTCCAATTGAATACCCTTTTGAGTTGTTGAGGTTGTTATAATATAACAGTTAATATTTGTACGTCAGCGACGTTACTCGTCAGCGGCGCGGAAGTGGCGAGCATGTCGCTGTTCATCTAGGCTGGCAATAATGCGCTGGTAATTACTAAATCTATCTTGGGTTATTTTCCCATCAGCTAGCGCCGCTTGCAAGGCGCAACCTGGATCATCACCATGTTTGCAGTCTCTAAACTTACAGGTACCGATGTAATCTCTAAATTCAATAAAGCACCAGCCTACGCGCGGGGCAGGTAAGTGCCATAGCGCAAACTCTCGTACACCTGGAGAGTCAATTAAGTCGCCGCCACTTTGAAAGTGAAGTAACTTTGCCGTCGTTGTAGTGTGCTGACCTAGGCCTGAGTTATTGGATACATCGCCAATTGCTAGCTCTGCATCAGGCATCAGTGCATTAATCAGCGATGATTTACCTACACCTGATTGCCCTGCAAATACGCTAATTTTATCAGCAAGTAAGGCTTTTATTTGATCAACACCTTCACCAGTATGGCTACTGACCATATAGACGGGGTAACCAATCTGGCGGTAACGCTCTAATGCCACTTCGACTTCTTCACGATTGTCATCGGTTAATAAATCCATTTTATTAAGAATGATGACTGGTGGAATATCGGTGTCTTCAGCGGCAACCAAGTAGCGGTCAATAATTTGGGTGGTAAAGCTGGGTAAAATCGACGATACAATCAAAATTTGATCAATATTGGCAGCAATGATTTTTACGCCATCATATAAATCTGGACGAGTTAGCGACGAAATCCGTGGATGAACCGCTTCAACAATGCCCCCAATACCACGATCGGTTTCATTGGCAAGGCGCACTAGCACTTTATCACCGGTTACAAGGCTAGTGATATTACGGCGAATATTACAACGGGCGACAGTGCCATCTTCGGTTTCAATATCAGCATGCTGACCGAAACGTGAAATAACAATACCCTGCTGTTCAGGCCCTAGTAGACTATCCTGTAACTCGTTAGCAGAATCTTGTGTGTCTTTGCGTTTTAGGCGCTTACTCTGATTGTCGCGCATTCTGCGCTTTTGACCTTGGCTAAGTGGTTTCTTTTTACTCACAGGCTAATCTTCATTAATTTGGTGTTTTTGTGTCGCTTAAAAAAACAGTATGATACACCCTCTTTAATAAAAAAGCCTGAATTATGGGCTTTTGACAGAATAAGGCAGATATTATGGCTGTAAACTCAAGCAATCTAATTTGGGTTGATTTAGAAATGACGGGTCTAGAACCTAGCGTCGATCGTGTAATTGAAATTGCCACTATTGTGACAGATCAAGAGTTAAACGTATTAGCCCAAGGCCCTGTGGTTGCGATTCATCAATCAGATGAAGTGTTAGCCGGTATGGATGAATGGAATCAAACTCACCATGGACAATCAGGTTTAATTGATCGCGTAAAGGCGAGTTCATACACTGAAGAAGATGCCATTAGACAGACGATTGCCTTTTTAGAGCAGTATGTGCCAAAAGGTGCGTCACCTATGTGTGGCAATACCATTGGCCAAGATCGCCGCTTTTTGAACAAGTACATGTTGGAGCTGGAAGAGTTCTTCCATTATCGCAATATTGATGTCAGTACGATTAAAGAGCTTACCAAGCGCTGGAAACCGGAAGTGATGGATGGGCTGACTAAGAAGAATACCCACCAAGCTTTAGAAGATATCAAAGAATCTATCGAAGAATTGCAGTTTTATCGCCGCGAAGTATTTAAAATTTAACCGATCAGACTTTTTTTTTGAAATAAGGGTTGCAGTGTAGTGAATATTACATATAATGCGGCCTCAACTTTTTACAGTAAGAGTTATTACTGCAAGAGGTTGAAGTTTGAAAGTTGAAACACCAAAATGCGACATTAGCTCAGTTGGTAGAGCGATACCTTGCCAAGGTATAGGTCATCAGTTCGAACCTGATATGTCGCTCCAATTTTCAAATTAAAATTTATGTGCGACATTAGCTCAGTTGGCTCTGGTTCAAACGATACCTTGCCAAATGTTTTGATAAAGCATTAAGTTATGCGACATTAGCTCAGTTGGTAGAGCGATACCTTGCCAAGGTATAGGTCATCAGTTCGAACCTGATATGTCGCTCCAA
>NZ_JAUORL010000028.1:0-61118 GCF_030548015.1 Shewanella sp. 4_MG-2023
CCGGCATAGCTCAGTTGGTAGAGCAACTGACTTGTAATCAGTAGGTCCCGAGTTCGACTCTTGGTGCCGGCACCATAAAAACAAAAAAGCCACTCAATGAGTGGCTTTTTTGTGTCTGAAATTTATCATCTGCGACTTATCGGCACTGGATATCACTGCAGTTTATATTCATCAATGCCGACGAGCTATTTATCTGCAAGCACCCTTTTAACCACCAATATAAACCCCTTTAGACTCTGGTTGAATTAAGGTCTTTCAAATATAGAATGTTAGCTTATACAAGCCAAACAAAAAGGCGACCTCAGGCCGCCTTCCAATATCACAGTCTTAGTTTACCTAATTAAAAGTTATAACGAACACCAACGGTAAACACATTATCATCTTCAAGATCAGTTTTTATACTGTTTGCTTTATAATCACCGTCATACATTGCATAGTGACCATAAACCATTGTCGATTTAGTCACCTTATAGTCAGCCCCCACAACAATTGAGGTAATGTTGACATCTGTTGTGTCATCATTTTGAATACCTGAACGTTTAGCATATAGCCCTAAACCCGCTTCATCTATAGCATATTCGGCTTTTAGGTTCACGCCATTAAGGTTATAGGCTAGGTTTACAAAGTATGAGTTCCCTTCAAGATTTGGCTTACTGGTGCTTTCAGAGTTTTGGAATAAACCGCCAATTTTAAACTCTCCAACCTTAAACTGCACCACGCCTCGATAAGCATCCATACCAGCAATGGCTTTGTTATAAGCGCCAGCAACATAATAGCTTTGTGCTTTCAGCTTCTTGTCACCTAGTGTTACACTCACAGCATACTGGCTGCCTTCAGATGCTTGATTATCTTCCATCAAGTATGTCGCGTTAATCGTCAATACGTCCGCTATTTTTGGTGAATAGTACCAAAAACCATCCGCAGAACGAGTTTGAGCGCCAACCAAACGGTCGATATCGGCATTTGAATTACCAAACAAGTCAATGCCACCTTCAGCCTGCTTGAATACCGTGTCATTACGGCCAACAAGAATAGTACCGGCATTGCCCTTAAGACCAAGAAACGTATTACGTGCTTTAAACACATCACTGTTAGTTGAAGTATTTTCTACTTGAAACTCCATTTGGTAAATGACATCGATACCATCAGCAATCTTTTCAGTGCCTTTAACTCCTAGGTGAGAGAAATTGTTTTCCAGTACCGTACCCTCTTTGGCTTCACGAGTGGTTAGGCCGGTGTCAGAGTTGGTCAGCGATAGATCTAAGCGGCCATAAAAGCTTGGCCCTTCGGCAAACGCGCCAAATGATGTTAGTGCAATGATAGATGAAACCGATGCTGCGATTAGTGATTTTTTCATAAGTAGTGCTCCCAATAACTTTGTTCTTTTCAATTTTTATAATTAATTGCCTAGCGTTAATCATTTGTTCAACGCCTTAATAGGTTTAATAAAACTTGTTTGAGGATTAAGGCTTAACGTCATTAACAGAATTAAGCCCTCATTTGTGAACTGAGGGCTTTTACCTCAAAAATTAAGCCTTACTTTTTGGTTGACTGCTGAGTTGAATACTTAGCGGCATTTTCACCAGCCATTCTGCCGAAGGTAACGATGTCAGAAATGGCATTCCCACCTAAACGGTTAGCACCATGAACCCCACCAGTGACTTCACCTGCACCATAAAGACCAGGAATCACTTGTTTTTTAGCGTTAAGAATTTCAGATTTAGAATCAATCATCACACCGCCCATGGTGTGATGAACACCTGGGGTAACTTCAATCGCGTAGTAGTTACCTTCATTCAATGCACGTGGAAGGTTTGGACGTTCGAAGTCAGTATCTTTGCCAGCTTTAACAAGGCTGTTATAGCGAGCAACCGTTTCGGTCAAGGCTTTGCCATCGATGTTCTCTAGCTTACCAAGTTCAACCAGTGAGTTAGCAGAAGGTGCTACACCTAGGCCGATGTATTTATCAATTTTGCTGAGTGATTTACGCACTGAGTCATCAAAAATTAAGTAAGCTGTTTTGCCTGTTTGGTTCAAGATAGCTGCAGCAGCTTTGTCACGAGTGGTGATTTCGTTGACAAAACGTTTACCTTCGCGGTTAACTAAAATAGCGCCATTACCACGAACCGCTTCAGTTACCATTACGCCACCTTTAACCGATAACGTTGGATGAGCTTGGATATATTGCAAATCTTTCATTGCTGCGCCAGCATTACCCGCAACATCAATGCCGTCACCTGTGGCACCTGGTTGGTTAGTAGATACAAAGCCTTTTAACTTAGGATCTAGCTTGGCCACACGGTCATTATTTTTACCAAAACCGCCTGTTGCCAATACAACTGCGTCAGCTTTTATCCAGTAATAGCCTTTATACATGCCTTTAACCAGTAAGCCTTTAACATTGCCTTTATCATCTTTTAGAATTTCAATTCCGCGAGTATTTAATCGCATGTCGATATCACGTTTTACGGCATTATCGTAAAGCACTTGAATCACATGAGCACCAACACCTGCGCCACCAGTAGGACGATGTGAACGGTTTACTGACGCGCCGCCCATACGACCAACGTCGGTCAAATCAGCGCCCATAGCGGTTAACCAATCAACTGAGCCCTTAGAGTGAGACGCTAATACATCGACTAATTCAGGGTCATTTAAATCACGGCCCCCTTTCATGGTGTCTTTTACCATCAAGTCAACGCTGTCGGTGATGTCTTTAGCTTTTTGCTGATCGGTCCAAGCTGCGTTCATACCACCAGCAGCTAACTTAGCATTACCACCAATAACCGGCTCTTTCTCAACTAAAATGACTTTTGCACCATTGTCATGGGCAGAAACAGCTGCAGAGAAACCAGCACCACCAGAGCCAATAACCACAACGTTAACAGTATCTTTTGGCGCAGCAGCTAAAGCGGCTTGGCGATCTGATTTGTCTTTCAATAACTCTTCTATGCTTGGCTCATTACGTTGCCATTTTTTGGTGAATGGCATATCAAAATCAAAGCTATGACAAGAGTCGCAGTAAACCATCGATTTTTCATGAGCACTGTGACAAGAAGTACAAGCTATTTCACCAGGAAAGTGGGAGGCATGAGCATTGTAGTGATCATGTTCAGTTTCTTTGGCAACCTCTTCCATTGTGCCGTGACAGGAAACACATTGCTGATTTTCAAAGCTTAAATTATCATTTGATAACTCACCATCTGGCATATGACAACTTTCACACTCTTGGTTTTCAGCGTGTAATTCTGCTAGATTGTCCGCTGCTATCGAGTTTGTCATCACCCCTGCAGAACCCAGAAGCGTGGCTATACACACTACTTTTTTGAAATTTTTCATATCACACCCTCATTTACTTAACTGCTTTGCAGTAATGCCGACAATCAAACGTGTTGCCGTTAATTTTTAACTTCACCGTTATTTTGAGGCTTAGGTTTACCACCAACAATCAAACAACAATTACTCGCGATAAAAATCAACATTCGTTCACAAGATGTAAATTTGCTCATGCACAAATGCATAGCTAAATTCATGGTTATGCAAAAATGCATGAGCGTGGGTTGCACCGATCACAATGACGGCAATATAGGCAATGACTTGTTGAAGTAACTGTATTTGCAACCCCAAATTTAAGCCTAAATAGCCACAGTGGTAACCCGCTTGAAAAAGCGAGAAACTCAGCACAGTTAAGCTGTATAAGCACATGCTAAGATGATGTTATGAAAAAACTTGTTAACATAATCTGCACATTAAGCTTATTTGGGTTTGCGTTTTTCGCACTCGCTGTTTGTGCGCAAGAAAATCAAACGATTGTTTTTGGGGTTCACTCAAAAACGGCACCACTGGAATGGCGTAATAATGGGGTTGATCAAGGTTTTAATGTTGAGTTAATGGCTAGAATTGGCCAAATCACCGGTAAACGTATCAAGGTCAGACGCAAAACATTTCAACAGTTACTTGCCGATGTACATAACCCTGACTCGCTAATTGATGTTATTGCTGTTGTCAGCCCTGTGACGGTCGAACGTGTGCTTAGTCAGTCTGATCCTATTTATGCAACCCATGCCAAGGCCTACACCCTCCAAGGCAAGTCATTTATAAATGGATGGCATGATCTTAAAGGAAAACGGGTCGCTATCAAAAAAGGCGCTTTTGTTGATATTTACATTTCGGGTCAAGCACAAGACTTCGAACGTGTCGATGTTGACCTTTACGAGACAGGCTTTCAGCTATTAATAAAACAACAGGTTGATGTTGTCATTGCTGAGAACTTTGTTGCACGCCGATTAATGCCTTTATACCCTTCGGTGCGAAGCTCAAGCGATCCTTTGATGTATGGTGCATTCAATTTTGTCAGCAATCATAAAAATGCCATGTTAATGGAGCAAATAAATGCCGCAATACGACAGCTAAAACTATCAGGCGAATATGATCGCCTAGTCAACAAATGGTTTGGTACAGGACGAGAAAAAGTTGACTTAAACTCGGCGCAGCAAAGGTTATTATCGCTTGCGATATTAATCAGCCTGATATCTGCGATAGGGATGATACTAACTGGATATATCAGCCTGAGTTTACGAAAGCGCACCAAAGCACTCAAGCTTGAACTTACTCAGCGTAAAAAAGCAGAAACCGCTATTTCGGAGCTATCGAAACAGTTCCAGGCAGTATTAGATGGTATTCCTCATGGTGTGACGCTATTCAACCGTGCTGGAGAATGCTTATGGAGTAACGACAACAATAATGATCTGCTTAATAATCCTGATTTTCATTACTTAGACGGACAGCCCTTTGACCTTAGTTCCACCTTGTTTGAAGCGATCAATAACAATAAATCCATTATTGCTGATATGGTAATTCATAAACAATATTGGCAACTTCAACTGCATCTTATTGGTAGTGAACAAGCCGTTATATTGCTTGAAGAAACGACCGAGCAACAGCAGCTTCGTCAAGCCAACGATGAAGCTAGCCGATTAGCTTCATTAGGTGAGCTATCTGCTGGTATTGCCCATGAAATAAATAATCCGACGGGTATTATCGTGCATGCTATTGCCTTTATTAATGATGCTTTAGCTGATCTTTCTGTTGCCGCTAATCATTACCAACAACAAAATCCATTTTGGAATATAGCGGGCTTAACGCCGACTCCCGCCATGGACGAATTAAAGTTGAGCGGCCAGTCTATTATGGACGGTGCTGAACGCATTAGTCGCATTGTCTGTGATTTAAAACGCTACGCCTTACCCACAGTGTCTGATGAGTATCAACTTATCCAGCTTAACGAAGTCGTTCAGGCATCTTTACGTTTAACGGCAAACCAAATAAAAAACTTAAAAGTGGTGACACACTTACAAAACCCAAGTCCTACTATTAAAGGTGATGAGCAACAGCTAAATCAGGTACTGATTAACCTAATTCAAAACGCTTGCCACGCGATTGTGTTGGATGCAACGACTTATGATGACCAGCACCTGTCAATTAGCACCAGCATTGAACAGCAGTTTGCATGCTTAACTGTAACCGATAAAGGTCAAGGCATGGACCAAGCAACTCTTCAACGAATTACCGAACCCTTTTTTACCACTAGGCGTTCAAGTGGCGGTAGTGGCTTAGGGTTATCTGTTTGTAGTCGGATAATTAAACAACATCAAGCCAAGATGCAGATTAAATCGCGTATTGGTCAAGGCACAACTGTTATTATTCGCTTTCCTTTGGAGTCTGAAACGTGAAATTAGCCAGAAACATTTTACTTGTTGATGATGAGGCACCTTGGTTACGCACTCTAGCCATTACCCTCAACCGTTTAGTACCCGAGGCAACAATTGATACCTGCATTGATAGTCGGCAAGTGATTAACCGACTTGAAGTAGGTGACTATGCATTGGTGCTATTAGATCTCACCATGCCATTTCACTCAGGTGAGGAGCTACTGGAGAGTATTCGCAACACATCGCCTTACACTCGAGTGATTATCGTTACCGGTGTTAATCAGGTTGATACGGCTGTGCGTTGCATCAAGCATGGCGCTTATGATTATTTTATTAAGACCGACAAAGTTGATGATCTTGCTAGAACAGTACGCCAAGCATTAGAGGTTGTTGGTCTTGAGCGCAACTATCTAAGAATTAAACAAAGCTTTTTAAGTAAGACATTGAATCAACCTGAGGCGTTTGATAATTTTTTGACCTGCGAGCCTGCCTTGCTCGACCAGTTTCGATATTTTGAAGCAGTAGCACCCAGTCCTGAACCCATTCTAATTCAAGGTGAAAGCGGCACGGGTAAAGATGAATTTGCCAAATCAGCCCACTTACTTTGCTGCCCACAAGCGCCATTTATAAATATCAATCTAGCTGGGATAAGTGCATCAGCATTTGAGTTACAACTGTTTGGCAAAATCAACACCTTGGAAGATGGCCAACTATGCGCCCAAGCGGGGGCGTTGCATCAAGTTCAATCAGGTTTACTTTACCTGAATGAAATAGGTGATTTGCCAATAGAGGCGCAAGCAAAACTGGTGGATGTCATTGAACATAAACAATACTACCCAATTGGCAGCGACAAGGCCTACCCAGTGATGTGTAAAATCATCACTTCCACCCAACATGACTTACTCGCATTAAGCAAAGCGGGAAAATTTCGCAATGACCTTTTGTATCGTCTTCGCTCACATACCATCAAACTGCCGCCATTAAGACAACGTAAACTCGACCTATTTATGTTAATTAATCACTTTATTACCCTTGCAGCAGAAGAAATGGATCTGCCTAGACCTGAGCAACCCAATACCCTCGCCTCGCAAATAGCCGAATATGAGTTTCCCGGTAATTTACATGAACTCAGAGGAATGGTGTTTGATGCCGTCAGTCGCAGTGATGGAATTAAGCTCAATATCAGCCCCTTTATGGAAGCCAACAACTTAACCAAAGTCGCAGCAGATAATACCGCGCAACTGACGTTTCCAAAGGAGTTACCTACGTTGGCACAAATGAGTGATGCATTAATTAACGAAGCGATGAGCCGTACGGCAAATAGTCAAACTGTTGCAGCAAAAATGCTAGGAATAAGCCAAAGTGCATTAAGCCGCCGTCTTAAACATGAAAAGTAACCAAATTGATTTGCAAAACAGCATTACAGAGGTAGGGTGAGAGCGCAAATGCTTTTCGTTCAATTAGTGGGAGTTTATTAAGCGAATATCAACCGCATGGACGCGGATGTTAAGCCATCATGGATGATTTTACGGCGTTTCGTTTAATAAACCTTAACAATTTACATAAAAACCAATCACTTATGCGGTAACCATGATTACAGAGGTGCCAAACAAGGTTAATCATATGCTCAGGTAAAATCTATTCGCTGGCTTTTATCGGATACAAAAAAAGAGAGCCGAAGCTCTCTTTTTTACCCAAAACGAAAAGTCACTCAGTTTACTTCCAGCTTTTCATCTTATGGCCTTTTACAGCATAAAATAAAATAAATAGATAACATGGGATCATCACTAAGTAGCCGCCTTGCATGCCAAGGGAGGTTGCTGAGCTGGTTAAGCCCCAGAATACTGGGCCAAATGCGCCACCAGCAATACCCATGATGAGTAGTGCTGAACCTGTGCTGGTTAGTTTACCCATACCAGATAAGGCTAACGGCCAAACTGCTGGCCAAACAATTGCGTTAGCCAAGCCTAAAAAGGCAATTAACAATAAGGTATCTGGCAGTTGTGCGCCGCCAAATGGCACTAATACAGTGTCAGAAATAGCCGTTGAGCTGCTATCACCAAATACAATACCAAAGGACAACACCACCCCAAGTATGGCGCTAATAAGTAGCGCATTAGGCTGAGATATAAACCGTGGAATACAAATAATCCCTAAGGTGTAACCCACTACCATGCATATCATGGTGTATGAGGTCATCACCCCATAGTTTTCAACCCCTAAGGTGAGTGCATACGTACCAATAGTATCGCCAGCGATTACCTCAACAGCCACATACACAAACAAGGCCACCACCCCAAGGGCTAAGTTGGGTTTTGCTAGTGCCTGTTTAATTTGACCTTTACTGGTGCCCTCTTCTGCTTCGTCTTGTTCAAGCTCTGGTAGCGGTGATTTCTTAACAGCATAGGCTAAAATACCAATGAAGATTGCCATGCCTAAATACGGCAGAATTAAGCTGTTAGCCATTTCATCAATTTGAACCTGACTTAGGGTGGTGCCGACGCGATCTTTAAAGCTATCAAGGATTAATGCGGTAAACACCATAGGAGCAATAACACCCGCGCCTTTATTCAAAATCCCCATAACACTAACGCGTGCTGCAGCAGACTCTTCAGGGCCTAAGCGAACCACATAAGGGTTAACAGCGGTTTGTAATAATGTTTGTCCGGTGCCCATAACCAGTTGCGCGAGTAAGAACAAAGCAAACACTTGGGTTTTAGCGGCTGGAATAAAGAGTAAACCCGCCACCATCATCACGCCCATACCCAGCGCCATACCGTTTTTATAGCCCACTTTACGGATGACCCAAGCTGAAGGTAGTGCGGTAAAAGTTACTGCAATATAAAAAGAGAATAGAATTAGTGACGCTTGAAAAGGGCTTAACTGAAGGATTTGCTTTAGATATGGCATTAACGAACCATTAAGCCAAGTCGCAAACCCTAATACGAAAAAGAGTATTGCCACAATGGCCATGGGCACTATGCTGCTTTTTTGCTGACTATTATTCATTGTTGTTTCCATAAACCCTGCTTCTTATTGTCATTGATATTTCAGCACTGACTTACTACTAGTGCCCCATATGAGTCTTATTATTATTGAGTTTTTATCAACAATTTGACCTAGCAATGTTGCTGCAGATCATAATCGTTGTGCATTTCATGTTAAAACATAAACACAGCAAAGACAACGCTGTCATTTCATTAACAACTAAACATCATTGATCACACCACAAGCCCCAAAATAAATCTTGCATGCAGTTCTTAGTGACAGTCCATAGTGACAGTTCTAATAAACAGCTCTTATAAACAGTTCTTAGTGACAGCTCTTATAAACAGCCTTTAGATGCGAATAAAAATTTTACGTTGATAAAGCCACAATAAAATTAGCCATTGCACTGTCAGTAAGCTCAGTACAAAGAGTAATGGTTGCCAGTCTGCTGGGGTGGCGCGAATAAAGCCGCCCAATAAACTATTGGCTAAGTATTGCCAATTAACCAGACTAGATGCGATATAGATGATGATGGCATTAGTGCCAATCACCACAAAAACAAAGGCCCATTTGTGCCATTTAAGTACATCGATAATGGCGTAAAAAATGGCGAGCAAGATAATACTCCAACCACTGGTTACCAACACAAAACTGCTGGTCCATAAGTCTTTATTGACCGGAATAATCAAGTCTAATAGCCAGCCTAATGACAATAACGCCGCACCAATAATCACCATACTCAAGACTTTTAGCCATTCACCCCTAAGCCCCCATAAGGGCGGCTTGGCTTTAACAATATAGTGACCGACAAACACACCGATTAAGCCATTTACCACCGCAGGCAGTGTGGATAGCACCCCTTCAGGATCTACGGCTCTATTTTGATATGCGCTACCAGGTAGCAGTATTGAATCCACGTAAGCGTTAATACTATTTTCGGCGCTAAAGCGGGCAAAGGTTTGGCTTGTTTGATTAACAGCTGCTTGAGCTAATTCTGGGTTTTGAACTAGCCCAGAATATAGCGTGAGATCGGGATAAGGAAGATATAACTGAATAAGCCCATAGCCAATTAATAGACTAATGGCGACAATAATTTGGGTTCTAAGGCTGGTATGCCACACCAACATCGCGCCTATAAACCATGCAAAACCAATACGTGCCAACACACTGGCATAACGCACACTGTCGGGATCTGCAGGCATACCAACGCCCCAACCATGATTATAAAGTACCCCTAAAAAAATAAGTAAACCAAGGCGCTTTATAGCATGACGATACAAGGGCAGCCGCTGCTGCATTGGTAGTTTATCTAAGCGTTTTGGTGACAGGCCTAAAGCCACACCGGAGAGGAAAATAAACAGCGGGAATATAACATCATAAAAGGTAAATCCATGCCATTGACTGTGATGCATTTGGCCGTCAAACCAATTCCACCCAGCCCAGCCGGTTAATATAAATAATCCAGCAAATAGGCCCTCACCGCCAAGGATCCAAAACATGTCAAAACCGCGCAGGGCGTCCAATGACATTAATCTTGGCTTCAAAGCGGTTTTAGTCGACATACATTAGCCTTTATCGCATCGGCTAAAAACCACATCGCCATTAATATAGGTTTGGTTAACTTGATAACGCAAGTTATCGTTTGCATTAGCAGCTAACAACACTAAGTCTGCGCGCTGACCTACGGCTATGGTGCCAAGCTTAGCTTGCTGTAGATACTGCGCTGGATATAACGATGCCATTCTAAGGGCTTCTTCATAACTGAGGCCAAGCATGCTAACCGTATTGTTAACTGCGCCAACCATATCAAGTACGCAACCTGCTAGCTCACCTGATTTGGCATTGAGCCTATCACCTTGACGTATGACCTCGGTGCCAAACAGTTCAAAGCTGGCATCATCATCCTGTCCCACCGGTGGCATAGCATCGGTTACTAACATGATTTTGCCTTGGGGCTTAGCTTTAAGGGCAACTTTTGCAGTCGCACTGTGAACATGGTGGCCATCGACAATCAATCCGCACCATGCTGCATCACTTTCTAGCGCTGCGCCCACCATGCCCGGCTCACGAGAGCCAAAGCCTGACATGGCATTAAACAAATGTGTAAAACCGTTAGCGCCAGCATTTAACGCCGCCAGCACAGTGTCATAATCGGCATTTGAGTGACCTAAGCACACCTTTACGTCGTTAGCGATTAAGGTTTTTATCACCTCAACTGAGACATTTTCAGGGGCTAAAGTGACCACTTTTATACCAAGATCTTGTCGTGAAAATATCGCCAGTTCTTCATCTGAAATACTGCGAATAAACGATTGTGGATGCACGCCTTTTTTAGGCACACTTAAATGTGGCCCTTCAAAGTGAATCCCTAACACCCCTGCAGATTGCAGCTTAATAGCCTCGGCAACGGCATCAGCGGCTTGCGCCATCACCTCAACTTTATCGGTAATGAGCGTCGGCAGAAAACCGGTCGTACCAAATTGAGCATGTGCTCGACCTATGGTCTCAATACAATCAAGGGTTGGTGCGCTATTAAACAGTGCCCCGCCGCCGCCATTAACTTGAACATCAACAAACCCTGGCACTAACGTGCCTTGTAAACGCACTTCTTTCGCATTCGATACTGAATCTAAGGCGATGATGTGGCCGTCTTCAATAGAGATCACCGCATCTTGATGAAATTGCTGTCCATCAAAAAAACCGTCTGCTATTAGGGTTTGTCTCATAATGTTCTCTTTATATTGCGTTAATCTTTAACTGCTTACTTCTTAATGCTCACAGTCGAGTCAAACTTATAGTGTTTGGGTGACTTTTTTCAAACCTTCTGGCTGATCTGGGTCAATACCACGGGCAACAGCGACGGCGGCTACATCGATATAAAAACGTTGTAGCAATGCTAATGGCGCAACACGCGGGTGTATTTCAGATGATGTTTGATTTAAATGCACCAAGTCTGCGCCACGTTGTTTTACGTTTTCTATTTGCTCGATATGGCTTTCATAAGACTCATCATTAATGCAGGCATCGACAATAGCCAGTTTCTTTTCAACTAAAGTCACCGGCCCATGTAAAAACTCAGCGCTACTGAATGACTCGGCATGAATAGAGCAAACCTCTTTCATTTTAAGGGCGATTTCTTTGGTTACCGCATAACCTAAACCACGGCCAAGCACCACAAGGTTATTAACCCCAGCTAAAGACTCGGCGGTTAATTGCGGCGCTGCGTCAACGGCGGTTTGTAATGCAGCAGGCATTGAATCAACGGCTGCAGCTAACGACTCACTTTGGGTCCACTCAGCAGTTAACTGCACAATGGCTGATAAAGTCGCTAAGTAGCTTTTGGTCGCTGCGACGGCTTTTTCTTCACCCGCTCTAAGCGGTAATACCACATCGACAATATCTTTAATTGGTGCTGTTTCATCGTTGACTAATGCGACACAAAAAGCGCCGGCTTCTTTAGCCATTCTCGCTTGAGCCAATATATCTGGGCTACGGCCTGATTGTGAAATAACAATCACTAATCCGCCTTCAAGTTGTAAGCTTTTACCATAAACACTGGCAACTGATGGCGCTGCAGCAAAAGTTGGAATGCCCACTTCAATTTCAAATAAGTATTTAGCAAATACCCCTGCGTGATCTGATGAGCCACGACCAACAATCATCACAAACTTTGGCTTAAAACTACGTAGTTTTTCACCAAGCTCTTTGGTTAAGCCAGCATTAGCAGCCAGTTGCTCAGCGATTTTCTGCGGTGCTGAACGCGCTTCACGTTCCATAATTGTATTTGTCATCGAGTTAACCTTAATTTATGTTCAAGTTGATCCATTGAGGTATCAAGTTACTGAGCAGTGCATGGCGATGAATTTATCGTTGACACTGAAAATTTTAAGCAAGTTCAAGATAATTTGGCGAGTTACAGACTCTTGCCGTTATCTGCGGCAAACTGTTGCTGCGCAAACAAGATAGCGCCGATTTCTGGTGGTGATAGCGCTTCAGCCACTTTGCTAGCCACATCAATGTCTAACCAATGTAATAATGGCTCTGCTAGGCCGCCAATCATCGAAAAACGACTAGGATGAATGGCAAATAACTTTCTGGCCATTTCACTAATATAACCCGCTCCCTGTTGCACAATATCAGTGGCAACCTCATCACCATTGTCGGCGCATAACAGCACAATACGAGCTAATTTGGCGTAGGTGCTTGAAGACTGTCCGGCAAGATGCTCGACAATGCCCATGGCATCATCAACATTAAAGTGTGCTAGTAATAATTGTGTTAGTGCGGTGTCGGCGGCAAAGCCGTCTAAATTCAGTAATACATGCTCAGCGGCTTTTTGGCCTAACCATGCGCCACTGCCTTTGTCACCTAATGCAAAGCCATGGCCGCCAATTAATAAACTTTGCTCGCCTACATGGGCAAAGCCACAAGAGCCAGTACCGGTAATAATCACGGCACCATCATCGCCGTTGTGGGCGCCAATACAGGCAGTATGTAAGTCTGTGGTGAGGTACATTTTGGCAAACGGGTGCTGCCAGTTGTTCACTTGGTCAAACAAACGCGGCACATTCACGCCAGCGAGGCCGACACCGGCGATTAACTGCTGAGCATAGCTTGGTGCTAAGTTTGCATCTGCCAAGGCAAGCTTGGTTGATTCGATAATTGAATTAAAAGTTTGTTCTAGTCCGTGAAGAGGATTAGCTCTACCTGCTACACCAGTGCCAATTACACCTTTTTGTGGGCAAAATATGCTGGCGCGGCACTTACTGCCACCACCGTCAATTCCGATATAAAGCTGTGATTCATTTTGCTGATTAACGCTCATGACATCCCTCTTGTCTCTATTACCCAAGCCTTTTATAACTGATTTTTATAGGCTCTTTTGTAAGTTAACTTTATGTTACACCACAAATGACAGCGTTGTCATTTACTTTTTGTGGTGTTTATAAAACAAACAGCGAAGTAACTATTAAAGCTCTGATTTATATTGATTTTAGCTAGGTGATTAATTTGAAAGTTTTGGATGTTTTGCTGATTTTCTTTTAAAAAAGGACGTTAACCATTCGATTAACGTCCTTTGTATTTAGTTAACTGCGCAGCAATAAAAGCCAGCTATAAAAACAACGAGCGCCCTTTGCGTTTTCCTGATGCGGAAATTGCTCTTATCTCAATATTACCTGATACCTTTACCGGAGCTTGGTATTCAAGCCATGATGCTGTTTCAGCAGCGTTATTGTCACTCTCTTCACTGAGTTGACGATACTCAATCTTAAGCCCTGGAAAGGCAATATTGGCATAAAGCAGTCCAGCTTCAATTTTTGCCCCAACGGTTGGCACCCGATATTCAATGTTAGCCACATCTAACTTAGCCAGCTCTTTATGGCCTAAGGTATTAGCGATGTCATTCCATTGCTGTTGCTGCTGCTTTCGCATATCAGCAGTAAAGTAACCTGAGTTTTGATGATAAACCGCGCCTTGATACTGATATGGCACTTCCCACTTTGCTTTATGCCAAGCTTTTTCAGCTAGCATTAGCAGCCGTGGAAACATCATATATTCAGCGACTTCATCACTGCGAATAGTTTCACTCCAGATTTGACCTTGAATACCACTAAAGCCTTTACCTTGTTGTAATGGCGCTGAGGTCACCTTACCTTGCTCATCTTTTTTAACGCTATCGTCGGCGGTAAAGGGGTTATTTTCGATATCATTCCATTGTTCCGCATTCGCAGGTAAGTTATCTGGCATAAAACTAAACAATTTTTGGCTGTTTAGCGCTCGGGTCGCCCAGTAGTAACCATGCTCTTTAGGATCAGCCTCATAGGGGAAATCAAAGTACAACACTTCAGGGTTTGAAAGCACAGTATCCCAACCTAAATTGGCTTGGCTGTGGGCTCTTTGATAACCATGGTGTGAAATCACATCCCAAATGTTGGTTTGTGATTTAGCCGGCATATTGTCTGCATTAGTATGGCTCATACCATCGCTCCAACCTGCAGGTTCAATACCTTTAGCGCTGACCATATTGGCGACGCGCTCAATAAAATAAGCACCTAAATCATCGATCGATTTAACCCCTTTGTCATTGTTAGCAACAAAGTCTACGCATTGTGGTGATTGCTTCCACGCCCCTGCCGTTTCATCAGCGCCAATGTGGTAGCGTTTTAGCGGATGGCCTGCTTGTTGGTGCAATTTAGCAATTTCATCAATGACTTTATCGACAAAGTGATAGGTCGACTCCAAGCACACATTTAGGGTGTTATCGTTATAATACTGCACCGATGAATACACTGTGGTGTCGTTAGCATCTGTCAGTAAGTACTCATTAGCAGCATTATTTTCGCCACTTGCCATAAACTTACGGTAGCGGGCATCCATAGATTTTATCGCAGCACGTGAGTGACCAGGCATATCCATTGACGGGATAACCTCTACTTGGCGGGCGCTGGCATACTGCAAAATGTCTATATAATCGGCTTTGCTATAAAAACCATTTACACTGGCATCAGCAAAAGGGCCACTGCCCAGCTGGGGAATTAAGCAGGTGCTTTCGGTTAAATCATGGCAACGCTTACTACCAATATCAGTAAGCTCAGGTAAGCCATCAATTTCTAAGCGCCATGCTTCATCATCGGCCATATGTAGGTGTAATTTATTGAGCTTATAAGCTGCCATTTGATCGATTAAATCAAATATCAGTTGTTTACTGTGAAAGTTACGCGCGACATCAATGTGCATACCACGAAAATCATAACGCGGTGCATCATCAACAACCATAGTATTTATACTGAGTTCTCGAGTATCGATTAACGCTGCAAGTGACGAAAGACCATATGAAAAACCACTGTCGGTGGCGGCGGTAATGGTAATGCCGTCAATGGCCACCTTGAGCTGATAAGCGCCATCAATCCCTTGCTCGTCTGCTGTAACCTTGCTGTTTTTAACAAACGCTAACGACAAGCCTGTATCTGATTGCTTAACCCCAAGTCTCGCTAATCTCGACAAAGCTGCGGCAACTGCTGCTGAGTCAACTTGCTGGTAATTAACCTCAATACCTTGAGACAAATCTACCGGTGTATTACTTGATGTAACGCTAGCACTGAGCGGCGTTGGAATAATGCGATTAATGGCAGCCTCGCGATTAACTACAAGGGCATTATTGGCTTCAAATAACACCTCAGCACGGCTCCACGCTAAGTTATCGGTTGCGGTTCTGCGATATTGCCTTTTTTCATCCGTAAAGGCTTCAACATAGGGTCTAACTTCCATGCCGGTTTCTGCGTCAATACTTAATTGAGTGCTAGCTATCACGACAGGCTCTAAACCATCCACCACAATGTAATAGTTTGGCATTGGGTCAGTTTCAGATAATTGCCATAACTCGCCTCTAAAACCAATGCGTTGGGTTACGCCAGCGCTAAAGCCAGTGAATTGTTCGGTGGGGGCAATTTTATGTAAATCACCTTGTACTCGAGTGATACTAAACTGCGGATTTAACACCGCTTGTACTGGGCGCATTTGACTGAAATAAATTGCCCAGTCGGCATGGGGAATATTAACTGAACTGGTTAAATCAATTTCAGCGATAAAACATTGCTCATCAGGCTGTGTTGCTGAGCAACTTTCTTCAGGGACATTGGTCACCATGCGATAAGTGACTTTTAGATCTGCGGCAAATTGTTTTAGGCTTGCTTGAGTCCAAGCGCTATCAGCGGCTTGATTAGCCTTATGTTGCAGATCTGAACCATTAGCTGATTGAGCATCATCAGACGTAGAAGGAGCTGAAGAATACTGGCAACCCACTACGCCTATTGATAGTAATAATGCTGATGCAAGGATGGTCTTTTTCATATATTCCTCAATTTATCCCTAAATGATCATCTGATGAGATGCCGCGCGTTGACTGACTACTGACGTTAGCCTATTTTAGCTAAATTACCGCAGCTAATTTTTAGCGGCAACAGTATTTAATTGATTAAATTTATTAGTGTATTTAGCCTGTTCAATATCTATGTCTCGTTAACTGCTAGGTTTTATCCTTACTAAGAAACCGGCAAAAAAATAGCTGGGAACAAAAATTGTACCCAGCTTATACTCGTTTCTGGGGAGAGACTAAAAGTATAAATTAATGCTATTTCGCCCGACCGAAATAGCATTAAGGCATGGATAATAGGGACCTATAAATTATCCATGTCGACCTTAAAACAACGATTCACACACAAGCAATGACAACGCTGTCATTTAATAATCTACCGAATATAGAACGAGATTTCTACATTTTTTTTATGTTTTGACACAGGTTTGCAACAATAGACATTAAAAACAAATAATAACAGTGGCTTAATTGCTTAAATTAAGCTTAATTGGCTTAGTGATAACCAAGAATATTGGCATCTAGTGGTAAAGAAAGGATTGAATGAAGTGAAAAGCTTTAAGCAAAAGAATCTTATGCTAAATATGCTACTAATAAAAAAGGCATTATTTCAATATATGAAATAATGCCTTAATACGCGCGATACAATAAGATTAAGCTTTAGCCATGATCTCAGTGCGTGCTAGACGGTTAACTTGGTTTAACGATGCTAAATGACCATAGATAGGACCTAGTAAGCCGCGCTTTCTAAGTTCTAAGTAATCTTCATCTGACAATTCATTTAATTTAGCTTCATCAATTAAGTATAAGCCATTGATGTTGCGCTTCTCACCCGCTACATCAACCGTTAATGTTTGGGTTGTTAGTAACTCTTTTTCAGCCAAGAAACCAAGAATGTTGCGGCTTGCTTGATCTTGCTCAAAATGCGCAATTAAGGCTTTTTTGCGGTTTTCTAGGTAAGCTGACTCTTGCTCACCTTCAAATAATGCTTGGCCTTCAGTCTTGCTGACTTCAGCAGCAGATTCGCGAATACCAATCCATACTTTGTCTTTTACTTCTGGGTTAAGTACTAATCCAAGTGGATAGTCACGGACAACAGCAGGGATATATAGTCCTTGCCACTTGCCGTCTTTAATACTCAGGTTTTGACCAGGCTTAAGACCTAACATAGCAACAGCTTGGAATTCACCGCTATCAGTGTTTTTAACGAATACAATTGGGTATTCTGTAGCTGCACGAGCAATCTCATGCAAAGTTACTGGAACAATATGTTGATCTGCAACGTGTGCAAAATTAGTTGCGGTAATTTTTAAATCACCGTGCTTTGCGTGTTCAAGTAACGTAATTTGGTTAGACATCTTGGCTCCTTCAGGCGCTTCTAATCAATAATGATATACATAAAAATAGGGATTCAAATCCCTTTTGTTTTAAACTTTTGCTAGTAGATTAAAATAAAAAATCCCAAAATCTTTAGCTGATGACTTATTATAAAGCCCACTATCATTTAATCTGCAGCTTACGTTACCGTATCAAGCAATAAAGTACCACTAGCTATTCGCTGATATTTCACCTAAATCGTGCCAACTTTCATCTATAAGTATAAATTTCACTCAACTGGGTTCTAAGTTTATTAAAAAACTGTAGCTAAACCTTTTGTAAACCGTAACGGTTAATTTTATCAAGCAGTGCTCGATGCTCTGGTAAGTCTAGCGCCAGCTTGTGGCCTATTTGCTGTATTTTATTGGCCTGCTGCTGGGCACTTTTAAGGTACTGCGCCTCGAGCGACACGTTTTTTGTTTGATAATGCATCCCGTATAAGACATACAGGTAATTATCAATATTAAACACTTCGTAGCGTGAGAATAGATCATCGGTTATCGGGCTAAAGCTCTGCCATAATTGCAATTTTTGTTGCAAGGATTCAGGTATCGTTTCAGGCTTTTGATTATCTAACCAAAAATCACTGTCAGTTCTATCTGAAATGCAATAATGCAACTTAGCAAACTCCACTACTCGCTCCCACGCGTAACCTATAGTGTGATTAAAGCGCTCAGACAATGCTGGCATTTGTGCCAGTGTCTGCGGTAGTCGCTTAGCTAAGTAACCGGCGGCAAAATCAGTTAATAGTATTGAGGTTGCCTCGATTGGCTCTAAAAAGCCCTGTGCTAGGCCTAATGCAACACAGTTTTTTGCCCAAAACTGTTCGCGGTAGCCCACTTTCATGGGGATTTCACGATGGTGTAACTGGTTTAGTTTTCCGCCCAAATAACGGTTAAACTTTTGCTCAGCTTGTGCGCTTGTCATGTGGTTATCAGAATACACAAAACCAGTACCGCGGCGCTCTGGCAAAGCGATATCCCAAATCCAGCCTGCTTGATGCGCTGTGGCAATGGTAAAAGGGGCAATCGCTTCAGTAATGTCTGTCGGCACTTGGGCAACAATGGCTTTATTCACCAATAACTGATGGGATTTATCCACAAAGCCGACGTTAAGCTTTTTGGCTAACAAAATGGACTCAAAGCCACTGCAGTCGATATAAAAATCAAAAGCTAACTCGCCGAGCTTATCAGTTTTTAAGCGGCTGATATTGCCTACATCATCTATTGCGGCATCTAACACATTGGCTTTGATATGCTCAACGGCATATTTACTTGTGGCGTTAGTGGCTAATAATTGGGCAAATTTTGCCGCATTTAAATGATAAGCATAACTCACCGAGCCAGCGTATTCGGGGGTGGTGATGGATTTAGGTGCCTTTAATGCCTCACAAATATAATGCTGAGGTGAAACCATTGCACTATAAGCCATATCCTCAGTGGCGGTTTGGTTCCAAAAGGCGCTTAAGTCATCGCCTAATGGGCTTGGTACATCAAATAAGTGATGGTAGCGATTATCTGCGCCATGTTTGGTTTTATCGAGCCAGTTTCGAAATTGGATAGACTGCTTGAAGCTCACATCACACTGCTGAATAAACTCGGTTTCGCTTATTCCAAAGCTTTGTAATGACTGCCTAATCGCAGGTACAGTGCCTTCACCAACACCAATGGGCGGAATATCAGGAGACTCGATTAACGTAACGGACACATCAGCCAATGATTGCACCGCTTTACCAATATGATTTGCAGCAAGCCAACCTGCTGTGCCACCACCGATAATAACAATCTTCTGCACTTTCATATTACGCCTCTTAACTGTTAACTGTAGATAAGTCGCTAATTGGATTTTAACCGTATTTACCAGTGGAAAGTTAAAATCAAAAAGCCTAGCAAGTGCTAGGCTTTTTATGCTTCTAAATCAGATTAAAAACGTAAGTTTAAACCTAACTTATAACGAGCTTCACCTTCAAAGCTCCATGCTGGGTAACCACCTTTTAGCTCAGGCTTAACGTCAGCATCATCAGGTGCAACACCTAATTGAACACTGTCTTCTTCAAGTAAGTTAACTACTTCAAATGTGATACCTAAGTAATCAGTGATATTGTAGTTAGCACTTAAATCAAGTGTACCGAAGTCTTGATGTTCACGGTTACCGTAGAAACCTGGTAACTCACGCATCATGTATTCACTACGCCAGTTATAAGCAACACGTGCTGAGAAGTCATCCATCTCGTAGTAACCAACTAAGTTAACAGTGTGCTTAGAAGAGTCAGAAAATACGCTAACTTGATCAGGGTAGTTCTCAGCTGCAGCATCAGAATCAGCAAAGGTATAGTTAGCAGAGTAACCAAAGCCGTTGTCAAAACCATCTTGGATTTGCAGCTCTATACCTTGGATTTGACCGCCAGTACCATTTTTCTTCGTTGAAACAGTCCAGTTATCTTCACCTGAATTAGGATCAACAATACCAATGCTTTGATCTAGCTTCTGCTCTGAGGTGATAAAAGAGCTGATATCTTTGATAAAGTAAGAAGCACTCATTAACCCGTCAGGACTGAAATACCATTCCACACCTAAATCAGCTTGAGTCGCTTTAAATGGCTCAAGGGCGATATTACCGGTACTAACCACTTGGTTACCTGCAACGTCATCGTTGTAACCTTGCAGTGCCGAAGCTGCAAACATATCAGCATAATTAGGACGTGAAATCACTTGTGATGCTGAAGTACGGATAATGACATCTGGCGCCACATCAAATGCAACGTTGATACTTGGCAATACGTCATTATAACTTGCATCTTTAGTGCTTAAGTTATCGGCATAAGTACCATCAGCTTGCAGCGCGAAATAATCAGATGATGCATCTGTTGATATATAACGTAAGCCGAAGTTACCGCGCAAACCGTCTGACTCAAAATTAGCCATTAAATATAACGATAGGTTTTCTTCGTTAATGGTGCCGTAGCCAGCCTTATATACGGTGCCTTCTGTCGAGAAACCATTAATTGCAGCCTTAGCATCACGTAACATGGCATCCATATCAGGCTTAGGTAAGGTATAACCTGCACCCGATGAAATTTGACCACTGTAATATGCTGATGCATCTTTTGCTGCTATATCAGCATTAACGATTGCAGGTAAAGTTAACATGCTAACATCATGATCTGCATAACGAACACCTGTTTTGAATGAGGTAATCGCACCTAAATCAGTCGGAATAGTAAAGTCTAATTGTGCGTAAGTTTCTTCATCTGAGTTTGGCTGCTTTTTAAGTGCCCAACCTGCAGGGGACAATTGACCACCAAAGTCATCTGCGGTGAAGTTTTTATTAGCAACATCTATTTTGATGATTTCACCAGTCGCATCATAAGTACCAGCATAATCAGCAGCGGTACCTAACCAGAAACCATAGTTAGAAGTTAAATCAGTACCACCTTCAGACTTGGTGTTACCCACACGACCTTCTACTTTAAACATGTCATTTTCGTAATCGAAATTGAAATCGTAAGTATTTGAGTCCATGCTAGCTTGGCGCGCCCAAGTTTGTGCCCAACCTGGGTTTTCACCATTACCATCACGGCGATAGAAAGTACAAGTGCCTAAAGAGTTACGCTGTTCACACGCTTCGTCTTTATCATCTGGGAACATCACGAATAATGAGGTATTTGCGTTGTTCGCTTTCATGTCCAGACTCATAATGTCTAAACCGAAATTTAAATTATCTGTTGGACTGTATTGGAATGAACCGTTAATAGCAGTACGTTCACGCTCTTGTTCAAAAGTCGTCGGAACAATATCACCCCAACCAATTAATGACTCAATACCATTGCGTTGATAAGTTGTTTCTGAGCCAGCTGCAGAAATTAAGAAACCAAAGTTCTCATCTTCATTTTTCCAGCTGTATAGGCCTGATAATTCAGGATCTGTTTCTTCAGAAATTGTACCGTAGTCGCCTTTAGCACTAAGGAATACAGTATTGGCATCTAAATCTAATGGCTTGCGGGTTTTAACGATAACCGTACCGCCAACACCACCTTCAGGTAAATCAGCCTGAGACGATTTATATACTTCAATTCCACCGACCATTTCTGATGGTAGTAAACTGTAGTTAAAGCTTCTGTCAATTGACTGTTGATCGTACCAACCGGTAGATGCAACTGAATGGCCGTTTAATAATGTACGAGTCAAGCTGCTAGAAGCACCACGAATCGAAACACCTTGGCCTTGACCAAATTGACGGCTCACAGCCACACCTGGTATACGCCCTAATGACTCACCCACGTCACCATCAGGAAATTTACCGATATCTTCAGCCGTTACCGCATCAACAACAGAGTTAGAAAAACGTTTATCATTAACTGAAGCCTTCATCGAGGCACGCATGCCTTTTACTTCAATTTTTTCGATATTTTCTTCTGTAGTTTCAGCATCTGCTGCAAACGCAGCAACTGAAACCATACTGCCAAGTAGGATAGCAATGTTAGTTGCTAAAACATTTTTCTTAAAATTAATAGGTCGCATCTTCATTTCCCTTCCATAACTTTATTATCGTTTTTGGATACATAACCATTCCAATCGGAATGACAACGCTGTCATGTCTAGAGCAAACATTACACAATATTTAACAGTCTTGCCACAACAAAATAACTTTATTGCAGACAAAATGTGCAAAGCCAGCTTATATAAAACAGACGTAAACACAATTAACGAATAAAAATCAGACACTTAAATGTTGACGATGTTTGTATCAAATTAAGAACAAATAGACTTTAAAGTGAACTCATCCAACCAGAAAAGTAATTCGAGATTGCCTATTAGGATAAAAATCAGCACTATTAGAGTTAAATCGGCTTAGCTTTTGTTTTTACCTACAATATTGATAACCTTCATTTGGGGATGATTGTTATCAATATAAATACAATGCTAAGTTCATCGCCTGAGTTTAAGAGTTAACAAATAATGAAAGTAACCATAAATGATGTTGCCAAACATGCTGGCGTATCAATTAAAACCGTTTCACGGGTCACCAATAACGAATCGTCAGTCAGACAAACCACGGTCGACAAGGTCAATGCAGCAATTAATGAGCTAAATTATCAACCTAACTTAGCAGCAAGAAATCTAGCAAGCACAAAATCCTATGTTATTGGTTTTATTTATGATAACCCCAATGCTTATTATATTATTGATATGCAGAATGGTATTCTTTCTGCCTGCCAAGATAAAGGCTACGAGTTGTTGATCCACCCTTGTAATGCTACCTCTGACACAATTTGTGATGAACTAACCAAAATGGTCAAACACTCTCGGCTATCGGGTTTAGTGCTCACCCCGCCAATGTCAGAAGACCCGAAGATACTTGCAGCACTTGATGAAATAGATGCTAATTATGTAAGAATTATTGCAGGCGAAAGCACTGATGCAGAAAATGGGCTTACTGTACTTGTCAATGATAAACATGGCGCTTTAGAAATCACCCAACACTTAATTGATATGGGTCATAGTGATATTGGATTTTTAAGTGGCGATCAGCAGCATGAATCAACCAAAGAGCGTTTAGCAGGGTTTAAAGATGCCCTTGAGCACAATAATCTTAACGTGAATAACACCTGGGTTTTGGATGGTAAATACTCTTTCGAATCTGGGGTAGAAGGTGCCAATAAATTGATTAACTTAACCAAACGGCCTACGGCAATCGTCGCCTGTAACGATGAAATAGCTGCAGGGGCTTTATTTGCTGCGCGTTTAGCTGGGCTTGATATACCAAAAGATTTATCCATTGTAGGATTTGAGGATAGCCCCTTCTCCCGACAGACTTGGCCCAAATTAACCACAGTGCATCAACCAAACGTGAAAATTGCCAAAGTCGCCACTGAACTGTTAATCGCCAATAGCAAAGAAACGACTGAGAAAAAATCGATGGTATTTACGCCTGAGCCGGTTATTCGGGACTCATCAAGCAAACCATGATGGCAATAGTGAGCTTATAATTTATCCCCAATAAAAAAGCCTCAATAAATTATTTATTGAGGCTTTTTTAATTTAATCTATTGTAGATTAAACAGCATCTTCGTTTTCTTCGCCAGTACGGATACGAATAACACGTTCAATATCGGTTACAAATATTTTTCCATCGCCGATTTTACCCGTACGAGCAGTATCAACAATAACCTCAATGGCTTGGTCTAATTGCTCATCTTGAATAACAAGCTCGATTTTTACTTTCGGTAAAAAATCGACCATATACTCAGCACCACGATATAATTCAGTGTGACCTTTTTGACGCCCAAAGCCTTTCACTTCAGAAACCGTCATGCCTGTTATACCTATTTCAGCCAATGTTTCACGCACATCATCTAACTTAAAAGGCTTAATAATGGCTTCTACTTTTTTCATTTATCCACTCCATTCACAGGCAACACGGTATATAAGCTAATCTACTATTACATAAATTTTAAGCTATATCGTTAAAATACAATACTATTTATTATACTACGCTAAAGCGCTTTAAGTTTCTGTAGCTATTTTACGTTAATTTTAAAACGTGCTTTTCGTGCAATAAATCAATCCCTGTCTATACTCTACTTGCGCTGCAGGATGCGGCATTTAATAAACAAGGATTGTTAGATATGAATATTCACTATTATCGTCGTGGCTTTAATTTAGTCGAGTTAATGACAACAGTAACCGTTGCCAGCATATTATTGGCCATTGGTGTACCCGCCTTAAACTCAGTTCAACTTCAAATTAGAGCTAAAAGTAATATCAGCACTATTCAACACTCACTTAAATTTGCTAGAAACATGGCCATTAACTACGGTGCAAGGGTAACTGTGTGCCCATTAGTTGATGAAAAATGCAGCACTGACTGGCGGTCTGGATATACCATATTCTTAGATACTGGTATATCAAATCAACTTGATACTGAAGATACTATTCTAAAGCAAATAAGCCCTTTCCATGCCAATGATATTGTTCAATATAATCGTAAAGCTGTACGCTTTTTACCAGATGGCCTCGCTTCAGGTACGAATGGAACCTTAACTTATTGTCCTGAAATTCATACAAGTCCTTATTCGAAGGCTGTAATTGTAAATCAAGCTGGCAGAGTTCGATATTCAACTAAAAAACTTATAAGCTGTAAAAAATAAAATAAGAATCAAGTTTGTTAATTGTTAAATTGAACTAGCGATATAACTTCAGCCTGTATCCTTAATGCTTCTATTTGTTATACTCTGAGTAAGCAATATTAAGGAGACAAAATGAAGCTGCGATTTAGTAATGGATTCACACTCGTTGAGCTTATGGTAACGATAGCTGTAGCAGCAATTCTGCTAGCAGTTGCATCACCATCTATGGTTTCACTATACGAAGGAAATCGTGCGCGAAGTGCGATTGGTAATATAGAGACCGCTTTTTTACAAGCTCGAAGTCAGGCGATTAGTTATGGCATTCAAGTTACTATTTGCCCCTTAGTTGGAACAAACTGCAGTACCGATTGGAGTGGAGGTTACAGCATCTTTATTGATGCAGCCCCAATTAATAGTCTCAACACTGATGACCTGCTAATAATAACTCAAAGCGCTATACATAGTAGTGATTTCATTAAGTCATCAGCAAGCAGTTTTACATTTAACCCCGACGGTATGTTAAATGATACCAATACAGGTTCAATGGTATATTGTCCTGGCGATACAAACAGTGCTAATTCTCGCGGAATTTCTATCGGTGTATCTGGGAGAGTTTCAGAATTAACAGGAAGTGACTGCACTTAAGTGACCACTGGTAGTTAACCAGTGAGCACTTATTCTTTATTAGTGGGTGATACTCTGTTCCCGCAGCCTATTTATTTTCTTATTCTTAAATGGCTGCCCTTCTCCTAAACATTCAAACACACGTCTGACAGTCATGACTCTATCTGAACCTTCACGATTAGATTTAAGCGTACTGACTTGTTGAGTTAATAGTGCAGCTTGGTTTTCAACAGCCTCCGCTGAAGACCAATAAAAAATTGCAATATCATCACCATTTGAGGTGTTAATATGGCAATAATAGTATTGGCTCGTTTCCGCTTGAGCTCCATGAGAAGCAAATAATAAGCTTATTGACAGAACAAATATATTAAATGAATTTTTCATTACCAGCATTCCTCCGGAGACCTAATACCTGAATCAGTTAATGTAATAGAAGCGCATGCTGAATCTCGAGTTGCTTGCACACCTTGTGCTGTAGCACTAATCGTTAGTACTCCCGCTGCAATGGTAGAATCTATCGCATAAAAAGTATTCTCTACCAGCCAAGGGTCAGCATTGAGTCCAAGTTTCGTCATATCAGTTGTATACGACCGATTATCTAAATAATATTGCTCTTGCCTATTCGCTACAGCCATCAAACCAGCAAGACCGTCTGCCCTTGCGCCTTTTGCTATAAAGCCTGTATAGCTTGGATAGGCAATTGAAGCAAGAATACCAATGATTACAACTGTAATCATAACTTCTATTAAAGTAAAACCTGTCTTTTTCATTTCACTGTTCATCAAATTACTCATCTATATGATAATAAATTTTGTTAATACCTAAGCCACCGCCAATGCATTTTTCATCCCCTGGCGGACAACCATCATCAATAGGTTCAACTTTTTCCATCTCATCGCCCGCAGAACCGATACCAATAAGGTACATATAACTATCACCATCACCATTTGGAGGGATAACAAGCTGTGGAGTATCAGGAACTCGATCCCCCATTTCAAGATACTCTTGGCTGTATGAGCGAGTACCTTTGTGCAAGTCAAAGCCGTATAACCGGCCTTCACCAGTAACTAAACATTGATTTGTGGCTTCCAAATTACCTGGAACATAAGAAGTAAAAAATACCTTTCCTTGAATAATGCTTGGTGCTGAAAGGCTCTTCTCACCAGATGCGGAAAAACTATAATACCAACCGCGTTTTACTCCAAAAGCGATATTCTCATCTTCGGACTCAGGAGGTGTACTAGTCACATCATATAAACCCTCGATCTCCAATGTCTCGGGGATTTCGCTTCCTGCTGTGCCCGTAAAAGATTTCGTGACAATATTTCTATCTTGTAAAACAAAGAATTTATCTGAACGAGTCTTATCTAAAGGATGTGGTCTATGCCCAGAACCTACGGTTACTGCGTCATAAGGTACATTTTGATAACTTGTTGTGGTAGTACTTTCACCATCGACTGTAACTGTCACTTCCGAAATATTAGTAAACACTGTTTGAGCAACTGCTGCTTCTGCAAAAAAGCGTCTATCGCCTTCTTGAGATGAATCGCCCAATGAAGCAAATTTAAAGGCTGTCCACGGGTTAGTTGTGTCATTAGGTGAAGCACTAGGTAAATCCATCCGCCAAATATTTGCACCTGTATCAGTGGCATATATACGGTCGGTTAATTTATCATTATTGCTATCCAAAATAGCAATACTATTTGGAATACTATCAATAATACCTGGTAGTGAAGTTTTACTAGTCCCGCCTGACGTACCGAAGTGATGCACTAAACTACCTGTTTCAGCATTAACTATATAAACCCCACGCCCTATTGTATCGTCGTCGCCTACACCTGCTGCATCTTTTGTAGAAGGGTTATAACCGCCACCGATAATTAAAACTGGCGATGCCGTTGCTGATGCAGTATTGCCAGCAGGCACACCAGGAACAAAAGTAACGACAGGTTCAGACCATGTTTGACCAATATCAGCCATACCAGTTGAGCTAGCATCAATTTTCCACATGAATGTTGGAGAATCTGGGTTGGTAATATTTAAAGCGTAATAAGATTTACCACCTCGCCTCATTCCCATAAACAACCAGGCTTTTTCTACAGCACCTGAAGCACTTCTTTGTACGTATGCAACTGGTGGGCTATCCATTCCATACACAGAATGAACTCCAGTTGGCACATTAGCCCTTAATTCGCGTAAATTCGGTAACAGCTCTTGTGGCATAAATGCCCACGTTTCCTCAACCTCATCACCTTTATCTTTAAACATGTGTAAAAAGCCTTGGTTTGTGCCAAGTATCACTCTGACATCTGGGGTTCCATCTGTGCCGTAGTTTATTGCTAATGGTTTTGAGTGTAGTGGATCGCCCATAACATCAGTACGCATATCAGATGTCGAATTATCTAAATCTTCATCATCAACATCTTTACCTTCTGCCCACTCGAAAAGTTCCTGAAGTTCTGATTTATCAACGCCCATAAAAAGTGCTAACTCGTCTTCGCTTCCAATACCTGCACTGTTAATAGCATTTGATTTCGTAAAATCAGTTAATGCTCCACCGCTTCCAAAGTTACCGTAAAGCGTTCTATCAGCTGACTGCAGCATTAATGAGGCACCACCAATTGCAACGTCATTACCGTCACCGCCACCTGAAGTAGCAGAACAAACACTAGCAGGAGTCCAGTAAGAACAAGCCGATGAATCTAAATTACCATCATCACCAATTGCATTATTACCGTTTTTATCAACAACATCACCAGACCCAGTAACCTTGAATTTTTTAAGATTCCCTAACCAACGAGGGCCTTTGTTGGGTAAGAACATTGCATAGTAAACTGAATCTAATGTTTGCGTTCTATCAAAGTTGTTACTGGCTACTGAAGGAGAGGTGAAGCTCGAATTTGACTCTAAAATATTTGAAAAAATGTTCTGTAACGCTTCTTGCAGTTTTTGAGCATCAGCTGCTGAATAATAAGCACCGTTTCCTCTTAATGCAGTTTCTTTAAGAATCGGAGCTGCACTTGCAGCACCAGAACTAAAACCAATAGTATAAGTATTGATTGTTTGCGTACCATCTAAGTTAGTATTCACATCATTGTTACTAATCCAACCAGCTAGCGCTGGTAGATAATTACCATCATATTTATCAGCAGTGGTAACTCCACTAAGTGCTAAAACTTTATCATCAGCATTGTTATCACGCGTTGGTTCACCATCTGTAACGTAGATGACATAGGCTTTGTCTTGGCATTGTGTTCCAACAAATGGAGAAACATAACTACCATTTTTCTCAACTGTTTCGCTCGTATCCCGAAGCGGTGTTCTATTTGGGTCATCATCACCGAACCAAACGCTCTTACCTGCAAAATACCTGTAAGCTTCATATAAGTTTTCACAAAGAGGCGTATAACCATCTGCATTTAAGTCTCCAATAGTTTCAAGCAACGTCCCCTTTGTCCCTTCAGTTGTTTGAGAAATACCATAAACTATTCGCCCACCGCTTTTAGAGCCATCCTTGTTATTTTTATTAAACACTGACAATCCAAAATCAACTCCTGGTGTAGTCACAATAGTGTCTTCGATAACACGCTTGGCAATAGTCATTCGAGAGTAGCTTTGCTGTGATTTTGTACTGTGATACCAATTAACATACTTTTCGGTATATAAGGTAATCGGTTGCCCAATACCAAAATTGGTCAGCTTAGCTTTTTCAATTGCAGCCTCTAGTTCCGTATCGCTTGAATAGTCGTCAGCTGCAGTATATCTAATTGGATCTGCACTCGTGCCTAACCCATCAACAGGGAAGCCCCAAAAGTTAGTATTGTTATTATAATAAACACCTTCTGCGATATCTTCATAACAATCAACTTGCTGAATCCCTGAACCATCGGTTAGTGGCAACTCTGACCAAGTTCCGTTTTCACCAATGTATTTATGCTCACGAATATAACCAGTAAACATACCGTAATCTTCTAAATATTGTTCTCCAACATCACAGCCATTTACCCCATGTAAAAAATACTGTTCACTTGATGCTGTTGGAATATCTGTGCTGCTTCGAGTGTAGAAAAGTTTGGTATTTTGTAACAGTGAACCGCCACTATTTACGTTTTCATCACCACGTTCATATGGCACATCTGTCGTAAAGTTAGTGCCCATACTGCCTGATGTATCAAATATGATTAAGACTTGAGGTCTTGAACCAGAACGAGCTGAGGATTCAAATACATAAAGCTCAGTGTCATCAGCAAAGCTAATTGCAGAGAAACCTATAGCTGCAAATAAAGCGGATAATGATAAATACTTAAACATGACTAACTCCCTGTTAACACTTCTTGTTCGATACCTGACACGACGGTAACTTGTCCTAAATTATTTCGGCCAAAAGCCGCCGCACTTGATATTTCAACTCGTCGACAACTAATCAAATTACCAGAATTTGCTTTAGTACTTCGTTGACAATTCACATCACCAACAGTCATTGGCGTCATGGTATTTATCACTCCAAGTGCAGCATCTAGATCCGTTGTCACAGCATTCATGGTAGCCATTACTTTTCCTTGCTTATTCGTTATGACTTTATCTTGCGCTCCTTGAACAGACATCATAGCGCCAATGCGCTCAGACCCTGCACCGGCCATCCTTAACGACTGTGTCGAGTTAACAGCGAGAGCTACTCCAATTACCGTCATAATGATTAATATAATCAAAGAGAAAAAAAGCACGATACCTTGTTGCTTATAAAAAGAACCATTCATCATTTAGCTTTCCTAGTTACGTATTAACACAGGGTTCTCAAGTACCACCGTGGTCGAAACAACCTTGCGACGATAGTTATCATTTAGTGGACCAATACTCTTATCACCTAACTGATAAGTTACTTCATTTGTATAACTTCTATCTATTTGAGCCGAACGAACTAATAAGAAGACCCTTAAAGAAACTAAACGTTGAAATAGTTCGTTATCCCACGTTAGTGAGGTAACATTTTGAACGGGCATATAACTATCAGCAGTATCATCCCCATTACTGTCAAAACCATACATAATGCGCATATTTTCGATACCTTCGACAAGCTGCTCATCATTATTCATACCGTTGCCTATTGATAACGTGCGGCGTTTTAACACTGGGATATCACCATCTTCCTCTACATAATAAACATGATGTTGAAATTCCCAAATTCGACTATTCGCCAGAACAGGTGCAGCCGAGCTGCCATTAAAGATTTCAATTTGATTTGAGGTTGTAGAAGCATAATATCGACTGCTATTCATCTCAGCAGCAGTAACAGAAGGACCAATTAATCTTTTTATCTGTATAACATCCGTATTTGAGTCTGGTGTAATACAATCCATATTTTCAGCACTAACATCAGCTTCATACCCCCACAACCGTCTAAAGTGAGCAGGCTGATTCTGAGGAAAACTTGCATTATTTAATCCAGCCCCAATACAATCATTAACTACAGCTGTGGCTGAAATGTTGGTATTCGTTCCAACAATAAAATCAGTACCGGTTATATCACCAGTAAAGCCAAGTTGACTTAAATCCCTATCAATAATAGCCAATGCTATACGGCCATTTTCTTGCAATTGATTAAATTGACTTGTAGTAGTGACATTCGTGGATGACATGCTAAACATAGTAAAAAGGCCAGCCGATAAAAAAAGACTGATAACCATTGCCACCATCAACTCTACAAGCGAAAAGCCATTGTGTGATTTACCTATTATTGGCATTTTATAATCCTTATAGAATAGCTGTGTTAATTTCTAACACTCTACGGCGATCGCTTGTTGTGCCGCAGTTCTTTGCAAACGAACTACCGTCTGAAGCTCCATCAGAAGTACCACGAATACCTTTCCATGTCATAACAACTGTGACATCTGACACATTAATATCAATACAAGCTGTTGCTGAATCCAATCCACCGATACTTGTGCCGGACAATTGCTCATAGTCACCTTGAAATAGTCGCTCCCATTGATACAAATCCCAACTACGAGTCTCTATAAGGGAACAAGTGCTATTCCCACCCACTATTACATCACAAGATTTATCAGGTGCAGCGGTTAAACCGCTGTAAGTGCCTTCATAATTTACCAGTTCAGCCCTATTCAACCGCATTCTGTTAATAATGTCGTTCACATAATATGACGCCTGGGTTTGTTGAAAAGCTTCAAAACTACCTCGTTTAGAAACAATATGAAGATTAAAAATCCCAATTAACCCTACAGTCAGAATCACCAGAGAAACCATAACTTCTATTAAAGAAAATCCATTCCTTTTAACAGGCATGAGTGTCAAATCTCCATTTATCGCCAATATATTGACAAGGTAAAGGTCATTATCTTTTTAAAAAACCATAACTTAGCCGCTAATAGTATCTCTTTACCTATAAGCGAGCAAGATGTAACCGAAAGGTGTCTAGTTGTTTGCCAAATATAAGTAAATCGTTAACTTAGACTGTTTCAAGAGTATAGTCTATTAGTTGCAGATATAAAAAAACCGTAAACCTTTACAGATTTACGGTTTTTTAGCTTTTAGTTAGTTTGCGTGTTTATTAAGTGCTAGCGCAATTCAGCGGGAACAGCGAAGACAGTATCTTCTTTACGACCTTCAACCTCAGTTATTACCGATGGTTCGAATTTAGCTATCGCGTCAACAACTTGTTGAACCAGCACTTCAGGCGCTGAAGCGCCAGCAGTCACTGCTACTTTTTTTACATCTTTAAACCAAGCTTCATCAACATCGGCAGCGGTATCAACTAAATAGGCTTCTGTACCAGTTTTCTCAGCGAGTTCACGCAGTCGATTGGAGTTAGAGCTATTTTTTGAGCCTACAACAATCATTAAGTCTGCATCTGATGACATATTGCGCACTGCATCTTGACGATTTTGAGTGGCATAACAAATATCATCTTTACGCGGCCCTTCAATGGAAGGAAAACGTTGTTGCAAGGCCGCAATAATATCTAGCGTGTCATCAACTGATAATGTGGTCTGCGTGACGAAACATAGGTTATCTGGGTTATTAACCTTTAAAGACGCTACATCTTCCGGGGATTCAATCAAATAAACCCCACCTTCAGTGTTATCGTATTGACCCATAGTGCCTTCAACCTCTGGATGGCCTTCATGGCCAATCAGAATACACTCCACGCCTTTACGGCTTGCACGAGTAACTTGAAGATGCACTTTAGTGACCAAAGGACACGTGGCATCAAATACTTTTAAACCACGCACTTTTGCTTCTTTGCGAACAGCCTGAGAAACACCATGAGCACTAAAAATCACAATACTGTTATCAGGCACTTGCTCTAACTCATCAACAAATATAGCGCCGCGGTCTTTTAGGTTTTGTACCACGTAACGGTTATGTACGACTTCATGGCGGACATAAATCGGTGGTTCAAATAACTCTAAAGCACGTTCGACAATGCTAATCGCCCGATCAACACCAGCACAAAAACCGCGCGGATTTGCCAGTAAGATGTTCAGTTCTGGCGATGTAGGATCAACTTTAAGCATTTTAAAGTACCTCTACCACTTCAAGTTCGAAAGTTAATTTCTGACCAGCTAGAGGATGATTCAAGTCTATAGTCACTGAATCACCAGCAACTTCACGAACCATACCTGGGATTTCACTGCCGCCTGGACCACCGAAACTAACAATGACACCAGGTTCTAATGCCATATCAGCAGGGAATTTACTTCTGTCCATATGATGCACAGCATCCGGATTAGACTCACCAAAAGTATCAATCGCATCTAAGGTAAAGCTGTGCTTATCACCTTTATTCAGGCTTGAAATTTCTGATTCAAATGCAGGGCTTAAGCTCTCATCACCAACATTAAAACGCGCTGGTTTTCCTGATGCTTTGGTGCTTTCTGCCGTTGAGCCATCTTCTAAAATGATATTCATATGACACACTATGGAACGTGCAAGTTGTTGCTCAGACAAAATAGACTCCCTAACTTTCTGCCGCTTGGGTTTCGGGTTTAAACGCTTCCCAAATAATCAATGCTGCACCGATAAAAATAGCTGAATCAGCAATATTAAATGCTGGATAGTGGCTGGTTTTCCAATAGAAATCGATAAAGTCCACTACGTAACCATGCATTAAACGATCAACTAAATTACCAATGGCGCCACCAATAATGAGCGTATACGCAAGGTTGGTGCGCCACAGCGACGCTGACTGTTTACGCAGCCATATCGTCAGCAGTGTGCTAAAACCAACGGCTATGATGGTAAAAAACCACCTCTGCCAGCCACCGGCTTCACTTAAAAAGCTAAACGCGGCGCCGTAATTACGCACATAGGTGAAATTAAAAATAGGTAACAGCTGTATTGATTCATACAGCTCAAAATTGGCTAACACCCATTGCTTAGATAGCTGATCGGCAATAAATACCAATACAGCTACCCAATACCAACGAATGCCGCTTTCTTTCCATGTTAGTGGCATCAAGCAAGTCCTTTATGCAAAGTCGCGATGTTCGCCATCGCCTTCGATGTTAGTTACGCAGCGGCCACATAATGTCGCATGAGACTCGACAGTGCCAACATCTTCGCTGTAGTGCCAGCAACGCTCACACTTCTGGGCTTCACTTGCTGCAACAACAAGCTTTAATGCAGCAAGCTCTGTTTCAATTGCATCAGCTGGCGCATCACTTAATGGGGCAACAATCGCTTTAGATGTTAACAATACAAAACGTAGCTCATCATTCACTTGAGCCAGTTTTGCCGCTAACTCTTCATCAGCATATAAAGTCGCTTCAGCTTGCAGTGAGCCACCAATACGCTTATCACGACGGGCTTGCTCTAATACTTTATTGACTTCGTTACGAACAGCTAAAAGTTGCTGCCAGTATTCATCATTTAAATCGTCAGCTAAGGTCACTGACTCTAGGCCTTGGTACCATTCTTGAGTAAACACGTATTGCTCACGTTCACCAGGAAGTAGCTGCCAGATTTCATCAGCGGTAAAGCTTAAGATTGGTGCAATCCAACGTACCATTGCTTCAGCAATATGGTATAAAGCAGTTTGGCAACTACGACGAGCGTGACCATCTGATTTAGCAGTATACTGGCGATCTTTAATGATATCTAAGTAGAAGCTACCAAGCTCAACAGAACAGAACTGCATTAGTTTTTGGGTCACTAAGTGGAAATTATATTGCTCGTAAGCTTCAATGATTTCTTCTTGTAGTGCTGCAGCGCGGCGTACTGCCCAGCGATCCAGTGACACCATATCTTCAGTAGCAATCATATCCGTTTCTGGATTAAAGCCACTTAAGTTAGCAAGTAAAAAGCGCGCGGTGTTACGAATACGGCGATATGAATCAGCGCTGCGATTTAAGATTTCATCAGAAACCGTCATCTCACCACTGTAATCAGTTGCTGCAACCCATAAGCGTAGGATGTCAGCGCCAAGCTTATTAATAACTTGTAGCGGTGCAATCACGTTACCTACTGATTTAGACATCTTACGGCCTTTACCATCAACGGTGAAACCGTGTGTTAGTACTTGCTTGTAAGGTGCTTTACCATTCATTGCCGTTGAAATCATCAATGAAGACATGAACCAGCCGCGATGCTGATCGCTACCTTCAAGGTATAAGTCAATCTCGTGGCCTTGGAATTCAGGGCGTGATGCAACAACTGATGAGAAAGTAGAACCTGAGTCATACCAAACATCTAAAGTATCAGTCACTTTACGGTATTGATCGGCTTCATCGCCAATCAGTTCACTGATCTCAAGATCCCACCAAGCTTGAATACCTTGTTGCTCAATACGGTGCGCAACGCGCTCCATGATAGAAACGCTATCAGGGTGTAATTCTTCAGTTTCACGGTTAACTAATAACGTGATTGGTACGCCCCAGGTACGTTGGCGTGAAATACACCAGTCAGGACGGTTCTCAACCATTTTTTCAATACGGCTTTGGCCCCAGTCAGGGATCCACTGCGTTTGTTCAATTTCAGATAACGCCTGCTTACGCAAGCCATGGTTATCCATTGAGATAAACCATTGTGGCGTTGCACGGAAGATAATGGGCGTTTTGTGTCTCCAGCAATGTGGGTAGCTGTGACGATATGCCACATGACACAACAGCTGGCCTTTCTCTTCCAATAAATCAACAACACTCTTATTGGCTTTGAATACGTGTTGACCAGCAAAAAACTCAGTGTCAGCTTTATAGACACCATTGTCACCAACAGGGTTTGCGACTTCTAAGCCGTACTTTTGACCAACCACGAAATCGTCTTGACCATGACCTGGTGCAGTATGAACTACGCCAGTACCAGCTTCAGTTGTTACGTGGTCACCAAGAATGGCAGGCACATCAAATGCAGAAAGAGGATGCTTGAAACGCATTAGCTCAAGCTCAGCGCCTTTTGTAGTACCGATAACCTGATGTGACTCAGCTTCAAAGCGGGTTAAACAGCCTTCAACTAGCACTTCAGCTAAAATAACGGTTTTAGTTACGCCATCTTTAACGAGCTCAACTAGGCTGTAATCAAGCTCTGGGCTTAATGATAATGCACGGTTAGCAGGGATAGTCCAAGGCGTCGTGGTCCAAATAACCGCTGAAACCGTGTTTGTGTAACCTTCAACGCCAAATTTCGCTGCAACCGCTGCGCTATCAACGGCATTAAATGCCACATCAATAGCGGGTGAGGTTTTATCTTCGTATTCAACTTCTGCTTCTGCTAACGCTGAACCACAGTCAGTACACCAATGAACAGGTTTAACACCTTTGTGCAGGTGACCGCTTTCAATCACTTTAGATAAAGAACGTACGATGTTAGCTTCAGTGCTGTAATCCATGGTTAAGTAAGGATTATGCCAATCACCAAATACACCTAAACGAATAAAGTCTTCACGTTGACCGTCAACTTGCTTAGCGGCGTATTTACGGCATTCTTCGCGAAAATCAGCAGCTGAAATCTTTTGACCTGGTTTGCCAACTTTTTTCTCTACCATTAATTCAATTGGTAAGCCGTGACAATCCCATCCAGGAATATAAGGCGCATCAAAACCTGCCATTGTTTTAGACTTAACAATGATATCTTTTAATATTTTGTTTACCGAGTGACCAATATGGATATTGCCATTCGCATACGGGGGGCCGTCATGCAAAATAAACGGTTTGCGACCAATTCGACTGTCACGAATTTTTTGATAAAGTTCGTCTTGAGTCCAACGGTCTAACATAGCTGGCTCACGATTAGCCAGATTACCGCGCATCGGAAAATCGGTTTCCGGCAAATTCAAAGTAGATTTATAGTCGGTCATTGATCCTATACCATTATTTGGGCTGATTAATCTCAACCTGCATCATTGCTAAATAAAGCTTTTGCTTCATTTACATCATTCAAAATTTGTTTTTTTAACGCATCCAGTGACTCGAACGGATGTTCATCACGGATTTTTGCCACTAATTCAACTTCCACTCTTTTACCGTATAAGTCACCAGAGTAGTCGAATAAGTGCACTTCTAATTGACAGACTTGCCCTTCAACAGTTGGCCTAAAACCAACATTAGCAACGCCTTCATAAATATCACTGCCATCCCAATACATTTTTACCGCAAACACCCCTCTAACAGGTGATACTTTGCGCTTTAATGCAATGTTGGCAGTTGGAAAACCAATGGTTCGCCCAATTTTTTGGCCGTGGGCCACTTTACCTGACAGTAACACTGGGTGCCCGAGTAAACGCCTTGCTTGCTCTAAGTTCCCTAATGCTAACTGCTCACGAACCGCAGTGGAGCTCACTCTGGTCGAACCTAAGATAAAGCTTTGGGTACTGACCACAGTAAAACCGAACTTTTTACCCGCTTCAAGTAACATATCAAAGGTGCCAGTTCTGTTTTTACCAAAACAAAAATCATCACCAACCACTAGATACTTCACCCCTAATTTATTGACTAATAAATCTTCAATAAATTGCTCTGCCGGTTGATTAGCAAAACGAGTATTAAAATTAGCACACAGAAGACGATCAATATTGAGCTCTTCTAGCAAACTAATTTTATCTCTTAATAAGCTAATTCTTGCAGGGGCATCTTGTTGGCGAAATAACTCTTGCGGTTGTGGCTCAAAGGTCATTACTACAGCAGGTAGCTGAAAGTGTTTAGCTTTATTAACTAAATTATTAATCACTTGCGCATGACCACGATGCACACCATCAAAGTTACCAATAGTGAGCACGCATCCATTATGCGAAGGTAAAATATTATGTATACCGCGAATTAGTTCCATTACGCCAAACAACTGCTACTGTAAATCGGCTGATTATATACTAGATAGAATGGATAATCAGCATTCATGATCGACGTTTCATTGTCCAAGGCTTTAGCCCCATTAGCACTAAGCTGAATAAATAGGCTAATGCACCTAATATGATGAGTTTTAACAGGCTGTAAAACTTAACTTGCATTGCCATATCTAACCACATTTGCTGCTCTGGTAATAAGTAAACTAATAGCGCTGCCATCACGAGTGTCGCAATGACCACTTTAGCGAAAAATACCATGGTTGAACGATTGACTTTATAGACACCAGCTAGGTGTAAGCCTCGATATAACAGGCCGGCATTAAGAAAGGCTGACATAGAAGTGGCAATTGCAAGTCCTACGTAGCCAAATGGAATGGCAAAAATGATATTGAACACCATATTGCTTACCATGGCGATAATACCGAATTTAACTGGGGTTTTAGTATCTTGGCGTGAGTAATAGCCCGGCGCCAATACTTTAATCATCATAAAACTCAGTAAGCCACAACCATAAGCCACTAAACTGTACGATGCCATCTCAACATCAGATACTGTAAATGCGCCGCGCATAAAAAGCACCATTAACATCGGCTGAGCAAGAATGATTAATCCCAGCATGGCTGGCATGCCCAATAATAAAATGGCTCTTACTCCCCAGTCCATAGTGTCACTAAAACCACTGCCTTTATCATCAATATGCTTTCTAGATAAAGCTGGCAAAATAACCGTCGCAATGGCAATACCAAACAATCCTAAAGGGAACTCAAGTAAGCGGTCTGAGTAGTAAAGCCAACTAATAGAGCCTGTCATTAAAAAACTGGCAATAAAGGTATCGAACAGTAAATTGATTTGCGAAACAGAAACGCCAAATAATGCAGGGATCATTAAGGTTCTGATTTTCACGACCCCACTGTGGTTCCAGCCCCATGACGGTTTTACTAAGGCATTTTCACGTAGTAAAAACGGAATTTGAAACAAAAACTGCACTAAACCACCAAAAAACACCCCTAAAGCTAAAGCGATTTCAGGTTGTTCCATCTTGGGGGCAAACACTAAAGCGGCAATAATAATGGTAATATTCAAAAATACCGGCGTAAAGGCAGAAACTGCAAACTTACCGCGGGTATTTAATATTGAGCCAGCCAGTGCGGTTAAGGTAATAAACCATAAATAAGGGAAGGTAATTTTGAGCATCATAGAGGCAAGTTCAAACTTTGCCGCATCCGGCCCATCGTTCATCCAATCATAAAACCAGCCACCAGCAAATAATGCAGCAAGTATCGGTGAGCCGATAACACCAATTAAGGTTACAACGCTCACTATGCCGCCCAAAGTACCGGCCACTTTACCTATAAGCTCACGGGTTTCAGCTGGGGTTTTGTTTTGTTGGTATTCTGTCAACACCGGCACGAATGCCTGTGCGAAAGCACCTTCAGCAAATAATCGACGTAAAAAATTGGGAATTTTATTGGCAAAGATAAACACATCGGCACTACTACCTGCACCCATTAAGTTGGCAATGACTACATCTCTAACCAAGCCAAGCACCCGAGATATCAAGGTCATAACACTGACGATAGCACCTGATTTTAATAACGATTTACTCAAGCATCACTCCAAAGCCGCACACAAGCGTTTAAATTAAGTCTGATATATCTCAAATTTTCGATTCTAATGCTGTCTATGGGGTATAAGAACTGATAGAATTGCGCCACATCTTACACGAGTTGGGTTGAAGATAACCGAGCCAGGTAGTTTTATTTGTCTTTTCGACGTTATTTCTATCATATTCATTGACAAAATGAATAAAAGCAGGCATATTCCTCGCCCTCAAAGTATTAAACCCAGTTTTAGGAGTTGCACCTTGGCTAATAGCAAGTCTGCAAAGAAGCGCGCGCTTCAGTCTGAAAAACGTCGTCAGCATAACGCTAGTCGTCGTTCAATGTTACGTACATACGTTAAAAGAGTTATCGCTGCTATCCAGAGCGGTGACCACAAAGCGGCTACCGAAGCATTCGCAGCAGCACAACCAATTGTTGACCGTATGGCGACTAAAGGCCTTATTCACAAGAATAAAGCTGCTCGTCAAAAGGCACGTATAAACGCAAAAATCAAAGCACTAGCTGCTTAATTTTAGCGATTTATATTACAAAAACCGACTTAGGTCGGTTTTTTTATACCTGCAATAAAATAACTCACAAAAAATACTCTCTCCACTTGCCCTGCCTTCAAGCTTTTACGGACATTTTTGCGCTAAATATCAAATCCATATTTAAGACATAAAAAAACGCCTTAACTCGATCTTACTGTCATCAGTAGCAAGATATTGTTAAGACGTTATAGGTATCAAAATTATTGCCATTAATGGCAGTATAAATTATCCAATACTTTTATTAGCTCACGAACTTCATCACTTTTAAGTGAATAAAACACAGTTTGCGCTTCTTTACGTGTACAAACGAGATTGTCTTTTCTCAGCCAAGCTAAATGCTGCGATAACGCAGATTGGCTTAGACCTAGTTTTTTATTCATCTCACCGACACACATTTCGCCTTCATTCAGCAAATGGCACAAAATAAATAAACGGCGTTCATTTGCCAGTGCCTTTAGCATTACCACAGCATGATCTGCTCGCTGCTGCATCATTTCTATATTCATCACGCGTTAGCTCTCCTTAATCATCACTGAGACTAATATAGCCTTCCCTAACAAATCGGGCAGCGACATGAAGCACACTTTTTGGTAGATTGTTTTTAAAAATGAGACTTAGCTAATAAAAATGAAGGAAACTCATGAAAAACTATAAGAAATCAATTTTTACAGGGATAGTTTTAGCCGCTATATCAGGCTGTCAAAGCCAGACAAATGATACCCAAGTAACACAATTACCACCGTCTGCTAACGATGTAATTAGCCAGCAACTAGCCACAAAGGCGTTATCTTCTACTTTAGGTTATGACATTGTTGAATCATTGACAGTGGAAGTCGGCCCTCGACTCGCCGGTTCCGAGAAAGATCTCATCGCAGTCGAATGGGCGATGAATAAACTCAAAAGCTTAGGTTTTGATAAGGTCTATAAGGAATCTGTCCAAGTCCCAGCTTGGTCACGAGGCCATGCTCAGGCATCAATCGTCTCACCGTTTGAGCAACCGCTGGTCATTAGCGCTCTAGGTGGCAGCGTGGCAACGCCTGAGTCAGGTTTACAAGCCCAGATAGTGCGCTTTGACACCCTTGCTGCACTACAAGTCGCCGATCCAGCATTAGTCGAAGGCAAAATTGTCTTTATTGATCATAAAACCGAGCGCCATATTAGTGGTAAAGGCTATGGTCAGTCTGTTGGCGGCCGCTCAAGAGGCGCGGTTGCTGCAGCAGAAAAAGGCGCTGTCGCTGTGGTCATTCGCTCAATAGGTACCGATCATGACCGCATGGCCCATACCGGCATGATGCGTTACAAAGATGGAGTGGCAAAAATTCCAGCTGCTGCATTGTCTGCACCAGATGCTGATATGATTAATGCCATGTTAAAAAGAGATAAGAACATCAGCTTATCACTTAACCTATCTTCAAAGAATTTAGGGGTCGCAACATCCTACAATGTTATTGCCGAGGTAACTGGCAGTAGTAAGGCTGAAGAAGTGGTGCTGATTGGCGCTCACCTTGACTCTTGGGATGAAGGCACGGGTGCAATTGATGATGGTGCAGGCGTTGCGATTGTGACTGCAGCGGCGAAATTGATTCAAGATTTACCTCAAAAACCAGCGAGAACCATTCGAGTGGTATTATATGCCGCAGAAGAAGTGGGATTAGTTGGCGGTAAGGCTTATGCAAAGCAACATGCTGACGAGCTGGTTAATCATTATATTGCCGCAGAATCTGATTTTGGCGCAGGCAAGATTTACCAAATTGATTTCAACGTTAATCCACACGTATTTGAGCAAGTTAAAACTGAGCACAGTTCAATGACCATCAACGGGGTTAAGTTAGGGAACAATAACGCTTCTGGTGGCCCTGACGTGTCTATGATGCCCTCTCTAGGTGTCCCTGTGGCGTCCCTTCGACAAGATGGTACTGATTACTTTGATTATCACCACACCCCTAACGACACTTTAGATAAAATCGACCCTACCGCATTAGCGCAAAATGTCGCTGCTTATGCGCAATTTGCTTATATCATGGCGCAATCAGAACTTAACTTACGCCCATTAGCTAAAAAGGCCGATAAGAAATAATCTATCAGCCTTTTATCGCAAAAAAGCAGTTAAGGAGTTCAAACCTTAGCTGCTTTTTTATTAAGTATTTTTTTACCCGTTACATTACACTGAAACTTGTAGTGGTTACTTAATTTGCTCTTCTCTTAAAAACACTGGCGCTGCAGGTGTCGATAAGTCTTCACTGTAATAATAGCCATCTAAGTCAAATTGCTGCAATTGTGCCAATGACGTCACATCGTTTTGGATAATGTAACGCGCCATCAAGCCGCGGGCTCTTTTGGCATAAAAACTGATCACCTTGTATTGACCATTTTTGCAGTCTTTAAATACCGGGGTGATTAAAGTGGCCTTAAGTAGTTTGGGTTTAACCGCTTTAAAATACTCATTTGAGGCTAAATTAATGACGATATCATCGCTTTGATTAGCAACAGCTGCGTTAACTTCATTGGTGATTGTCTCGCCCCAAAATGCATAAAGACTTTTACCTGCGGGGTTTACCAAGCTGGTGCCCATTTCTAAACGGTAGGCTTGCATCAAATCCAGCGGCTTCAGTAAGCCATACAAACCAGATAAAATTCGTAGGTGCTTTTGAGCCTTATCGATTTCCATATCAGACAGTGAGTCAGCATCAAGGCCGGTATATACATCGCCCCTAAAGGCAAACATAGCTTGCTTGGCATTATCTAGAGTAAAACGTGGTTGCCACTGTGCAAATCGAGCCGCATTCAAACCTGCTATTTTATCGCTCACTTTCATTAAAGAGGCAATATCCATTGGCGTCAATTCACGACATACGTCAATCAATTGTTGGCTGTAATCTAGCAAAGTCGGTTGAGTAAACTTCTTGGTTGATGCAGGCGTTTCAAAATCAAGTGTTTTGGCAGGAGAAACTAATACTAGCATTGCTGATAATCCTATTTTATAAAATGGACTCTAATTCATGCTATCTATCATACTGAGCTTCATAAAAAAAACCATGCAATTACTGCATGGTTTTTTAGATTGTGCTAAATGCTTTTTTCAGATTTGATTAATCTGCAATTAACATTCGCGATTAAGTAAAGTGAGTTACTTGGTCACTTCAACTTCTTTATTGATCCAAATCCCATCTTCTATCTGACCTTCAAGCTCTGGGAACTTAGTCGTATCAAATACAGGATCTTCACCCTTATTAACTTGTTGGCGGTAATCATTAATAATTCTCACCGCTAAACCTGACAATAACAGCAGGGCAATCATATTAACTAACGCCATCAAGCCCATAGAAACGTCGGCTAAATCCCAAACGATGCCGATCTTAGCCACTGCGCCAAACATAACCATACCTAATACTGCGATACGGAAGATTGGTAGTGCACCTTTTTTATTGCCAGATAGAAACATCACGTTAGTTTCTGCATACGAATAGTTAGCAATAATTGACGTGAAACAGAAAAGTAAAATAGCAAAGGCAATAAATGCCCCACCCCAGTCACCCACATGATGCGTTAATGCATTAATGGTTCTTGCAATACCATCACCAGAGCCGCCACCATCACCAGACAATAAGATAATTGCCGCAGTAGCAGTACAGATAACAATAGTGTCCACAAACACACCCATCATTTGCACAAAACCTTGTGACGCTGGGTGATTAGGATTCGGTGAAGCACTTGCTGCAATATTGGCGGCACTACCCATACCTGCTTCATTAGAGAACAAGCCGCGAGCAATACCCGCCTGCATTGCTTGAGCAACACTGTATGCTACACCACCAGCAGCGGCCTCTTGCCAGCCAAATGCACTGTTAATCACCAACATAAATACGGCAGGCAATTGCTCAACATTCATTAAAACAACAACCAAGGCAATCGCAATGTAGGCTAATGCCATAATCGGAACGATAATTTCTGACACTCTAGCGACCTTTTTAAGACCGCCCATAATCACGAGGCCACTCAATAGCGCAATCCCAAGACCGACATAAATTGGATTTAAATCAAATACGGCAGTCATTGCACCAGAGATAGTATTTGCTTGAACAGCATTAAACACTAAGCCAAAACAAATAATCAGTAGGATTGAAAATAGAATCCCCATCCAGCGTTGGCCAAGGCCTTTTTCCATATAATATGAAGGGCCACCACGATACTGCCCGTCAACGTCTTTAACTTTATAAACTTGCGCTAACGTTGACTCGATCATTGCCGTCGCCATACCGAGCATGGCAATGGCCCACATCCAAAATACTGCCCCAGGACCTGCGGCACCGATTGCAACCGCAACACCAGCCATATTTCCGGCTCCGACACGGGCAGCCATACTGGTACAAAAAACTTGAAATGAAGATAAGCCATGCTTACCAGGGCGGCGGCTAATCGCTAATACTTTAACGCCGTGTACGAAATGAGTAATTTGAATACAGCCAAGACGAACAGTAAAAAAGATACCTGCGCCTACCAGCCCATAAACTAACAATTTACCCCAGAGTAAATTGTTCATGAAACCAACAATTGTTTCTAACATTGCCATTTGCTTAATCTATTCCTTGGAATAACTTTATTTTGTAAAAATATGCTTAAACCGAGCAACACCTTCAGACAAAATAAAATTATCGAATTATTATAATGAGCTCATCAAAATCTAAGTTCGCAGCCTCAGCATGTATTCGTAAATAGCCAAGCTGTTACTGTTTATTAAATTCAGTGAGCGAATATATTAGTTAATTATTATTTAGCATTATTCAAGTTAACTTTACTGACTTTAACCAGTAAAGCCCAGCAAACATTACCACTCTTTACCACTTATCGCTTAGTTATAGGTGTTCTCAAAAAAATGCGAGAAAAAACTAGCATAGAAAAACTTCAAACATAGGTGACAGTGATCACATTTATTTAAATAGCCGCCTAAAGCCCCATCTAGAATAACAATTGCAAATCGCCTAACACCAAGTGACTCAACAATTTCTTAACCTAACATCATTTTATTAATGATTTTTTTTAATACAAAGTTAGATCAATAACACATTATTGGTTCAATTTAGGGAATACAGTGTTCTCATTAAAAGCTAAATCAATCTTATCTTTCATAATGAGGTCACTATGACACAGCAAAATGAAATCACTGCTCTTAAAAAATATGTTAGAGCAACTAACTTCCTCGCTACCTCACAAATCTATCTTAAGCAAAATGTGCTTTTTAAAAGAGAGCTACAACATACAGACATTAAACCTCGACTTTTAGGTCATTGGGGTACCTGTCCAGGTATCAATTTTGTGTATGCAAACGTTAATCGCTTAATCGTTAAGCATGAAAGAGAATTCATTTATTTAGTCGGTCCTGGTCACGGCTTCCCAGCAGTTCAAGCTAACCTGTTTGTTGAAGGTTCTTTAAGCCATTTTTATCCAGAAACCATCCCCTATAACGAATCAGGTATTGAAGATATCTGTAAAAAGTTCTCAGCAGCATATGGCTACCCTTCTCATGCAAACCCTGAAGCCCCCGGCCAAATTTTAGAAGGTGGCGAATTAGGTTATTCATTATCCGTTGCTTGGGGCGCCGTTCTTGATAATCCAAACTTAATCGCAGCTTGTTTAGTTGGTGATGGTGAGTCTGAAACAGGGCCATTAGCTGCATCATGGTATGCCAACCGGTTAGTCGACCCTGCAACCAATGGTGCGGTACTGCCCATTGTGCATATTAATGGCTATAAAATCTCAGGCCCGACTCGTATGGGACGCATGAGTCATGAAGAGTTAGATCTTGAATTTCGTGGTTTAGGTTATCATCCCATTATTGTTGATGATCAACTTGAAGAGGATGTGTTTGTTCAAATGAAAGAGGCTATGGACTTAGCTTACGAGATGATCAATGATATCCAAACTCGTGCCCGTCGCGGCGAAGATGTTTGTAAGCCTCGCTGGCCGGTTATTCTTATGCGAACAGCTAAAGGCTGGACAGGTACATCTGAGTTTGGCGGTAAGAAGCTAGCTGGCAACTGCGAATCTCATCAAGTCATCGTCAATAAGTGTGCAACAGATGCAGGTCACCTAAAAGCGCTTAATGACTGGTTAGCAAGTTACAAATTTGATGAACTGTGCAGTATCAATGCGCAAGGTGAAATTACCTTTGATGAAGAAATTCAATCTTTGATTCCACCTAAGCAGTTATGTTGTGGTCGCCAACACTTAAGTTATGGCGGTGAAGTAGTCCGTGCACTTGCTCAACCAGATCTTAAAAAACTAAGTTATGGTCCAGAAACCCCACGTGGTACTCGCGGCGTATCAATGTACAAAATGGGCGAGTGGATGCGTGACGCATTCAAATTAAATCGAGATCAACGTAACTTACGTATCTTCAGCCCAGATGAAACATACTCAAATCAACTGCAAGCGGTATTTGAAGAAACAGATCGTGCATGGCAATGGCCGATTGAAAGCTGGGATCAAGATATGGCGCGTGATGGCCGTGTTATTGAACTGCTATCGGAAAACTTACTTTTCGGTATGATGCACGGTTACACAGTAACAGGTCGGCATGCCATGTTCCCAACCTATGAAGCCTTCTCTCAAGTAGTTTCATCAATGGCTGATCAGTACTGTAAATATGTGTATGCCAGTCAAGGGGTTCACTTCCGTAAACCTGTACCTTCTTGTAATGTTGTTTTGTCTTCTTTATTAGAGCGTCAAGATCATAATGGTTATTCGCATCAAAACCCTTCATTTCTAGGTGCTATGTTAGAAAAGCATCCAGATATTATTTCTGCATATTTACCTGCTGATGGTAACAGTACACTCACTTATACAGAGCGTGCATATGAAGACCGCGACAAACTCAACATTTTAGTTGCAGGTAAAAAAGAGTTACCTCAATGGCTATCACTAGATGAAGCCCGTAAGCAAACTAAAGATGGCGTGATGGTATGGGATTTTGCATCAGATGATAATCCTGATGTAGTACTTGCAGGTTGTGGTGATTATGTCACTCAAGAATGTATGGCGTCATTAGTACTCATTAGAGAACTACTGCCAAGAGTGCGTATTCGTTATGTCAGCGTAACTGAACTTAATAGTAACGGTTTAGGTAGTCGTAAATTCCAAAATAAGCCTTGGTTAATGGATGAAATATTTACTGAAGATAAAGGTGTGGTATTTAACTTCCATGGTTATCCAAATACCATCAAGAAATTGGTATTTGATTATAAAGGCAGTAAACGTTTCCGCATTAAAGGCTATGAAGAAGAAGGTTCAACTACAACACCATTTGATATGGGCGTTCGTAATGGCACATCACGTTATCACCTTGTGATTGATATGGCATACAAACTATTCCAACAAGGTGTTATTGATGAAACTCAGCATGTTCAAATCACAACGGATATGCTCCAAAGATTAGTAGAACACCGTAACTACATTAAGGCCAACGGTGTTGACCCAGTAGACATTGAAAATTGGGTTTGGACTCGGTAATTAGATTAGAGTTCAAAAAACAAACTACAATCGTTTATAACGAGTTAAAGCGCCTTTGGGCGCTTTTTCTTTATACCACGGACAACAAAGCCCATCGTCAATTCATTAGAAAAAACCAACACTGCAACATCTTGCGGGGATTCGTTAGGTATTTGTTGGCAATACTTTAAAAATATTCGTAACTACTATGGAAAACCATTGAATTTAAGACGATAATTAGCTTGCCAGCTAAATCATAATAGGAACGCCAAATAAGTGCTGGTGACACTTAAGGTAAACAATCGGTTTACATGTGTTTTGGTGACATAAAATAACAATGGACTATATATGATGAAAAACACCTTAAAAGTAGTATTACTCACCTCAATGTTGCCTTTTGCCGCTGTCGCAGAACAAGAGTTAACGCCATGGTATGTCGGTGGTGGTTTAGGGATTAATAATTACGAACCACATTGCGACCTTAAAACAATGACCCAATGTGAAGATGATGACCCTTATGCTTGGGATGTCTTCGGTGGTTACTTATTTAATGACTATTTTGGTATTGAACTCGGTTATAGAGACTTAGGTCGTATTCAATGGACAGATTTCAGTAATAAACGTAATGATGTCGGCGCTAGAGGCATGGCATTAGGTTTAGTCGGTTTTTATCCTTTCGCTGACAAGTGGAGTTTGTCTGCTGAGGCTGGCGGAATGAACTACCTTTTAAAGAACATAAAAAATTATGGCACTGAGTATTACAGTGACAGCGGTATTGCGCCCTATATCGGTGCTGGTATCGGTTATAATTTTACCGAAAACTTAAAGCTGCAGGCTAAATATCGTCGCTACGAAAACTTAGACGATGATAAATATAATACCCTTGAAATGGAAAGTAACTATTGGGGCTTAGAATTAAGCTACCGCTTTGGTAAAGCTAAAGCAGCAGCCCCTGTTGTTGCAGCTGCTGTTGCACCAATTGATTCCGACAACGATGGCGTAATGGATGATCAAGATAGCTGTCCAGATACACCAGCAACTCACAAAGTTGATGCCAATGGTTGTACTGTCTACGAATTTGTAACAGACAATCATGACTTAGGTGGTATTTTATTTGATAACAACTCTTCTGTTATTAAGTCAGCTTCTTATGCTGACATTGAAAAATTAGCTAATTACTTGAAGAAAAATCCTGAGCATACCGTATCAATCGAAGGTCACGCTTCTAATGTTGGCAAGCCTGCATATAATATGACCCTTTCTGAGAGTCGTGCTAAATCAGTCGCTGAAGCTTTAGCAGCTAAATATGATATTGAAGCAAGTCGTATTCAAGCTATTGGCTATGGTATTACTAAACCTATTATGGAAGGCAATACCGCTGAAGCCCATAAGCAAAATCGTCGTATTGAAGCTATCGTAACCGGCACAGAAAAACGTGCGGTTCTAAAATAATCAACTAATTAAGCTGGTAATAAAAAGTCGCTGCTTGCAGCGACTTTTTTGTTTTTGTAGCCATCAGCTAAAAAATAAAAACCCTTACCAATAAAGAGATGTTATCGGTAACACTTTTATTTCAACAATAAAAACAACTTAAACAACTAATAAATCAGGCATTAAATTACACAATTAGTTGCTTATGAGCTCATTTCACGTTTATTTGCGTTATTTTTTTACAAATGTTGTTGGAAAATACAGTAAGATCGCATTTAATAACTGTATTGAACAAAATAACTTTGTTACTTGAGAGGGAAATTTCCATGGCGAACACGTTAGCTCAACTAAAAGCACTAACCACAATCGTTGCTGATACCGGCGACATTGAAGCAATTAAACGCTACCAACCAGAAGACGCAACCACCAACCCTTCTCTAATTTTAAAAGCGGCGCAAATTCCTGAATATGCCCCATTAATTGATGATGCTATTGCTTGGGCAAAACAGCAGTCAAATGACACAGCTCAGCAAGTTGAAGACGCAGGTGATAAATTAGCCGTCAACATCGGTGTAGAAATTCTTAAGATTGTTCCAGGCCGCATCTCAACAGAAGTCGATGCCAGACTTTCTTTTGATAAAGCAGGCTCTATCGAAAAAGCCCATAAGCTAATTAACCTATATCAAGCAGCCGGTATTGATAAATCTCGCATTCTGATCAAGTTAGCATCTACTTGGGAAGGGATCTGCGCAGCAAAAGAGCTTGAGCAACAAGGCATCAACTGTAACCTAACGCTATTATTTAGCTTTGCTCAAGCCCGAGCTTGTGCTGAAGCAGGTGTTTACCTTATTTCGCCATTTGTTGGTCGTATTTTAGATTGGTATAAGAAAGACACAGGTCTTGATTACACCGCTGAAACCGATCCTGGTGTGGTATCAGTAACCGATATCTATAACTACTATAAGCTTCACGGCTATAACACTGTGGTAATGGGTGCAAGTTTCCGTAACACTGGCGAAATTATCGAGCTTGCGGGCTGTGACCGCCTAACGATAGGCCCTGCGCTATTAGAAGAGTTAGCCAATAGCGATACTGTTATTAGCCAAAAGCTAAAACCTGCAACAACAACGGTTGCCGCGCCAGCACCATTAACCGAAGCACAGTTCCGTTGGGAATATAACCAAGACCCAATGGCTGTTGATAAACTTGCTGAAGGCATTCGCAACTTTGCCATCGACCAAGGTAAACTTGAGGTTATGCTAAACGCAAAACTTAGCTAATCAACGGAGTGATTTGCATGACTAATTTAACTCAGAGTAATACTTGGCAGCAGCTAAAGAAAAATACAGCAGCGCTTCCCCATATGCGGGAGCTATTTGCTAATGACCCTAAACGTTTTGAGAAGATGAGCCTCAAAAGCTGCGGTTTATTATTAGATTATTCTAAAAACCGTATCGATAAGGAAGGCTTAGGATTATTGTTTGCATTAGCTGAAGAAACCCAGTTATCAGCTAAAATTTCTGCCATGTTTAATGGCGATATTATCAATAACACCGAAGGCCGTGCAGTATTACACACAGCGCTGAGGAGTAATCCTGAGCAAGTAATTATGGCTGAAGGGGCGAATATCGTCCCTGAAGTGCAGCAAACACTAGCAAAGATGACTCAGTTTGTGGCGTCTGTATCTCAAGGTGAATGGAAAGGTTACACCGGCAAAACCATTACTGATATTGTCAGTATTGGCATTGGTGGCTCTTTCCTTGGCCCTAAAATTGTCTCTCAAGCATTAAGGCCTTATTGGCAAAAAGGCCTTAATTGCCATTTTGTGGCTAACGTTGACGCAAGCTCTATCTGTGAGAAGCTTAAAAACTTAGATGCTGAAACAACCTTATTTGTCATGTCATCGAAGTCATTTGGCACCCAAGAAACACTGACCAATACCCTAAGCGCTAAAGACTGGTTCCTCGAGCAAGGTGGTAGCCAAGCCGATGTCGCCAAGCACTTTGTCGCAGTAACATCAAACGTTGCTAAAGCGACTGAGTTTGGTATTGATGCTGACAATATTTTCCCGATGTGGGATTGGGTGGGTGGACGTTATTCATTATGGTCAGCCATTGGCTTACCCATAGCGTTATTAGTGGGTATGGATAACTTCAAGCAACTGCTTGATGGTGCCAACCAAATGGATCAACATTTTGCCCAAGCGCCACTTGAACAAAATATGCCTGTGATTATGGGCATGTTGTCAGTGCTTTATAGCAATTTTCATGATGCACAATCCCATGTAGTTTTGACCTATGATCATTATTTACGTGGTTTACCCGCTTACTTCCAGCAACTTGATATGGAAAGTAATGGTAAGTCGGTCATGCTTGATGGAACTCAGGTAGATTTCAATACTGGCCCAGTGATCTGGGGTGGTGAAGGCACCAATGGTCAGCATGCATATCACCAGTTGTTACATCAAGGTACAGCACTTATCCCAGCTGACTTTATTATGCCACTGCAAAGTCACAATCCATTAGGTGAACATCATAACCAGCTTGCTTCAAACTGCTTTGGCCAAACCCAAGCATTGATGCAAGGTCGCACTTATGAAGAAGCTTTAGCGGAATTGGCAGGCAAAGATACGCCTGATGCTGATAAAGCCCTTATTGCTAAGCACAAGACAATGGCAGGTAATAAGCCAAGTAATACCTTATTAATGGATAAGCTAACTCCAACGACCTTAGGTTCGTTAATTGCCTTATATGAACACCGCACGTTTGTTCAAGGCGCTATTTGGCAAATTAACTCTTTTGATCAATGGGGTGTGGAATTAGGTAAAGTCCTTGGCAACGATGTCCTAGACCGCATCGGCGCCAAAAATGATGCCACAGAGCTTGATAGCTCCAGTAATTCATTAATTAATTTATACCGTCAAGGTCAGATTTAAACACTAAAAAAGCCAGCTAAAGCTGGCTTTTTTATATACACTTTCATTTCCTCATAGCACAAGCCTCTAAATACGCCAGCAAAACACCACTTGAACATCACTTAAATATCACCTCTCATTAACAATATTGAAACATAACTATTGCACTATAGTGACGGAATATGATATTTATTTGAATAGAGACATCATAATAACAAGGGAGGTTTACCATGGATCGTTTAGACTATGGTGGTGCGCTAGACCAAGTTGTTGAAAGACCAACTCGCTCAAAAAGCTCAAATAAAAAACGTAAATGGCGAGAAATAGAAGCGTTAAAGGATAAACAGCGCTTACTTAAGGAACTTCAAGACATTGACACAAGTTTCGATTTTGATTTCGATGCGATGCCATTGTAAGCAAGATAACTAACTGAATAGTTATTCAAAGGTCTATATATAAAAAGAGCGCTTATAGCGCTCTTTTTAATGCTTTTAACTCGTTATCATTAATCCTTTAAGCGAGATAACACAGAGTCAGCTACTGTGGTTCAACTTCAGCAATATGCTCTTTAAGCTCTTCAAAGATATTATCATCACTATCGTTAAATAACGGATCATCAACTAAACGCTGCTCACATTGTTGCCATATTTTATCCCAATCACTGCCCTGCATGTGCTTAGCAAACAGAGGAAATAGCTCTTTTTCTTCATATTGCATATGAGCCGTTTGGATTTCAACATACGCTTTTAAGTCGGAAACCAACTTTTCTCGGGAAATCACCACATCTGAAAGTATCAAATTCAGACTATACATCAATGCACCAGATGACTCTGCTAGACTACTATGTTCATCATGAAGCCTGGTCGTACTAGGGCTAGGAAAGTGCTTAATAAAGTAATCAAAAGTAATATCTTCTACCGGATGGTGACTATGCTCAGCATAAACCTGCATATATTCGACGACATCACGAATAAGCGCAAAATTAACTGATTCGCCCTGAGAAAGTTTGTGATTTTTCTTGGCTAGAATATTCAATAATATGGCTATGTGTTTGTGATCATTCATTAGCCTTTTAAGTATCATCTTCTCCATTACCACAATTCCTTCATGTCTAAAAAGTTTAAACCTCTAGTATTATTAATCTACACTATGGATTGCGCAGATGTTATGACCGAGATCATAAAATACAAATCTGAAACATTCAGATGAGTTTAAATAACAAAAAAGCACCCTAAGGTGCTTTAGTAAGCTGATATTAAAGCTTTATTATTTAAGAATGTTAAATAAGTGCTCTTTCAGCTTGGTAAAATCAGCGCTCAGTTCTGCAGATAAAATCGGCTTATTCACTACAGCTTCAAGCTCTTGGGGTAATGGTAAATCGATTTGTAATTGCACATCGACCACATCTTTAAATTTCGCTGGATGCGCCGTTCCTAAGAAAATACCGGTTTCACCACTTTTAAGCTCATCAGATAAAGCTTGTGCGGCAATTGCGGCATGAGGCTCAGATTGATAACCCAGCTGATATAACTCTTTTAACGCCGCAGTTGTTTGCGCTTCATTAAGCGCCACCCCTGTAATAGACGATAACGGCCAATTTAACGCCTCACAAATGGCTTCGACTCTTGGCCAGTTTGATGGCTCGGACACATCCATCGCATTAGACATAGTCGCAACGGTAGTATTTGGCGCCCAATCACCTGCAGCAAGGTAACGTGGCACAGTATCGTTTGAGTTAGTCGCCGCAATAAAGCGCTTAATAGGTAAGCCCATCGCCTTGGCAAATAAACCTGCGGTTAAATTACCAAAGTTACCGCTAGGCACTGACAGCACAATCTCAGCATTGCTGGTTTGCTTCATTTGAGCTACCGCTTCAAAGTAGTAACAAATTTGCGCCAATAACCGACTAATATTGATTGAATTAGCCGAGTTTAAGTGCAGCCCATCACGAACATCACTATCATCAAATGCCTGCTTAACCAGTGTTTGGCAAGCATCAAAATCTGACGCAACAGCGACAGTATGAATATTCTTACCTAGAGTCGTGAACATCTTCTCTTGCAGCTCACTGATTTTTCCTTTGGGGTACATCACCACCACTTGTACAGATTCAAGCCCGAAGAAAGCATCAGCAACAGCGGCGCCGGTATCCCCTGAGGTCGCCGTCAAAATAGTCAGCTTTTCATCTCCTGCTAGCAAGTTAACGCACTGCGCCATAAAGCGCGCGCCAAAGTCTTTAAATGCCAATGTAGGCCCATGAAATAACTCTAAACACGCACGTTTATCATCAGCTTTCACTAAAGGCACATCAAAAGTGAATGCTGCATTAACTAACTCATTAACTTTATCTTGACCAATTTCATCAGCAAGCCAAGCCCCTAAAATACGCTGACTTCTTGCAACAAAAGGTAACGCGAGTAGCTCATCGATATTATCAAGCACAGGAATAGATTTTGGAAAAAAAAGCCCTCTATCTTTACCTAAACCTAATTTTACCGCTTCACTAAAACTGACCACTTGTGATGGGTGCTTTAAATTATATAATTCCATTTCTAAACGCCTTTAAAATTAAAATGTGGTGACTAAACTCGACGCGTACCTTGCTCATCAAGTTGACAGACATGGGCAAACCCACCAGCCTGTGATAAATAATGCTGCTCTAACCATGCTTTAGCAGCTTTAGCAGTTTCTAGATTATCGGTTACAGAAAACAGCGTTGGGCCACTTCCTGATATGCCGGTGGTTAACATGCCTAACGTTTCAAGTTCTGCGCGCGCATGGCTATAACCCGGAATCGCATCGGCTCGATAAGGCTCAGCCATCACATCCTTTAAAACGCTAATAGCAAGCTTTGGATCTTGCTGATAGCTTGCATGCACAAATGCACTTAAATGACGGCCAAAATCGATGGCTACCGCTTTATCGTATTGCTGTGGTAATAAGTCGCGCATCTTGGCCGTTGACAGTGAGATCCCCGGATAGGCCACCACCCAATACCATTGCTTAAACGTAGGAATACCAGCGCACACCTTATTGGGAGTATTTAGCATCAACTGCATGCCGCCTAAATAACAAGGGGCAACATTATCAAAATGAACACTGCCTGAAATCATTCCTTCAAACTCGCCCATTAAAAGCAATAATGCTTGTTCATCAAAAGGCTGCTCAAAATGCTCATTTAATGCATAAAGTGCTGCAACCACAGAGCTTGCACTAGAACCAAGCCCACTGCCAACTGGTAAATTTTTCTCTAAACAAATAGCCACACCTTGTTTAGCATTAAGTTTTTCAAGAAAAAACACAGCACATTGATAGACGATATTCTGTTTACCATCTTCTGGTAACTTATGCGCCCATGGACCCGTTTGAGAATAATGAACACCAGCATCAGCCGCTTCAATCATCACTCTATCACCCAGTAAACTGCCATCAATTGGCGCAAGCGCAGCGCCGAGTAGATCAAATCCAACACCGACATTACCCATTGAAGCAGGAGCATAAACAGTTATCGCTTTATCCGAAATGACTTGTTTGCTCATAGCCCCACCTCGCGAGTCCAGTTTAAAGTTCTTAATACATCCGCAAACGCGCCAGCTGCAGTCACATCAGTACCCGCACCATAACCGCGTAATACAAATGGAATAGGCTGATAATAACGGCTGTAAAATGCCAGTGCATTCTCGCCGCCTTTTACGCTGTATAACGGATCTGATGAATCAACCTCTACAATACGTACATGACACTTACCTGCTTCAATCTGACCCACATAACGCAGTACTTTACCTTGCGCTTTTGCCGATTCAACTCGCGCACTGACTTGCGCATCAAGTTGTGGTAAACGATTCATAAAGGTGTCTACATCGCCTGAATCATCAAACGAGCTTGGCAGAACTGATTCAACATTAATATCATCAAGTTCTAATGGCATGCCCACTTCACGAGCAAGAATTAGTACTTTTCGCGCCACATCCAAACCACTTAAATCTTCACGAGGATCCGGCTCTGTAAAACACTTATCACGAGCGATTGAGGTGGCCTCTGATAAGCTCATGCCTTCATCTAACATGCCGAATATATAAGATAATGAACCAGATAAGATCCCATTAAATCGCTGTAACTTATCACCGGCATATAGCAGTTTCTTTAAGTTATCAATCACTGGCAGGCCAGCACCTACGGTTGTTTCATACAAGAATTGTCTGCGCTGCAATAACGCCGTTGTGCGCAATTGTTGGTAGTAAGCATAATCACGAGTGTTGGCTTTCTTATTCGGGGTGACGACATGGTAGCCAGCATTCATCACATCAAGATAACGATCTGAAACCAACTCACTTGAAGTGCAATCAACTAAAACAGGGTTTAGCAGTTGCTGTTCTTTACCCCAGGCCAGCATCTCTGCGAGATCATAGCTTGTATCGCTATCAGCCAATAAAGCCTGCCAATTATTTAAATCTAGCCCAGCACTGCTCAGAAGCATTTTACGAGAATTGGCAATACCACATACTCGCATGGTTATATGCTGCTCTTTAAGCATCGAGGCTTGTTGTTTGATTTGCTCTAATAGCCCTGCCCCCACATTACCACTGCCTACTAAAAACACATCTAAATACTGCTGAACATCAAAGAAGGCTTGATGACAGGCGGCAATGGCATGCTTAGTTTTACGTTGCTCAATTACAGTAGAAATCGAACGTTCTGACGAGCCTTGGGCGATGGCGATAATATTAACGCTGGCTTTAGCCAGGGCGCTGAAAAACTTAGCAGCGGCGCCTTTATGGGTTTTCATGCCATCACCAATAAGCGACACAATCGCTAAATCTTGTCTTAATTCGATAGGCTCGAGTAACTCAGACTGGATTTCTAACTCAAATTCAACTTCTAGTGCTTGTTTTGCTTTATAAGCTTCATTAGAGCTAACACAAAAGCTAATACTGTATTCAGACGAGCTTTGAGTGATTAATGAAACTGAAATACCACTGCGAGAAATCGCTTCAAGGGTGCGACTGGCCATGCCCACCATGCCTTTCATGCCAGGACCTGAAATGTTAAACATGGTTTGTTCATCAAGGTTAGAAATGGCCTTGACCTGCAAGCCTGTTTTGTCAGGCTGATTAGACACTAATGTGCCAGGCGCTGATGGGTTAAAACTATTTTTGATATAGCAAGGAATGTGATACTGAGCAATCGGTGCAATGGTTTTAGGGTGCAACACCTTAGCACCAAAATAAGAAAGCTCCATAGCTTCTTGATAGCTAAGTTGTTCAAGTAATTTAGCGTCTAATACCACGCGTGGATCCGTGTTATAAACCCCATCGACATCAGTCCAAATTTCACAGCTTGAGGCATCAAGACAAGCTGCTAAAACCGCTGCAGAGTAATCTGAGCCATTTCGCCCTAAAGTCACTGTTTTACCTTGCTCATTAGCAGCAGTAAAACCTGGCATAATCCATACCCGTGCTTCATTTAATGAAAGCGCAGCAAAACGCGGTTTGCTTTCATTGATATCAACAATAGATTCAAGTGGCTTACCATGGGCTAAGAATAATTTTCTAGGGTCAAATTGCGCTGCGGTAAGTGATTTTGCTAGCATCACTTGTTCCATTAAGGCTGCCGATAAACGCTCGCCAGAGACGATAACCTGCGCTTGAACATGATCGGGGCATTCGTTAAGCAGCTTTATTCCAGTGACTTTGTCATTCCAGTCAGTTAATTGCAGCGCCAGCTTTTCATCCAGTAGCGCTTTTTGCTGCGGTGAAATTAACGCTTGTTCAGCGTCACTAAAAAGGCCACTAAAAACCGACTCAATATGGGCTAATACCGCTGCATAGTCTTGATTGGTTTGTGCGAGACTTACTAACTCTAACAAGGCATTGGTAACAGTTGCAGGCGCTGATAACACAGTCGCAATAGCCTCTTCAGCTGCAGCTTGTTCAATAATGTCTGCTGCCATCAAAAAACGTTGCCAATTGGCTAACGAGGTTCCACCAAACTTCATCACTTTCATATTCTTCTCCCTTAACTCGCTAGCACTAAATATTAATTTTAAATCTGAAAACAAAAAGCCCGCTTCTTTGTGGGAAGCGGGCTTGTCGTTATAAATCTTTAGGGTGTAATCAGCCCGCCCCCACAATGTTAATTGTGGTGGTTGTAATAATGGTAACTACAACATGGTTAACGGATTTCATCATTACACTCGATTTAATATGTGTTTGTTTTGAATTGATAACAGAATTGCTTTTTTTAAGGTAGGTTGTCAACCCCTAATTAGTGGTTTATTTTTAAGCACTCTATTGATAACAAGCTAAATCACTGCTGAAATCACAATAATCGCAGCTATCACACTAAAAAACGCCTCCAAAACAAGTTTTTAGTATGTTTACGTAAACGTAATCCAAAAAAGATATACAAGAATAAATGCTCACAAGTCAGAGGTTTACTATTATTATGATTTTTATATGGTTATTCAAAATCGCCAAAAGTCATCTTGCATTAAATTTCAGTGCCTAAGCACTAAAATTAGCATTTTCATAAACATGGCAGCGCAAATCACCATGAAAATGATTCATCTAATCTATTTAAAAACAGTGACCTGTGTACTGCGCGTAAATTTAGTCACAGCAACAATGGTAAAAACATCCATTGTCAAAGGATAAGTAACCGGATGCGCCACGATTTAAAGCAAATGTCAGCCAGCGAGATACTTGATTTAAAAACATGTGATTGAATAAGCAAAAGCTGATACAAATTATCGCGACTTTGTAAAAACAATAGTATTATGCCGCCACATTCAGAATTGGAGTCGTTATGAAAATCACAAAACATGCAGCAGTAACTATTCACTACAGTTTAACCGATCAAGAAGGTCGTTTAATCGAAAGCTCATTTGAAGCTGAACCTATGGTTTATCTACACGGAACTGAAGGCTTAATTCCAGGCTTAGAAACTGAGCTAGAAGGTAAAGTTATTGGTGACAAATTTGACGCGAATATTCCAACTGAACAAGCATATGGTGAATACCATGACGGCCTAAAACAAGAAGTCCCTCTTGAAGCATTCGGCGATATCGAAGACATCGTGCCAGGTATGCGTTTTATTGCTGAAACTGAAATGGGTCAACGCCCAGTTCAAGTTACTGAAGTAAAAGATACTGTAGTCGTTGTTGATGGCAACCACCCTTTAGCTGGTCAAGCATTAAACTTCAGCGTTGAAGTGATGGATGTACGTGAAGCAACTGCCGAAGAAATTGCCCATGGTCATATTCATGCTGCTGGTGGTTGTGGCAGCGAGCACGCCCATGAAGCTTGTGGTACTGACAAACCGGGTTGTGATGGCAATGGCGGTTGTGGCTGCCACTAAAGTCTAATAAACAATTTTTGTCCTAGACATTGATTCAATAACTTAGACTGGATTAACTCAGCCTAAAGTTTGAATTATTAAATACGTTAGCCTTTTTTAGGTTGACGTATTTTTTTTACGTTATTATTAATCATAGATAGATTGTCTGTGAAACTTAACCACAAGCATTGCTGGGCACAGGTTTTGTTTCTTTCTCTGTGCTTTGGTAACTAGAAAGCAGCTGGGTTTGAAGGTTATAGAGTTAACCTTTGTTGCTGTTTGAAAATTAATTTAAAGCGAAGGAGTGCTTATGTTAATTAAACCGCTATACGAAATCTTACCTTACGCCTATATGATTGTCGGCGCAGCTAGCGTACCTTTCATTGAACAACCCTATATTGTCGTTGCTTCAATATTAGTCTTTTTTTACGGCGCTCATGTCTGGAACCTACGCTCTAGAAACCGCCGAACGGATAAGAAAAGAAAACGAGTCGAGGGTTACCTACCCGATTCAATATATGGCTTTATGCCATTCATTTACATTATTTCGGCCGTAATCACCTTTCGTTTTTTCCCTCAAGATTCAGCACAGTTACTGTCGATAGGGCTTTTTACATACGGAGGCTATATATTACTGCGCCGTATCAGCTATCGATGCCATAAGCATCCCTCAACGAACATTAAAGCTAAATTTAGATAGCTAGCGCGACATAAGTAACTAGTCCAGTATCAGCTGCTGGACTTTGTCTTTTTGCGCCTGAGGCATATTTTTTAAATAGTTTGAACAGCGAGTAATGGTCGCAATGCTCACTTGATATTCTGCAGATATTTGACGCTGACTTAGCTCACCTTGCAATAAAAGTTGAAAAACCTTTAACCTACCAGCAACTGCACTACGCTCTTCTTCTGTCATTAATAACTGAAATAAAATGCCTAATTCGTCAGAATTTGGATAGCTTAGTACCTTTTCTACAACTGAATCCCAATTAGCTCGCATAACGCTCTCTTTTAGTAATGCCTCGACAGTACAAAGTGTAGCAACAATTCAGCTTTTACAGAAATCATATATGCAAAATATGCCTGATAATTATTGTAAAAATCAAATTTACAATTAAACACAAAACTAGACTCGCACTTGGTTCAAGTTTATGCTTAAAATGTGACAAACACCTATAAATCAATAAATAAAAAGAGATCTGTCATGAAAAATAAAATATTGGCCTTAGCTGTCAGCGCATTGCTTATTCCAACTGTCAACGCACATAACTTTGAAGATGCCAATGACGCTATCGATTATCGTAAAGCAGGTTTTAGTTTAATCCGCTACCAATTTGGCGATATGGCTGCAATGATGAAAGGCAAAAAAGAGTTTGAATTAACTGTATTTCAAACTCGCGCTGCTAATTTAGCGGCACTAGCTAAAATCCCTCATGAAGGTTTTATTGCAGGCTCTGATAACGGCGATACAGAAGCTTTAGCAAAGATCTGGTCAAATAAAGCAGACTTTGATACTAAGATGACCGAATTCCAAGAAAATGCGGTTAAGTTAGACTTGGCAGCCCAAACAGGTGATAAAAAGCAAATCAAGCAAGCATTTGGTAATACAGGCAAAAGCTGTAAAGGCTGCCATGACATGTACAAGAAAGACTAACCATAAAACATTGTTAAAAATTCAGCGCCTTAAATATGCTATTCATATTTAAGCTCGCTAATAAAAAGCCCACTGAAGTGTAATGCCGTTCACTTAACGTGAACGGCTTTCTTTTTTATGGGGTATCGGTCCTTCGAACACTTCAGCACTCTAGGG
>NZ_JAUORL010000029.1:0-60800 GCF_030548015.1 Shewanella sp. 4_MG-2023
TATTATTGAGTTCGAAGACAGAATTGTGAAGCATATTAACTAAATTGCAGTTACACAGAATCTGTTACACCCTCAATTACCAAGCATTATGCTTCCAAAAGTGTTTTGATGCGTTGACCATAATCGCTATCAGCTTTTAAGAAATGCTCAACCATTCTCAATTGCACATCTTCACTTGCTTGGCTCAATGTACCTGCAATGGTTTCAACTAAACGCTGCTTTTCTTCTTCACTAAAGATGCGGTACAAATTACCCGCCTGAGTATAGTCATCTTGGTCATAACGGCTATATCTTGCAGCCTCGCCATCAAGTCTTAGTGGCGGCTCAATAAATTGAGACGACTCTTGAAGTGCTGCCGTTGCAGTGCTTGGGCCGTAATTAGCACTTGAATCTGCACCAGTTTGACTGCCGTTATATGGGCATTGTGTCCCTGCCATAGCCCCTGCACGTTGATGATGGTTAGCTTTAGCGGCATGAGGACAATTTACCGGTAATTGGTTGTAATTAGTCCCAATACGGTAACGCTGAGCATCTGCATAAGAGAACAAACGCGCTTGCAACATTTTATCAGGTGAAGCGCCGACACCAGGAACCAAGTTACTTGGTGCTAATGCAACTTGCTCAACTTCAGCAAAGTAGTTGTCTGGCATACGATTTAACTCAAGTTCGCCAATTTCAATTAATGGATAATCTGCATGTGGCCATACTTTGGTTAAATCGAATGGGTTTATTGCATAATCATTGGCGTCTGCTTCAGGCATTATCTGCACTTTTACAGCCCACTTAGGGAAATTACCATCGGCGATAGCCGCCACCATGTCACGTTGTGACGAGTCAGGATCAATACCTTTTAAAATATCAGCTTGTTCTGAGGTTAAGTTCACCACACCTTGCTGTGATTTAAAATGGAACTTCACCCAGTAACGCTCACCTTTGGCATTCCATAATGAGAAAGTATGTGAACCATAGCCGTGCATTTGACGGTAATTAGCTGGGATACCGCGATCTGACATTAAAATAGTCACTTGATGCATGGCTTCTGGGTTTAATGACCAGAAATCCCACATTGCTTGCGGATCTTTCAAATTAGTCTGCGGGTTACGCTTTTGGGTATGAATAAAGTCAGGGAATTTAATGCCGTCACGTAAGAAGAATGTCGGGGTGTTATTCCCCACAATGTCATGATTACCGCGGGCAGTATAAAAACGTAAACCAAAACCACGAGGATCACGCTCTGCATCGGCACTACCCATCTCGCCGCCAACAGTTGAGAAGCGAATAAAGGTCTCAGTTTGCTTGCCCACACCATTAAAGTGATCAGCCAAGGTGAAATCACTTAGGTCTTTAGTTAAGGTAAAAGTACCATAAACACCGGTACCTTTTGCATGTACTACTCGCTCAGGAATACGCTCACGGTTAAAGTGGGCTAATTTTTCAATTAAGTGCCAATCTTGTAATAATAATGGACCACGCTCACCTGCTGATAATGAATTTTGGTCATCAGCTATTGGGGCACCATTTTGGCTAGTTAAGTAATTGCTATTATCCATTTGTTACTCCTGATTTGCGGCATCTAGCCACTGCTCAATTAAATCAAATACTGTCGCCACGATATTTCTCCTGGCTGCGTTTCATTGAAATCATAATAACCGCAGCGAAAATAAAGTAAAAACGATTAAGATGAATTGCTACAATCTATTTTTACGATTCACCAGCAAAAAAAATGGCGAAGCATTCGCCTCACCATTTAATGATATTTAAATACAATTGAGTCATTACTGATCTCACACCAAATTAAGTGTAAATATTGCATCAATAGTTTACAAGCTGATTACCTGTGCAACTAAAAGGCAACTATATACGTAGATAAAACGACAAATACTCTCCACCAAAGAAAAAGTAAAGGGTTTATTCTGCGCTAGCTTCAGGTTCTTTATACAGTTTTATTAAATAATAAATATCAATCAATACAATAAAAAAATTCACTAATGCCACTGGGATGGCACCTATCGCCAAACCATAAGCGACAAAAAGCGCTGCACCAATAAGGTTCCACCAGCGTAATTTTTTTATATTAGCCATCATCAATGAAATAGCCACCACGGCAGAGGCTAAATAACCCACCCATTCCCATAGTGTTGCAGCTTCCATTTATGATTCCTTTTAAGGGGTTTGACTTTATTCAGTGTAGTTAATAATTGCCTATTAAGCGCTGACTTTTCTAGCTACTACAGCCGCAGTCATCCGAGAAATACAACATAACTCACCTGCAGAATTATTGATTAGCACTTCCCATACCGAGCTACGTTTACCGATATGCACTGCTCTTGCCGTCGCAATTAACTCACCATTTCGTGACGCTTTTAAGTGATTGGCATTAATTTCTTGGCCAACACAATAAAAATGCTTAAAGTCGACCACAAAGTTAGCCGCATAACTGGCAACGGTTTCGGCCAGTGCCACATTAGCGCCGCCATGAACTATGCCTAAAGGGTTATGTACTGAAGGGTTAGCTGGCATAGTCGCCACCATATAATCTGCGCCAATTTCAGTGATTTTAATACCAAGGGTTTTCATTAATGTGCCCTTCCCATGGAGCCCACTATCCATTTTAGCGCAATCTTCAAGGGTGACTTCTCTAAACCAAATACTCATTTATCAACTTCCAGTAATACGTAATTAATTCAGTCTACTGCCAAGCTATTTAACTTTAAAGGATTTCCATAAAAAAGGGATGGCAGCTGCCATCCCTTTTTAAACTTCGTTTTAATTTTTTAGGTTAACACTACTAAAAAATAGCTACGATTGGGTCTGAACATAATGTTGTGTCTGTTTCACAGATTTTATAAGTCACCTCTGCTGGTGCATTAGTGAAACGATCTCGGTAACGGCCATCATTCGACGTTGTTGATACCATTACATCATCACGGTAAATATTAACACTTTCACCGTTTGCACCGCTCCATGATAAGTCCACCGCCGCACTACCACGACGTGAAACCATAGTACGTGTAACTGCAGCGTCTATGCTGTAATCAAATACTTCGATATCCATAGCAGTTGTATCAGTTAAACCTTCACTGTCTGTTACCACCAATGTCACAGAGTAAATTCCACCTGCCGCATAAGCGTATGTAGGATTCATATCTGAAGAGGTAGAACCGTCACCAAAGCTCCATTCATAGCTAACAATGTCATCATTAACGTCTGAACTTAAGTCGGTAAAATCAACCGTTAAGCCATCAATAGCATATTCAAAGCCTGCCACCGGTGCTGTAGGACTCGCATCCCCCAGAGCCGATAAAAGTAAGCCCCAATGATTTAATGAGCCACTATCTCCACCCGCTAAATCACTAACCGTTAATGTCCAAGTACCCAATGCTATTTCACCATTGAATTGCTCAGTTGCCCATGTCTGTACAATATCATCAGCACTGCCACCAGTTTGATTGTGCAACATAGCTTCTGTGCCATTTGGTGATGTTAGTGTTACGACTAAATCTCCTATCCATGTATGGGTAATATCAACATTCACATCAAGGCCAAAGATTTGTAATTCATCCCCGATTTCAATGGTGCTGGTGATAGTAGTATTATCCGAAATATCCACAGGAGTATCATTGCTATAACCAAAATCATTCAATCCCGCAGGATAGACTTCTAGGCTAACAGCTTTACTTTTCGAAGTGATGCCGTCATCAGCATGAACGGTAATGACATAATCTCCCCAAATAGCAGACTCAAGCGTCGCAACATCAAGCGTAAAACTGTCACCGACTACTGCAGTGTTAGCAGAAAGACTAATGCCTTCTAATGCTGGTGATACATCAAATGACAGCGTGACTTGATCATCCCAACCAGCAATACTGCCCAGACTAAAGTCATAACTAACGGCACTGCCAGCTTCAACTGATTGTGAAGATGGCGTGACACTTAACGCAAATGATGGATCTGGATCTGCATCTGCCAGTGCGTTTGCGACATTTAAACGTGTTCCAGCCACTGTTAGGCCAGTCAATGCTGCATTAGCATCACCAGAATCCATTAGTAACTGCTTCATAGTGACAGGGTCAATATCAGGTGCTATTGACCACACAAGTGCTGCAGCGCCGGTGATATGTGGTGTAGCCATTGAAGTACCTGAATAGGTACCATAACTATTTCCAGGAAGGGTTGATAAAATCGCAGAACCAGGCGCGCCCATATCGACACTTGTTAATCCCCATTGAGAAAAACTAGACATATCGTCATTGTGATCGGTACTGGCAATCGACAAAACAACATCAGAGTCATAACTTGATGGATAGTGTGGATTTGCATCATTATCAACAGCGCTATTACCTGCTGCTGCAACAAATAAAATTCCTTCATCACCAGCCGATTCAATAGAATCTTTTAATGCTTGGCTAAATCCGCCGCCGCCCCAAGAATTATTGGTCGCTTTAACATCAACACCATGGTTCACTTTTAAATTAGTGAAATAATCAATACAAGCTATCGCAGCTTCTGTAGAGCCTGTTCCACTATCACTTAAAAATTTACAACCAATGATAGTGACATCCCAGTTAACCCCAACAACACCTACGCCATCATTACCTTGTGCGCCAATAGTTCCTGAGACATGGGTACCATGACCATTGCCATCCATTGGATCACCAGTTCCGGTAATAGCGTTAAAGCCGTTAACATCATCAATGACACCATTGTTATCATCATCAATACCATTTCCGGGTATTTCATTAGGGTTAACCCAAAGGTTTGCAACTAGATCTGGATGATTATAATCAACACCAGTATCAATTACGCCAATAACCACATTTTCACTACCTGTAGTAGTGTCCCAAGCGGTAACGGCATCGATATCAGCACCAGAAACACCACCAGTTTGACCGGTATTATTTAAGCCCCATAACTCCACGAAATTTGGATCGTCTGGCATACCAATTGCCGTATAAGTATAATTAGGTTCGGCATATTTTACTGCTGGATGCTTACTAATTAACTTAATTGCACTTTCAACATTACTACCGCTTTTAAGTGATAACTTAGCCAATCGTCCAGATAATAGGTATTTAAACTTATCATCTATACCATCAGCATTTTTATCTGTGACTGTTCCTGCGACTAGATTTTGCGCTGACAACCGTTCAAAGATTGACACATTTTCTTTATAAACAACGAGAATTTCATCTTTTTTATACTTTACACTTTCTTGAGCAATAACAGGGCTTGCGTTTAACGCAAATAGAGATGTTACTGCTAATGCAATTGGGGACATTTTGTTAATCATGATGTGGCTTCCTATCTTCCATTAATAATTCCCGGAACCGGTAATGCAGCACCTGTAGCTTTTCCATTAGCTATTTTTAAAAGCGAGTTGATTTTCCACGAAGTGAAACCCGGAATTTGTTGTTGCCATCAAATTGTTGCCACAAGCTGTATAACAATAAAAGCACTGAAACTTTAATTAGTAAGTAACTACTAGGCTTATTCGACTAGTCAATATTAGTGGTAAGCGAAAATAGCCAAATATAAGCATGATATTCAGTAACTTAAACCTTTGTAGCACTAAAGGTTTAATCTTAACCCCCTAAAAAAACTAACCTTTTATACGATTGAGAAAAATCAATGGGCACCGTAAGTTAATCTTGTAACGCGCTGCATCAGCAGAATCATTTGAAATTCTACCAACCTAAAACCAAACAGTTTTAGGGTTAATAATCATAAACTTAAAAGCAAACCCTGCTCTTAAGTTATTGGTGTTTATTGAGGGTTTATAGTGCTTCAAATACTGTTAGATCTTTAAAAGTTCACGCTGAAGTTACTTCTTGATCGCATATTAGTACTCAGTTACCTAAAGCTAAATTATGCACTTTGGCGACACAATGAGTTAACTAGGAAGCGAAATACTTTATCAAACGATTATTTTCTAATAATCAGATAAATCTATATTTAAACAGGGAGCGTAGAATGAAATCGCAAAAGAAATTATCGTTAGTATCACTTGCTATTGCAGCAAGCTTAGCATTACCCGTTTCAGCAGCAGGACTTTCATTACCAGAGGTGACAGCTGCAGAGAAATCGGCATTCGCTTCGAATACTAACGCAACAGTAACTCAAACGGGCATGGAGCAGGATGCCACAGTAAGCCAAACTGGCACGCGTCATATTTCAACCGTGACACAAATTGGTGATTTACAGTTTGCCGAGGTAACCCAGCAAGGGGACTGGCAAGAATCTTATATTAGCTCTGAAGGTAATGGAAACTCTGTCATTACTAACCAGGTTGATGATTGGCATATTTCAAACGTTGGCATCATAGGTGACCAAAACCAAGTTACTATTCAGCAGGCTGACTTTTATAACACTAGTGACGTATCGCTAACGGGTAATAGTAACACTGCTGATGTTATTCAAGATGGAGCTCAAAACGAAAGTATCATCGAAGTTATTGGTAATGAAAACGCTGCAGAAGTAACCCAGTACGGTGCGATTAACTTAGCGGTATTCGCTGTTGAAGGTAATAGTAATAGTGCAACCATAATGCAAGATGGTGTAAATAACCAAGCAGGTATCGTTTCCGATTCAGGCAGCCTAAATGCTGGCGATGGTAATGAACTATTTGTAAACCAACTTGGTGATAACAACTTTGGTGCTGCTTTAGGTGTATTTGGTGATAATAATACATTCGATTTTAGCCAAACAGGCGATGATAACACTGCTGTAGTAGCAAGCTTATCAGGCTCTTTAAATGATATTACTATCGACCAAACTGGCATTAATAACGGCGCAACAATAGAGTTTTCTTTTGGAGACGATAATGACGTTACTATTAGTCAAGATGGTTTTGGTAACCAAGTGGGCGGCGCTAATATTGCTATTTTAAATGGCTCGCTTAACGATATTGAAGTCGTACAAACTGGTGATGCCAATTTAACTGAGTTTATTGTTTATGGTGATGAGAATGTTATATCTGTAGATCAAAGTGGTGCAGATAACTACACTGCTTTTGTAGCTGATGGCTTCTATAATGAGGTCACTATCACTTCCTCAGGTGAACTTAACTTTGCATATTCAGAAACCGTTGGAGATAACAATACAGTTGATATGAGCCAAACAGGCAATGATAACGAAGCCGTTATTTCAAATGTCGGTTCAAATCAGACTGTTGATATCAGCCAAGAAGGTGATTTTAACTTAACTGATATAGTCGCCTTTGGTGATGACCACTCAATTACCGTTTCTCAGCTAGGCGACGGTAACTGGGTTGGTGGAGATGATGGTTACTTTGCAATTGATGGTACTATGAATACATTAAATGTAACCCAAATTGGTAATGATAATACGGTTACAGGCATGCAAATTGGCACTAATGATATTGCCACTGTAGTCCAAACCGGAAACTTTAATTCTGCAGCAATTTACCAGAATTAATTTATAGAAAATTTTCTTACTGAATATAGGGAGCACATTGCTCCCTATATATTTACTTTAATATCTCCTCCACTGGCAAAGCTTATTGTTTTCATTACGTTAAGCTAATTCTGTGCAATTTTATGACATAAGCTCATAAATTAATTTTACACGATGAAATAATTGCCGAAACAAACAAAAAAACCAGTTACAGCTAGCAACTGGCTTAATAACATCTCTAAATTATTTTAAAGCGGGTAAATAACCTAAGTTAAGCGAACTCAAAATGGGCTTGATAAGTTTGTGCCCAACGCAGTAACTCGACCCGATTGCGAGATTGGGTTTTCCTAAAGATGGAAGAGATATGTGCCTTTACCGTGTGCTCACTAATGCAAAGCCTGTGGGCTATTTCTTTATTCCTTGCACCGCTTGAAACTAGCTGAATAATGGTTCTTTCACGATTAGTGAGCATTTGCAGCATTGCGATAGTATCTGGGGGGATTTCTGTATTAGCATCAAGTTTTTGTACTAGTCGGCGGAAAATTTTGCTAATTAGCGGTCGATCATACCAAAGCTCATCAGCTACCATTTTACGTAACCCGGTCAACATTAAATCCATACGTTGGTCGGCATAAAGTAAGCCTCTTACACCTAACAATAGTGCAGACTCCTGATCTAACGAGCCCCGTTCAACTTGATATAAAGCGACAGGGACATGATTAACTAGCCGTGATACCAACAACGGAATGCCTTTGCTATCCAGCGCGGCCCCCTTTTGGGCGATCAAATAGAAACAATTAGTATTATGTTCTACTTCAAGTTCACTAGGGTGTTTCACTACCCTGGTTTTTAACCCTATCGACTCAGCTAAAATAGCCAAGTTGCAAGGCGCTGCAACCTGGTGTAAGAAGACTAATTCATCAATATTCGAATTCATCACTTTTCTCCCTGAAAAGTATTCTGTATCTCTCGGCTATACGAGTTTCTTCCTGAAACATTGATAACATAATAACAACATAATGCAATAATAGTACATTTTAACTAGCCCATAAGGCATTTTAGCTAGTCCATAAAGTATTTCTGCAATACTTAAGTACTCATTAATAGATTAAGTGCTCGCAAACCAAGCCGTTACCAAAAATAAAACAAGTAAAAATAAACTTAACAGTCACAAGATCTATAAATGTAGCTGATTAAAGTGATGCTAACTGCTTATTATGTACCTTTGTGAGCAAGACTAATGCACTAATACCACCTATAAGTGCCATAAACATATCTGACTGTGTATCCCACACATAGCCTTGAGTGCCTAAAAACGCCTCCGCATTCTCACCTGTTGCAGCTGCAACCCACCACTCAATAAGTTCGTAAAAAGCAGAAAATGCCAATACAAAACAAACTGATAGAAACTGACACCAATAGCCCGGTTGCAAGACGTGATTTCTTAGCATCACCTCTCTTGCCAGTATGACCGGAATAAACCCCTGAGCAAGATGGCCGATTTTGTCATAATTATTACGTTCGCTACCCATCACATCAGCCAACCAATCAAACAGTGGTACTTCGGCATAGGTATATTTAGCTCCGACCATGAGCACGCAGCAATGTAACAAAATCAATAAGTAAGCTAAGGGTGTTAGGGGGAATTTATTACGGGTAAAAAATAAGATGGGTAAGGCGATTAATGCTGGCAGTGCTTCTAACCACCAAGTAAACATATCTTTAGGTGAACTCACCGACCAAACGAGCACGACAGCAAAAATAACCACCCATATAACTTTCTTATTCACTATACATTCCCTTTAGATGATATTGTTCTAAACCAAGATCACAGTCTTTAGCCATCTAGCCCTCTACAATGGCAATAAATAATGCTATTTTGGTTGCGCATTAATGTCAGCATAACATAAGCATAACTATTGATAAGAGGGTACCCACACCATGGCAAAACACTCGCTTGACAAGGATAAGATTAAAATCCTGCTGTTGGAGGGCGTCCACCAAACTGCAGTCGATGTACTTAAGCGTGCAGGTTATACCAATATTGAATATCACAAAGCTTCCCTTCCTGAAGACCAGTTGCTGCGCTCAATTAAAGATGCTCACTTTGTCGGCCTGCGCTCGCGCACCCAATTAACCGCTGAAGTGTTGAACCATGCTGAAAAACTAGTCGCGATTGGCTGTTTCTGTATTGGTACTAACCAAGTTGATATTGCCGCTGCTGAGAAGTTAGGCGTACCCGTTTTTAATGCGCCATTCTCAAACACTCGCAGTGTTGCTGAGCTAGTGTTAGGTGAGATCATCATGCTGATGCGCGGTATTCCTCAGCGTAACGCCCTTGCCCACCGTGGCGGTTGGTTAAAAAGTGCCAATGGTAGCTATGAAGTGCGCGGTAAAACCTTAGGGGTCATTGGTTACGGCCATATAGGTACTCAGCTGGGTATTTTGGCTGAAACCCTCGGTATGCGGGTGGTATTTTTCGATATTGAAGACAAGTTGCCACTGGGTAATGCCAGCCAAATCCATTCAATGGAAACACTATTGAATGAAGCAGACGTTATCAGCTTGCATGTACCAGAAACTGCGCAAACTAAAAATATGATTGGTGCGACAGAGTTTGAACAAATGCGTTCAAAAAGCTTTTTTATCAATGCATCACGGGGCACTGTGGTTGATATTGATGCGCTTTCTGATGCCCTAAAGTCAGGCCATATTGCAGGCGCTGCAATTGATGTATTCCCAGTTGAGCCTAAGTCAAATGATGACGAATTTATTAGCCCACTACGTGGACAAGATAACGTCATTATTACCCCGCATATTGGTGGTAGTACTGCTGAAGCTCAAGAAAATATCGGTATTGAAGTCGCGGGTAAGCTGGCTAAATATTCTGATAATGGCTCAACTGTGTCTGCGGTTAACTTCCCTGAAGTGTCATTGCCACAACATAAAGGCACCTCGCGCTTATTGCATGTTCACCACAACCGTCCAGGTGTGTTGATTAAAATTAACCAAGCGTTTTCAGAAAAAGGCATTAACATTGCTGCGCAATATCTACAAACGACTGCAGATATTGGTTACGTGGTCATGGAAGTCAATTCAAACCAAGCCGAACAAGCGCTGGGCGAGTTAAAAGCAATTGAAGGTACTATTCGTACCCGCGTATTGTTTTAATTCAAGCTAAGTCGGTGAACGATTTAACCTTAGGCTTATCTCGCAGTTAAATTGTGAATTAAAGCTATCTTCAATTAATTGAAGATAGCTTTTTCTTTTGAGCCTCACTGAATTCCGTTACACTCAAAGCTTATCTTTGTTGCTCACCTTAGGGATCATTTTATGACACTCGCAACCACACAGCCAAACTGGGATTACTTAACTTCAACGCCCGACTTACTGGTTTCAAACTTAAGCCACTTAGGTTTAATTGAAGTGACCGGTGAGCAAGGTAAAACCTTTATTCACGGCCAAGTCACTACCGATATCGTATCGCTGACAGAAACTCAGTGGCGCTGGGGCGCACATTGCGATCCTAAGGGTAAGATGATTGCTAGCTTTAGAACCTACACAATTGCTGAAAGCCTTTTTATTTTAATGCCAGCATCAGTATTACCGCTAAGTTTGGCCTCATGGCAGAAATATGCGGTGTTCAGTAAAGCGGAATTAACTGATGTCACTGCTAAGCAAGTTATTTTAGGCTTTGCTGGTACGAAGGCTGCAGAGTTTATTGAGCAGCAATTTGGACGGATTGAACATGAAGTTACTCACGCTGAAGGCGCTATTATTTTAAAAGATGCTGAGCGCTTCATAGTGATTACATCAGCTGAAAAAGCGCAGCAATTAGTCACAGCTTCAAATCAACCACTATCTAGCCACCAAGCTTGGCAAGCATTAGAAATTCAAGCCGGTTACGCCAATATTGACGACAACCACAGCAGTGAGTTTGTACCACAAATGTGTAATATACAGGCGGTAAACGGTATTAGTTTTGAAAAAGGCTGCTACATGGGCCAAGAAACCATTGCCAGAATGAAGTACCGCGGTGGTAATAAACGCGCCCTGTATATTCTATCCGGTAGTGCCTCTGAAACTGTCAGCAGTGAAACTCAAATTGAAATTGCCTCAGAAGATGGCTTTCTTCGAGCGGGTAAAGTTATCGAAGCGGTTGAATTTAATGGCCAAGTGCTATTAACCGCAGTATTGGCTAACGATACGCCAAATGATGCAAAACTAAGAGTAAAAAATGACAACCAAAGTGAGCTAGTGGTGAAGCCGCTACCTTATTCGTTAGAAGATTAACTTAAACGGTTATATGGGTTAAAGCCAACAAAGGCTGCTAACCGTAACATTAAATAAAGGCTGATGGATGAGGTTACTTCTCATTCTTCAGCCTTTTTTATTATTTCAAAATCAACATATAAACGGGTTATTTCAATGAAAAGTCGATCTAAGTAATTTTATTTGTCGTATGATGATGTAATTACAAGTAATACCAGAGACGCTAATGACAGCAGTGATCACCCAACTATCGCAAGTATCCAAAGGCTTTAACGATGGCGATAGACTCCATCAGGTGCTTAACTGTGTCGATTTATCCCTGCATCGTGGTGATACTATTGCCCTAACCGGCCCCAGCGGCACGGGCAAAAGCACCCTACTTAATATCATTGCCGGTTTTGAGAAAATTGATTCTGGTCAGTTACAACTCATGAACCAACAAGCAGCGCAGTGGCAAGATAGTCAATGGAGCCAGTTTAGGCGCGCCCAACTTGGTATTGTCTTCCAACAATTCAACTTACTCACCCCGCTTAATGTTATCGATAATATCCGTTTTGTATTACAGCTTAATAATCAAAAGTGGAGTGATTGGGGCGATGAGCTTATTACGCAGCTTGGGATTAGTGACATTATAACAAGACCTGTTGAAACCTTATCGGGTGGTCAGCAGCAACGCGTTGCCATTGCCAGAGCGTTAATCCACAAACCGGCATTATTACTAGCAGACGAGCCAACCGGTAATTTAGATGAAGCTGCAGGTCAGCAAGTAATGGAGCTAATGTGCCAGCTTACCATGGCTGCAAATACCACGGTGTTGATGGTAACCCACAGTGAAACCTGTGCGGGCTATATGAAACGCAGGTGGCATTTAGAAAAAGGCCATATTCATGAGTAATCAGGCTCAAGACATCACTGTCAAACAATGGCTGTTGTCACTAAAAATCTTCTTTGCCCACTACCGCCATTCGCCATTACAAGCTGGTGCCATTCTTCTCGGTATCCTCCTCGCAGTCACCTTGCTAATAGGCGTCAAGTCTACCAATGAAAATGCAGTAAGAAGTTACAGCGAAGCCACCGAACTATTAAGTCAACGGGCAAGCTTGCTGATCACCCCAGCCGCAGGGCAACAACTCATTAATGAGCAGGTCTATTTCCGATTGCGTCAAAGCGGGATCAGTAATGCTTTAGCTGTGATTAATGGCCTTGCAGTCGACGATAAGGGGCGGCGCTGGCAAATTCAAGGCAGCGATTTATTTGCTGCAGTTAACTTACAAAACCATTCATCTGAAGCTCAAACGAATACCAAGAGCAAAACGCCCATTAATATTCCACTGGATAAGCTATTAGCAGGCAGCAATGTGTTGTTAATGAGCCAATCCCTAGCGGATAACATAGCAAAAGACGGGTGGTTTTATTTAAAAAACCCACAAGATAAAGCCGCTAACACTATCAAGCTCGAAGTGATCAGTGTCGATGATGATTATGGCTTAGGTAATGCCATTGTCGCTGATATCTCTTTAGCGCAAATCCTATTAGACCAACCCAATAAGCTGTCTTATATTGCTTTGTTTGATCCTGCTGAGCCACTGATTGAGCAAATCAATAGTCAAAATCTATTACAGCAACAGGCGAGTATTACAGAACAAGATCAAGGCCAGGCGCTACAAGAGCTTACCCGTAGTTTTCACTTAAACCTTAACGCCATGAGTATGCTGGCTTTTGTGGTAGGGCTATTTATCGCTTATAACGGCGTGCGCTACAGTTTGATGAAGCGGCAAAAATTATTAGTACAATTACTGCAATTAGGGATTAATAAGCATAATGTGATGCTAGCACTGGTCGCTGAGCTCATTGTGCTGGTGATCATTGGTGCAAGCTTAGGCTTTATTCTGGGGCTGCAACTCAGCGTCTGGCTACAACCTATGGTCGCCATGACACTAGAGCAGCTTTATGGCGCTCGGCTAATGCCCGGCAACTGGCAATGGCAGTGGTTTGCCCAAGCCATAGTGTTAACCTTGTTTGCCGGTTTACTCGCCTGCCTGCCACTGTATCGACAATTAACGCAACAACCCCTCGCCCGAGCTGGCACCAAACATAATCAAGCAAGCAGTTTGCTGGTCACCCAACGCTGGTTGTTTGCCATCGCGATAGTGGCATTAACCATTTGCGCTGCACTGTTTCCGTTTACTGAGCAATATCAATTTAGCCTCGCACTGATGGGGATTGTTATTGTCGCTATCCCACTATTGCTGCCATTAACACTGCATTATGTCAGTAGTAGTTTGGCTAAGTATTTTCCGGCAGGATTATGGCAATACATGATGGCAGAAACCAAAGAGTTAATCGGGCCGTTATCGTTAGCCATGATGGCGATGCTATTGGCGCTAACCGCGAACATTTCGATGAATACCCTAGTGGGCAGTTTTGAAGTCACCTTAAAAACCTGGCTTGAAAGCCGCCTTCATGCAGATTTATACATGCGCCCGTCAAGCGAAAACATCACTGATATTGCGTCTTTCTTAGAGAAGCAGCCTAAGGTCACTGGTATATATTCACAGTGGACAGTAAATAGCAGTTATCAAAATATGCCCGTTGAACTTGTGAGTCGCGATTTGTATTCAACTAAGATTGTCAGTTCGCTAAAACAGCAATCAGATGACTTCTGGGCTGAATTTACTCAGGGTAATCAGTTGATGATAAGTGAGCCCATTGCGATTAAATACAAGTTACAAATTGGCGATAGCTTTACATTGCCAATCATGTCAGCAAAAACGAATCAACACCCCGTGACCATTGGCGCTATCTTCTTTGATTATGGTAACCCTAAGGGTCAGGTCGTAATTGGTAATACACTATGGCAACAATTACAATTGCCTAAACAAGCTAAAAGTATCGCTGCCAGCTATGATGGCGATATAAACGAGCTTGAACAATCACTCGTTAATAGCAAGCTAATTTCAACAGCGCAAATGTATAACCAAGCCAAAATTAAGCAGCAAGCCATAGCCATGTTTAAGCAAACCTTTTCTATCACCATGGTGCTCAATAGCCTCACCTTAATGGTGGCTGCCATTGGATTATTCAGTGCATGCTTAATGCTAACTCAAGTAAGGCAAGCACCACTAGCCAAACTATATGCCCTTGGGGTGAGCAAAGCACGCTTGCGATTTATGATGTTCATTCAAATGCAGTTTATTGTATTACTCACCTGTTTAGTGGCGCTGCCAACAGGTGCTGTACTGGGTTACTTACTTATCAACAAAGTCACTTTACAAGCCTTTGGTTGGAGTATTGCCATGCTATGGGATTGGCAAGCTTATGCCCGAGTGGTGTTAATTGCGCTGTCTACCAGCGCCGTTGCCATCGCGATCCCACTTTACTGGCAAACCCGTAAATCACTTATTCATAACCTTCAGCAAGAGGCTTTATAATGTATAACGCCCCGATAACCAGCGCCAACATAAAGCGACAGATTGACCCAGTGCTAAAGCTACGACAGTCAGCTTTTATCGCAATATGGTTACTGTTAGCTTGTCTGAGCCAAATGGGTTGTCAGCCTAATTCAACAGCAGAGTCAGATAACAAAGCCAGTATGGGCAGCCTATTAACGCAAGACGCTGACAGCCTTGAGCAATACGCCAAAGTACTGCCAGATCATCAACTCAATTTCCCGCAAGATCATTTAAGCCATGATAAATTTAGGCAAGAGTGGTGGTATTTAACGGCCAATATGACCACTGAGGCGGGTGAAGAGCTAGGGCTTCAATGGACTCAATTCAGAATTGCGTTGTCTGCTGCTGATACTGCCGCGCCAAACAACTGGGCTACTAATCAAATGTTTATGTCACACGCTGCATTAACCTCAGCATCCAAGCATCAAGCCAAAGAGAAATGGTCTCGCGCCCATCCACAACTGGCTCATGTTAGCTCTAACCCTCTCACCATCGTGTTAGATGACTGGCAGTGGCGCAGTGAAACAAATGCGTTATTTCCGGCAAATTTAACGGTTAACACTGAAAAATTTGGCTACCAATTATCATTAACCAGTAACGCGCCAATGAACCTACAAGGCGATAACGGCTACAGTATTAAAAGCCCTAACGGCGAAGTTGCTTCTTACTATTACAGCCAGCCTTTTATTGATTTAACAGGTTCTATTAACCGTGATGGTAAAACTGAAATAGTCACAGGAAAGGCTTGGCTTGATAGGGAGTGGAGCTCGCAATTCCTTACTAAAAGCCAGCAAGGCTGGGACTGGTTTTCTATTCGCTTAGATGATGGCTCTGCGCTAATGCTTTTTCAACTAAGAAACAGTAATAGTGAGGCCTTTTTTAGTGCCCGCAGAATGTTTTTCGACGGTAACGGCAGAAATATTAATAGTAAGTCACACCCAAACGACATAAAAGTTACCCCGCTTAGCTGGCAACAAACTGACAGTGGTCGCTATCCAATTAGTTGGCAGGTTAGCATTACTAGCGAAGATATTGATGTCACCGTTAAAGCACTTAACCCCAACAGTGATATGCCACTGACAATCTCTTATTGGGAAGGCCCGATCAGCGTATCAGGCAGTCATTCTGGTAATGGATATATGGAGCTAACGGGCTATTAGCACCATTGATGTTCAAAGTTAATTTTGCCTCTTCCTCGCTTTTTAAAGCCTATAGAAGCTTCTACTTCTATAGGACGGATTTATCTATATCTGTCCTATACTTTTACCATTAACTATCAATAATCCGTAAGAATTAAATTTACATTTGCTAATTAAGTAATTGAGCAAATTGAAAAATGTGCTTTAGATCACACTTACTAGTGTGATCTACAGCAATAAACAGCCCGTATACTCAGTCTGGGGTATACCCATGAAAAATGCGCGGTTTAGACTCAATGATAGTTAAGTTTTTTGTTAATAAAAACCTTGGTAAATAAAAACAAAGATAGTTTTAAAAATACTGTCTACATACATTTAAGAGTGAGGAAACACCATGAGCATAAGCCGTCGCGAGTTTCTAAAAGCCAATGCAGCTACCGCAGCCGCTTCGGCAGTTGGACTTGCTTTACCAATAAAAATGGTTCAAGCAGAAGAGCAGTCTGCAGAAATAAAATGGGACAAAGCCCCTTGTCGTTTCTGTGGTGTGGGTTGTAGTGTTTTAGTGGGTACCAAAGGTGGCAAAGTTGTTGCGACTCAGGGCGACCCAGAAAGCCCTGTCAACAAAGGTCTTAACTGTGTTAAGGGCTACTTCCTCTCTAAAATTATGTACGGCAAAGACCGCCTTACGTCGCCATTATTAAGAATGAAAGATGGCAAGTATGACAAAGAAGGTGAATTTACCCCAGTAAGCTGGGATGTTGCCCTTGATACCATGGCTGACAAGTGGAAAGCCAGTATTGCCAAAAAAGGCCCTACATCGGTAGGTATGTTTGGCTCGGGCCAATGGACTATCTGGGAAGGCTACGCGGCATCTAAATTACACAAAGCGGGCTTCCTTACCAACAACATCGATCCTAATGCCCGTCACTGTATGGCATCTGCGGTAGGTGGATTCATGCGTACCTTTGGTATTGATGAGCCAATGGGTAGCTATGATGACTTCGAAGCTGCAGATCACTTCGTGCTTTGGGGCGCCAATATGGCAGAAATGCACCCTATTCTATGGTCACGCTTAACTGACCGTCGTTTAAGCCATGAAGGCAGTAAAGTCCATGTGTTATCGACATTTGAAAACCGCAGCTTCGAACTTGCCGACAACCCTATGGTATTTAAGCCGCAATCTGACTTAGTTATCTTGAACTTCATTGCCAATTATATCATCCAAAACGATGCGGTTAATAAAGACTTCGTCAGCAAGCATACTAACTTCGCAGAAGGTGTGACTGATATCGGTTACGGTCTTCGCCCTGAGCATCCTCTAGAGCAGAAAGCGAAAAACCCAGGTAACGGCAAATCTAAGCCTATCTCTTTTGAAGAATACGCAAAATTTGTCAGTACTTATACTGCTGAATACGCATCTGAAATGAGTGGCGTACCAGTTGAAAACCTTATCGAAATGGCAAAAGCGTATGCTGATCCTAACATCAAGATCATGAGCTTATGGACTATGGGTATTAACCAACATACTCGTGGTGTGTGGGCAAACAACATGCTTTATAACATTCACTTGTTAACAGGTAAAATTGCCACGCCAGGTAACAGCCCGTTCTCATTAACAGGTCAACCTTCAGCTTGTGGTACAGCACGTGAAGTGGGTACTTTCTCGCATCGTTTGCCTGCAGACATGGTTGTAGCAAACCCTAAACATCGCGCAATCACTGAAAAGTTATGGCAGCTACCTGAAGGCACGATTCCGCCAAAACCTGGCTACCATGCTGTACTTCAAAGCCGTATGCTGAAAGATGGCAAACTAAACTGTTACTGGACTATGTGCACCAATAACATGCAAGCAGGTCCAAACATTAACGATGAAATTTACCCAGGTTTCCGCAACCCAGAAAACTTCATTGTGGTATCAGACCCATACCCAACAGTGACAGCAACAGCTGCTGACTTGATTCTTCCTACTGCGATGTGGGTAGAAAAAGAAGGTGCTTACGGTAACGCTGAGCGCCGTACTCATATGTGGCATCAACAAGTTAAAGCCCCTGAAGGCGCTAAGTCTGACTTATGGCAGCTTGTTGAGTTCTCTAAGCGCTTCAAAGTTTCTGAAGTTTGGCCTGCAGAGTTAATTGCTAAAAAGCCTGAGTATGCAGAAAAAACCTTATATGACATCTTATTCGCTAACGGTGTCGTTGATAAATTCCCGTCATCAGAGTGTAAAGGTGACTACAACGATGAAAACGATGCATTCGGCTTCTACCTGCAAAAAGGGTTATTTGAAGAGTATGCTCAATTTGGTCGTGGACACGGTCATGATTTAGATGCATTTGACAACTATCATGAAAACCGCGGTAAACGTTGGCCTGTAGTCAATGGTACCGAGACGGTTCGTCGTTTCGTTGAAGGAAGCGACCCTTACGTTAAAGCTGGTGAAGGTTATAACTTCTACGGTAAGCCTGATGGACGCGCGGTTATTTTTGCACTGCCATTTGAGCCCGCTGCTGAAGAGCCAAATGAAGAGTTTGACCTATGGATGTCTACAGGTCGCGTACTTGAGCATTGGCATACAGCAAGTATGACAGCTCGTGTACCAGAGCTGCATAAGTCTTACCCTGATGCACAGGTATTCATGCACCCTAAAGACGCGAGTAGTCGTGGCCTGAAAAATGGTGATGAAGTGAAAGTGATTTCTCCACGTGGTGAAGTGAAAACGCGTGTTGAAACTAAAGGCCGTAACAAGCCACCTGTCGGCGTGGTGTTTATGCCATTCTTTGATGCTAGACAGCTGGTCAACAAATTATTACTTGATGCTACTGATCCGTTATCGAAAGAAACAGATTTCAAGAAGTGTCCAGTGAAGATTGTTAAAGCCTAATTTGACTTACAGTGATGCTGAAAACAAATTTAGCATCACTGAATCACTATTTATCTCTATCCATTTAATCAAAAAATAATGGATATGAAGGAGTGTAAACCATGAAGAAATTACTTAGCCTTGCTGCGATAGTGCTCAGTCTTAGCGCATGCTCAGGTCAACAAGCAGCAGAAACTGCTGCACCAGTAAATGTAAAATCACTAGCTGGTGATGTACAGATTACTGACACCATTCCTGCAGATGCAAAAGCGACTTACCCAAGCCGCGGAACTGCGATTGAAAGAACATTTGTGCATCAACCACCTATGATCCCCCATAGAGATAGTTATCCTATCACTATGAAAAAGAATGGTTGTTTAACGTGTCACAGTACTGAAAAGGCAGCGCGCATGAAAGCCACGCCAATCGACAAGTCACACGTAAAAGCCGATGGAAAATTTGACGATAAATATTATTTTTGTGTTCAGTGCCATGTTGCACAAGCAGATAATAAAGAAGCATTAGTTGAGAATTACCACACAAACTAAGCTTCTACATCCAGCTTGATATCGATGTAAAATAAAAATGCCACTGGATCTCAGTGGCATTTTAGTTTGTCGCTAACATGACAACATTAGCTAAGGCTCAAAGTCTAAAGCCTTTACGGCGTCACAATATTAAACCAGAAGTTATATTCATCAAGCATGCCTAAAAACGCAGTGAATAAGCTTTCATCGCCACTAATTTTTACATCGCCTTTTTTAATGGCCTCATCAAAGGTTATCTCTTTTAGCTGGATGCTATTCATGGTTTCCATGCTCATAACTAAGCCGACATCCGGGTCTTCAACTTGATTTGAGCTGTGGTGTAATACCGCATTCTCAACTGTTAAGCTGTAACCCTTTTTAAGATCAGTGAAATCAATATTGATATCAAACTGTTTACCCGCCGCTTTGGCAGAATCCAATCTTACCGCTAAATAATCAAACAGCAATTCAGGTGTCATCGCGCGAATAGTATCAGGTGTTGCGGTTTGAGTTCCCCCTGCCGACGGAATACCATTTCGCAGCTCATAAGCACCTTGTAAATATACTGAACGCCAAGGCCCTGACTCAGCTTGATAACCTAATTGCTCAAAGGCATCGGCCAATAACTCTTTAGCCTCAGTAGATTGAGGGTTAGCAAAAACAGCATGTTTCATCACCTCAGCAACCCAGCGATATTCACCATCAGCGAAAGAGTTTTTGGCTTTTTTAACCACTTCAGCTTCGCCACCCATGTACTGCATATACTTTTTAGCAACCACTTCTGGCGGCAGATTATCAAGGTTAGATGGATTACCGTTATACCAGCCCATATAACGTTGGTACACTGCGCGGCTATTATGTTTCAGCGTACCGTAATAGCCTCTGGTAGCCCAGTTCTGCTCTAATTCAGGTGGCAGTGTGATCATTTCAGAAATCTCTTCGCCTGTGTAACCTTGGTTCATCAGTCTTACTGATTGGTCATGGGTGAATTTGTAGATATCACGCTGCTTTTTGAAATAAGGAATAATGTTGTCACTGCCCCATAAAGGCCAATGATGACTTTGGAACTTAACTTTTGCTTCTTGGCCCCACAGGCTAATAGTCTCGTCAAGGAAACTGGCCCAAATCAGCGCATCTCGCACTTGCGCCCCACGAAGGGTTAAGATGTTATGCATGGTATTAGTCGTGTTTTCCGCCATCCACAAGGCTTTATATTGTGGAAACCAAGTGTTCATCTCAGCTGGTGCTTCAGTGCCGGGGGTTAACTGAAACTCCATTTCAACACCATCAATAGTTAATTTAGTCCCCGTCTGTTTGATTTCCTTATTAGGCACTAATAAACCCGCAAGCCCGGTCGATACTGTCATACCTAGACCGCCATTTACACCGCCCTGGGCATTTCTAGGCAGTAATGCGCCGTACATAAATACCGCACGGCGACCCATGGCATTACCGGCAATGACATTTTCTGACACCGCATGCTCAGTGAAATGCTCCGGCGCTATCACCTGCACTTTACCGCTGGCGACATCTTCAGCTGTGGCTAAGCCGGTTGCACCGCCATAATGGTCAATATGGCTATGACTATAAACAATCGCCACCACTGGACGCTCTCCAATATGCTTATTAATTAAGTCTAATGAGGCTTTAGCTGTTTCAGGGGAGATTAATGGGTCAAATACAATCCAGCCCTTGTCGCCTTTAATGAAAGTGATGTTACTTAAGTCAAATCCACGTACTTGGTAAATATTATCAGTCACTTCAAATAAACCATGATGAAGTACCAATTGGCTATTACGCCATAAACTGGGGTTGACCGTATCTGGGGAGGCTTTGTCATCACTAATATAAGTTTTGTATTGCTCTAAATCCCATACCACATTGCCATTGGCATCTTTAATGGTCACCACATCAGGCTTAGCAATAAAACCCCGTTTAGCATTGTCAAAATCTTGCTTGTCGTTAAAGGGAAGCGCCTTTAGCACTGCGGCATTGGCTTTTTGAGTATGTTCAGTAGCAGGTTTAGATTGAGTAGCGGCGACACTATTAAAACACACCGCGACAGAAAAAGCCGCGGCAAGCAGATAAAGCGGTTTCATATAAGCTCCTTTTAAACACGATTAAATACTTAATTCGTTATCCTAGGAGTAAAGTTAGCTGCTTATTTAACCAAGCGCTAGCGCTATTAGTTTTATATTTATTAATAATTTTTATTTTTTATCCTCAAATTTAAAGCATAAAAAAACCGCTGTAAGCATTAGCTTGCAGCGGTTTTTATTAAAGCTTAAACGCTAGAATTACTTCTTAGCAGCAGCTTCACGTTCTTTAACGTCAGCAATTACTTTTTCAGCAACACTGTTAGGACATGGGTTGTAGTGAGCGAATTCCATAGAGAATTGGCCACGACCTGATGTCATAGTACGTAGTGAACCGATGTAACCGAACATTTCTGATAACGGTACGTCAGCTTTAATACGAACGCCAGTAACACCAGCCATTTGGTCTTTAATCATGCCACGACGACGGTTAAGGTCACCAATAACATCACCAACGTTGTCATCTGGGCTGAATACGTCAACGTTCATGATAGGCTCAAGAAGTTGTGCGCCAGCTTTAGGCATAGATTGACGGAATGCGCCTTTAGCAGCGATTTCGAACGCGATAGCTGACGAATCAACTGCGTGGAAAGCACCATCTGTAAGTTCTAGTTCAACGTCTAACACAGGGAAACCAGCAACAGTACCGGTATTCATCATGCTAGCAAAGCCCTTCTCAACTGCAGGCCAGAATTCCTTAGGAACGTTACCACCAACAACTGAAGACTTGAAAGTAAAGCCAGTATTTTGCTCGCCAGGACGGATAACATAGTCAATTTTACCAAACTGACCAGAACCACCAGACTGTTTCTTATGCGTGTAGCTATCTTCTGTAACCTTAGTGATAGTTTCACGGTAAGCAACTTGAGGTTCACCAACGATTAAGTCAACACCGTAAGTACGCTTAAGGATGTCTACTTTAATGTCTAAGTGAAGCTCACCCATACCTTTAAGGATGGTTTCGCCTGAGTCTTCGTCAGTTTCTACGCGGAAAGATGGATCTTCTGCAATCATTTTACCGATAGCGATACCCATTTTCTCACTGCCGCCTTTATCTTTTGGCGCTACAGCGATAGAGATAACTGGCTCTGGGAATACCATTGCTTCAAGAGTACAAGGATGTTTAACATCACATAAAGTGTGACCAGTTTGAACATTCTTCATACCAACGATAGCGATAATGTCACCAGCTTGCGCTGAATCTAATTCGTTACGCTCATCAGCTTGCATTTCAACCATACGACCAACACGCTCAGTTTTACCTGTAAACGAGTTAAGGATGGTGTCACCTTTGTTGATCTTACCAGAGTAGATACGTACGAAGGTTAGTGCACCAAAACGGTCATCCATGATTTTGAATGCTAACGCTTTGAATGGCTCGTCAACTGAAACTAAAGCGTGTTCGCCAGTTTCGTTACCTTCTTCATCAGTAAGAGGTTGTGGGTCAACTTCAACTGGGTTAGGTAGGTAGTCAACAACAGCATCAAGAAGAAGCTGCATACCTTTGTTCTTGAACGCAGAACCACAGTATGTAGGGAAGAATGACATATCACGGGTACCCTGACGGATACAACGCTTGATTTCTTCCATAGATGGCTCTTCGCCTTCCATGTAAGCTTCCATTAGGTCATCGTCTTGCTCTACAGCAGTTTCGATTAGCATTTCACGGTATTCTTCTACCATGTCTACCATGTCAGCTGGAACGTCTTCGATTTTGTAGTTCTCAGCTTCGCCAGTTTCGTCCCATACCCAAGCTTTACGAGTTAGTAGGTCAACAACACCACTAAACTCATCTTCGATACCAATAGGAAGAACCATAACTAGTGGGTTAGCAGCTAGAACATCTTTAGTTTGCTTAACAACACGTAAGAAATCAGCACCCATACGGTCTAATTTGTTTACGAAGATGATACGAGCAACTTCTGATTCGTTAGCATAACGCCAGTTAGTTTCTGACTGAGGCTCAACACCACCAGATCCACAGAATACACCAACACCGCCATCAAGCACTTTTAGTGAACGATAAACTTCAACAGTGAAGTCAACGTGACCAGGAGTGTCAATAACGTTAAAACGGTGGTCATTCCAGAAACAGCTTACTGCTGCTGACTGAATAGTAATACCGCGCTCAGCTTCCTGTTCCATGAAGTCAGTAGTAGATTCACCATCATGAACTTCACCGATCTTATGGATCTTACCGGTTAGCTTTAGGATACGCTCGGTGGTCGTGGTTTTACCCGCGTCAACGTGAGCGAAGATACCAATGTTTCTGTATTTGGATAATTCGGTCATGATTCAACTTTAATGATTAGTTAAGAGGTAGACGGAGCGTGTAAAAACTTAGACACACCGCACATCAGGTTATTTAAGGCGCATATTGTAAGTTGGAACCTGCAATAGCGCAAATAGGACTTGCAATTTTTATCGCATTTTACGTAAATAAATTCGATAAAAATACACATTTCTTATATAAAACAGAGAAATAAAACTTATCGTTTATTTTTCGAACAATAGTGTTTTTTTACTTCTAAGCTGTTTAAATTGACCTTAGGTTACTACAACAAGGTTAATATTGACTTAATAGCCTTCATTTAGGTGAATTTAAGTTGTTCTTCGTCGACTGATGCAAAAGTATTTAATTCGCTGTCGGACATAAAAAAATCCCTAAAAAAGCTTTAGGGATTTTTGTGTCATCAAGCAATCAAGCGTTAAGCTTATTCGCCATCAAGGGGCAAAATCACAAACAGTAAGTCACCTTGAGAAACTTGCTGACCATTACCGTTTAGAATGCGCTCAATGCGATACTTTTTATCTTCAGGGTACAGCACTGCATTTTGACGGTTAAAGCCGGCTAAGCTTACTTGAGAGAACATCTTCATCGCTTCAGTTAGCGCTAATGTTTGCTCTACTGTGACTATGTCACCTTCTTTAACAAAGTCAGGCTCACCCGGTGCTGGTGAGGTATAGAAAATACCAGCGCCTTGGGCTAACACTTTAAGCTCGTTACTTTCAGCAACCCGTAAAGACTCGGTATCTAAACCAACAGTTTCGGCCGCCGCTTCCATTTCAGCAATCAAGGCAGGTACATCTAACTCAGCCATCAAGCGTGGTAGATAGTTAGTATCGTAAACACCTTGATTGAAGGTCGCATCCTTAAGGATAAGCTTCAATAATGGAATGTTAGTGGCAATACCTTTGATGTAAGCTTCATCTAAGTAAGCAGACATCTTAGTGATCACATCTTCACGAGACTCACCGCGAATAATAATTTGCGCGATTAAGCTGTCGTAATATGGCGATACTTCTTTACCCGTTTCAGCAATTGAGATGATTTCAACATCGTCTCTTTCAGGCATGAAGCACTCACTGATCTTGCCAGGGTTTGGCAACAACTGCAGTACACCATCACTATCAAGGGCTGCTTTTTCAGCAGTAATACGCACTTCCATGGCGTAACCTTGTTCAACTGGCTCTAGATCTTCAATTGAGCGACCCGCAGCAATATCAAACTGGGCACTAACAATATCGATTCCTGAGGTTGCTTCAGTCACTGGATGCTCAACTTGCAGACGGGTATTCATTTCCATGAAGTACACTTCGTTAGCATCAAGGTTGTAGATAAACTCAACCGTACCCGCACCCATGTAATCAGTGGCATCACCTAATGCACGAGTGTATTCAAGTACCCGTTGCTTAAGCTCTTCAGGCAACATGGTTGAACCCGATTCTTCAATCACTTTTTGGTTATTACGTTGCACTGAACAGTCACGAATACCCAACACTTTGGTGTTACCAAACTTATCACGCAGTAACTGCACTTCGATATGACGCAATGAGGTGACGTATTTCTCAAGGTAAAGGTCACCGTTACCAAATGCTGCAGCCGCTTCAGTTGAAGTCTTTTGGAACAAACCAATCATGTCCTCAGCTTTAGTTACCACTTGGATGCCTTTACCACCACCACCTTGTACCGCTTTAAGCAATACAGGGTAACCAATTTCAAGCGCTACGTTTACCGCTTGCTCGGCGTTGGTCAAAATACCGTGGCTACCCGGCACAACAGGCACGTTTTGGCCTTGTGAGGTTTTAATCGCGTTTGATTTGTTACCCATAGTCGTCATCGAATGCACGCTTGGGCCAACAAAGTTTACGCCATTGTTAACACATAAAGCAGCAAATTGCGGGCTTTCTGACAAGAAGCCAATACCAGGGTGAAGCGCATCAACGTTTTCGTAATCTGCCACTTTCAGGACAGAGTAGGCATTTAAGTAACTCTCATCAGAGGTGTTACCACCAATACAAACCAGCTTATCGTTCACTTTAAGCATGTCTGCAGGCACTGAGGTCATATCAGGATCTGATGCCACCAAAACAACATTAATTTTGTTGTCATGGGCTTTACGGATCAACTTAACCGCAGTACAACCACGTGCATGGATAAGCACTTTATCAATCGGCTTCATTAACGCACGAGGATCGTCTTGAACAATCTTCTCTTCAATGGCTTTAACTTCAGGCACTAAGGTTGATACCGCTTTAGCAATGATCTCTTGGGCATGCAATGTTGGCAGTGGCATTAACGGATCAATACTTGATAATTGGCTATCAAGAGTATCGGTGAATGGGTTATGCACTAAGCCCGTCATCGCACCCGGTACTTTAGATAAGTAGTTAGATAGCGTTGCTGTTGATGGCAAGTATGCAGGCACCACCATTTGACCAGCAAATGGCATATTAGTGCCTGATAGGTAATAAGTTTGCACTAACGGATGGGTCACAAAACTTGCCTGTGCGCCACCGGTACAATCACCAAAACCAAACATCAATACCGGTAATTCATTATCACGTACAAAACGGGTGATACGGTCATTAACCACAGCCATTGAGAATAGTGCCGCTGCACCTTCTTTGGTTTGCATACCACCAGAACTGATAAAACAAACCACTGGCAATTTACGCTTAGCACATTCAATTAATAGCGCGCTGAACTTCTCAGCACTGGCCATATCAAACGCACCAGCCTGGAAGGCAATGTTTGATACCGCAACACCGACACGCAGTGTTTGACCGTTATTATCAAAGTCAGCTAAACCGGTAATTAAACCACATGGGCGAATGCCTTTGTCTAATGCATCTTCAATAGATAAACGGAAACCTGGGAAGTTGAGCAAGTTGGCAGACATCTTATCGCCATTAAGCTCTTCAAATTCGGTGAAGAACTTACCAATAATATTTTCCCAACCCATTTTCCCTTGGCGCTTTTCATCACGAAGGACTTTTTGGATCAGTAGATCTTGGTAGCCCATGGTGAGGCGGTTCCAGAAATCTTTACGACGACCAATACGCACAGGGTTGATAGCACCTGTGTACTTAGATTGATCTTCTTCACTGTCGAAATACTCTGGCAATAAACGCTCAAAGAAGTAGGTTAAGATAACAAATAAACTGTCGTTTAATTGCGGGAAACCGACACTCTTCCATTGCTCTACACGGGTTAACAGTTCTGCACGGTTAGATTGCGCCATGAAGAATTTAAGCCATTTATAGAACTTGCTCTTATCGTTGGCTTCATCATTATTTGATAACGCAGTATCGATGGCGTTATGCAATAACTTATCAACTGATTCACGTGACAAGCTCTTAGACATCATCGCTTCTTTGGAAATCGACGCTAAGTTAACCACCACATTGTCGTATAGTGCATTAAAGATTAATACGTTATGACATTGCCAAATGAAGTCTTCACGCAACTCATCATTGACCACAATATCAAGTACAGTCAGTTGATTCAGCTCAGGCCAAGGCGCTTGAGTAGTAGATGATGGCAATGATTCAAGGTGCTTAATTAAGCCTTTGAAGTTGTTAGCTGAGTTACCTTTCCAGCGATGATACAAAGACCAGCCGATGTTAAAGAGCAATGCCTTACGGGCTTTCTTATAGTTCTCTTTCGGCTCACCTAAGATGAAACGAGTGATCACGTTACGTTCAGCTGAAATCTCGCTACGTTTGGCATCAAAAGTGCCCCAAAGCTTATTCAACTCTTCGTCGTAAACTAATTTATCAGGCGTCGCTAACCAAGATTGAAATACACTGTCTTGCTCTTGCTGAATACGCGCCAGTAAATCACCTTCAGGTACACTCACTTTCGACAAACGGCCATACTGTTCAACCGAAATTGAATGAATACGACTGCGCACAGTGAGATAACGCAAATAACGATAGGCACTACCAAACACATTGTGGTGCATGGTTGGACTGTTCGCCACAGCTAAACCTTGGTTATTTTCTAAGGCTGAAAGGTTTTTAGAGGGATCTAAATAGCGCGCTAAACTACGATCATAATGCTCTCGTAAATCGTCAGATTCACGTACAAAAGTGATGGCTGCATTTTCTACCGCTTCAATACCACTGATAATCGCGCGGCGCAGGTTATGCTGACGCTCGTCTTTATCATAAGGAGAAAAATCAACTATACCGTCAATACAACCAGCAGAAAGCAACTCTTCTGGTGATACCCCCACAGACTTAGCACATTCTTGCCATGACAAGTTGTACTTGCGGGCAATGCTTTGTAAGCCTTGCGGTTGAATAGTGTTAAAAATACCGTCACGTAATGACAATAAGATGTTTGCCGCCGCTAATGGAATCGCGCCACCAGAGTAACCTGCGCCGATCACGATACCGACAGTTGGGACGTCAACATTGGCACTTTCTGCAATGGCTTTTGAAATGGTATGGGCTTGGTTTTGGCTGTTAGCCACTTCCCCCGCATCGGCGCCAGGAGTATCAATTAAGTAAACGATTGGCATTGATAACTCAGCAAAGTGACGGATCGCTTTACATGCAGCTAAATGATGCTCAGGCATCCACGCACCGTTTGCCGAGGTTCTTTCTTGGGCGATAAAACCAATGCGGCGAGTACGTGAACCGAAATTTAATTCAATTTCAGCACTGTAAAAAGAACCTAAGTGAAACTCAGTGATCAACTTACCTTTTAGATCAGCGATAACACGTTTTGCACTTGGGCGGTTTTTATCTAAAGTCGGTTGAATAACTTTAGCCACATAACTATCGACATCTAAGGTCGACAGTTCTTTTAAATTTGCTTGGATCGCATCTTCAGATAACAATCCTTTGATTTCTTCAGCTAAAGTTTGCTTACTGTGAGCTGGAAATAATGAAAAATCTTTAGCTAAATGCTCCGCTTTAAGAAAGAGCGGGTCAGCCGATTGTGCCGATGTCTTGTGTACGGGCTGCTTTTTGCTAGTCATCCTTAGATCCTCTGCTTATATAGCCTCTAAAATTTTTAGTCGGTAAATATAACTTTGTTCCCTGTACAATTACCATTAAACTATTGGGGACGCTTTGTTCCATTTTTGAGACAGTGAGGCTAAGGTGCCTGATTTAAACGGTATGATGCTGTTTGCAGCAGTAGTTAGAGCAAAAGGTTTCTCCCAGGCGGCCAGAGATATTGGCCAGCCAAAATCAACCATAAGTCGTAAAGTCGCTCAGCTAGAAGAGCAACTTGGTGTACGCTTGCTGCAACGTGATACCCGTAATTTAAGTCTGACTCAAATTGGTGCTTTGTTTTATCAACATTGTGATTCTATCCGCCAAGAAATTGAAGCCGCCAAAGCCATTATCGAAAATACCCATAGCGATATCTCCGGTTCATTGCGGATTGCCATTCCGGTGTCATTCTCTCAAGACGTCATTGCCACCCTTTGCAGTAGCTTCATGCGCCTTTATCCCAACATCGAGCTCGACGTTCAATTCACCGACAGTAATGTTGGCTTAGTCGGCGAAGGTTATGATATTGCCATAAAATATGGCCCATTAGAATCTTCTGACTTAGTGGCGCGGTTATTGTTTGAACGCCAACCTATATTAGTTGCAAGCCCTGGATATCTCAAAAAATCAGGCACACCAGCAACCCCTCAAGAGCTGGCCCAGCACAGTGGCATATTATTAGGCACCAGCATGTCGGCGCCTATTTGGCCGGTAGGTAAAGGCAATCGCAAAACCATGGCCACCTTTAAACGCAAGGTCAGGGTCAATAGTGCCAGTATGGTCAAACGCCTCGCTCAAGATGATTTTGGTATCGCCATGCTATCCAATAATAGCTGTAAGCAAGAACTGGCAGCAGGCAGTTTAGTGCCATTACTGCAAGAGTGGCCTATGGAACCCTTCAAAGTGTACGGGGTGTATTCAAGTAGACGGCAATTAGCCAGTAATATTAGCGCCTTTTTAGATTTTTTCGCGAAACGATATGGTAGCCAAGAGTCATTACAATCAATAATGAATTAGTGCTAAAGCCGTGTTAAATTAAACTCATAAAAATAAAACATCCTAAAGGAATAGTCATGTTCAAGCCCTTGTTTGCCCCCTTATTTAACCGTACTGCTTTGGCAGCTTTTACTGCCTTATTGCTAACTTCAGCCCCTACTGTTGCCCAAGGCTTCAGCATACAACGAGACGTTGAAGAGTTACGTTTACCCACAGCGCTGAGCTCAATGCCTGCCGTGGTTAATCAATATGAACACTTTAATAGCAGCTTAGGTAACAAGCTGGTTAACTCAACTGATGAGCTAGTCATTACCCAAATGGTCGCAGCCCAAGGCACCCAACTATGGCAGCAAGCGGTAGCCGATGTTCAGTCAGGCAAACACGATGATCGCGGCCTATATTGGAGTCGCCTTGCTATGCGAGAGACCTTAAAAACCGCCCATGCGGGTTATAATATTGTCCCTTGGCAGCGTGACATCTTGATTAAAGCGTTTGAGAAGTCTTCAAGAGGCTTAAGCGACATTCAGTTTTTACCCGAAAGCCAAATTAAAATTCTCGTCACAGGTTTTGACCCATTCTTTTTAGATAAGCATATTGATCAAAGTAACCCATCAGGATTAACAGCCTTGGCTTTAGATGGCGTCACTTTTAATGTTAATGGCAAACAAGCTCAAATCGAAACTGTGATGATCCCGGTGCGTTTTGCCGACTTTGATAACGGCATGATCGAATCACTATTAACGCCTATGTATCGTGATAATAGTGTTGATATGATTTTTACTGTCAGTATGGGGCGTGATAATTTTGATTTAGAGCGCTTCCCCGCAAGAGGTCGCAGCGCAGCAGCACCTGACAATTTGAACGTTTATACTGGTGCAAATAAAACCACCCCAATGGCTCCACTTTTTAATGGCGGTAACTTAAACGGTCCCGAGTTTGTGGAGTTTTCACTGCCTGTCTCTGCCATGAAGCAAGCCCAAGGTGACTGGAGCATCAATGACAATCATCAAGTGACCAGCATTAGCAGAGGTCAATTTGATGCTAAGTCCATTTACGAACTGGCTAACGAGCAATCGGTAGAAGGCTCTGGCGGCGGTTATTTATCTAATGAGATTTCATATCGCAGTATTTTATTAAAGCAACAATTTAACCGTACTTTACCGGTTGGCCATATTCATACTCCCAGAGTCGCAGGTTTTGATGCAGAAATGGAATGGAAAATGGTGCAGCAAATCCGCGAAATGGTAAAACTTGCTGCGGGTTCGCTTTAGCATTAGTTTTATGCCCTGCTGATAATGCTATTATAGCCTTATCAGCAGGCGATTTCGCCTACAGCAACTTACAACTCTTTACGATTAGCTTATTATGTTCAAATCTATTTTCGCACGCCGAACATCAACCCCCATAGCAAATACCTGTACTAAACATCTTGCTTCAGAGGCTCGTATTCCATTACCGAAAACCGAAGCCCAACAGCAAGTATTATTGAAAATAGAATCCGACTATCAATTGGCCGAGCAGCAACTGCAGCGAAAATTTCCCCGTCCGAGCATTCTATTTAGCTTAAGAGGCAAAAGCGCTGGCACTGCGCATCTACAATTGAATAAACTGCGCTTTAACCCAGTGTTACTAGAAGAGAATGTCGATGCATTTGTAACCCAAGTGGTGCCCCATGAAGTTAGTCATTTATTGTGCTTTCAACTGTTTGGCAAAGTGAAGCCCCACGGTAAAGAGTGGCAACAGTTAATGAACGGCATTTATCAAATACCTGCAGACACCACCCATCAATTGGACACTAAATCCGTTGCAGGTAAACAGTTTCAGTATCATTGTCAGTGCGGCCCGGTCATGCTCAGTATTCGCCGCCACAACAAAGTCACTCGCAATCAAACTCAATACCGTTGTATCCGCTGTTCACAGGTACTAACAGCCAAAACATAGCCGTAAATAATTTTACTTTATCCTAATATTTATCATTCACTTATAGTGATATTTGCCATTGTTAGCATTGAAATAACACAATTGATTGCATCCCCAGTTTCAATCCCTTACCATCCTTCGCAAATATCAGGCTATACCACCCGTATAACGCCTGTGCCGTATATAAAAATCAGGGTCTTTTGTGCAACAGTATTTAAAACATATTTTACAGCCTCTGTGGCTGTTAGTGCTTTTCACCGCTATCATTTTAACGTCATCAAATTTACACGCAGCTGAACACCCGAAAAGTTTTCGAAGTGCTAAAAAAATTGCTCAGCAGATTTATAGTAGCTCGCTCCCCATGAGCAGTTTTTATTGTGGCTGCGACATTAAGGTGGTCGGTAAGCAGTGGAAACCCGATTTAGAAAGCTGTGGTTATCAGGTTAGGAAACAAATCCCTAGAGCTAACAGAATTGAATGGGAACATGTGGTTTCAGCTTGGGAGTTTGGCCATCAGGAACAATGCTGGCAAGATGGTGGCAGAAAAAATTGCGGCAGAGTTAGCCCAGAATTTAAGAAAATGGAAGCCGACTTACACAACCTCACTCCAACCGTGGGTGAAGTCAACGGCGACAGAAGCAATTACCGTTTTAGTCAGTGGAATGCAAAGTCTACCCTATATGGCCAATGTGATATGGTAGTCGACTTTAAGGGCCGAAAGGTGCAACCACCTGAGCAAAGCCGCGGCGCTATTGCCAGAACCTATTTTTACATGCAAGACACTTATGGGTTGTCGATTTCATCTAGCCAACAACGCTTGTTTGAAGTTTGGAACAGCTATTACCCTGTCAACGAAACAGAATGCCTGCGGGATCGTTTAATTGCAGAAAAACAGGGTAACCATAATAAAATTGTCTTAAAACAATGCCAAACCCTCAGCCTCATTGATTAAGGATTGTTATTTATGCGAGTTCCAAGAATTTATCAGCCCGTCAATGAGCTAGCGCTCAACCAACAAGTAAAGCTTGATGAAGACGGTGCAGCCCACATTGGCCGAGTGCTGCGTATGACACAAGGTGAGCAAATCAGTTTATTCAGCGGTGATGGTTATGACTATTTAGCCAATATCATCAGCGCCAATAAAAAGAATGTCACTGTGGAAATCATTACAAAAACGGCAAATGATTCAGAGTCACCGTTAGATTTACATTTAGGCCAGGTTATTTCTCGTGGTGACCGCATGGACTTTACTATTCAAAAGTCTGTTGAATTGGGTGTCAGCACCATAACCCCGCTATTTTCAGATCGCTGTGGAGTCAAACTTAATGGCGAACGGCTCGATAAAAAAATCGCTCAATGGCAAAAAATTGTCATTAGTGCTTGCGAGCAATCAGGGCGAAGTGTGGTCCCTGTTGTGCGCCCAGCCATGACCTTAAGTCAGTGGTGCGCTGAGCAAACCGATGCGCTAAAGTTGAACCTACACCCAAGAGCGGCACATGGTATTAATGGTCTGTCATTGGATGAGAGTAAAGATAGCCATAAAGTTCGTTTGCTAATTGGTCCTGAAGGCGGTTTATCAGAAGAAGAGATCGCCATGACAGAAACCCAACAATTTACCGATGTATTGCTCGGTCCAAGAGTATTACGAACAGAAACCGCTTCGCTAACGGCTATCACCGCCTTGCAACTTAGGTTTGGTGATATTGGTTAATCAATGATGCATGCATTGAGAATATAAGGATAAAAGTATGATTAAGCTCGGCATAGTAATGGATCCAATTAGTGAGATTAACATTAAAAAAGATTCTAGTTTCGCCATGTTAATGGCAGCGCAAGCTCGCGGTTATCAGTTGTTTTATATGGAAATGAATGATCTTGCTATGGTTAATGGCGAGGCTACTGCCACCATGCGTTCATTGACTGTTGCAGCAAATTCTGAAAAATGGTTTGAATTAGGCGACAGTATTGATACGCCACTGGCTGACCTTGATGTCATCTTAATGCGTAAAGACCCACCATTTGATACTGAGTTTATCTATGCAACTTATATGCTTGAGCGCGCTGAAGAGCAAGGTACACTGATCGTTAATAAGCCACAAAGTTTACGTGATGCCAATGAAAAGCTGTTTACTGCGTGGTTCTCAGAATTCACCCCAGAAACCATAGTCACCAGAGATGAGCAACGCATCCGCGCTTTCCATAAAGCCAAAGGCGATATCATTTTAAAACCACTTGATGGTATGGGTGGCAGTTCAATTTTCCGCGTTAAGAAAGATGATCCTAACTTAGGCGTTATTATTGAAACCTTAACCAATGAAGGTCAGCAATACGCCATGGCACAAGCCTTTATTCCAGATATTACTTCTGGTGATAAGCGCATTTTAGTGGTCGATGGCCAGCCAGTGCCCTTCTCACTGGCACGCATTCCACAAAAAGGCGAAACCCGTGGCAATTTAGCCGCTGGCGGCCGTGGTGTGGCGCAGCCGTTATCGGAATCTGATTGGCATATTGCTAACACTATCGGACCTGAGCTTAAAAAGCGTGGGCTTATCTTTGTTGGTCTTGACGTGATTGGCGACAAGCTAACTGAAATTAACGTCACCAGCCCAACTTGTATCAAAGAAATTGAAGCCGCATTTGATGTGGATATTACTGGGATGTTGATGGACTCAATTGAAGCGCGTATCAATAAAAAAGCATAAATCAAAAGGATAGCAGCAGTGGAGATCATTGCTGCTGATATTGTCGAACACATTTGGGACTACACATGCATTTAAGACGTACGCTAGGCTTACTGCTTAGCTTAACCCTGTGGTTTTCTAATACCACTGTTGCCAATGAACTTATCGCTGAAGCCGCCATTAATACTGATACTGCTAGCCAAACTCAAGCTGAAGCTGCTGTTACTTCCGAAGCCATTTCGGAAAAAGCAGCAATTGAACAGGTTGTAATTGATGACCCCGTAATCGTCGCGCCAATTACAGCACTAAAAAGCACTAACAAAGCTTCAACTACAGCAGCTAAACCTAAAAACATGGTCATCATGGTGGGAGATGGCATGGGCCCAGCTTACACCAGCGCCTACCGCTACTTTAAAGACAACCCCAATACCCAAGAAATCGAGCAAACCGTATTCGATCGGCTGTTAGTGGGCATGGCAAGTACCTACCCTGCTCGCAGTAGCGGTTATGTGACTGACTCTGCCGCCTCGGCAACCGCGTTAGCCACAGGATTTAAAACCTATAATGGCGCGATTTCAGTCGATGAAAATAAACGCCCACTGACCACCATTATGGAACTTGCCAAAGCGGCAGGCTTATCCACGGGTGTCGCGGTATCAAGTCAGGTGAACCACGCTACTCCTGCGGCGTTTTTAACGCACAATGAGCACCGCAAAAACTATAAAGCCATCGCACAATCATATTTAAACACCGATGCTGATGTCATTTTAGGCGGCGGCCAACAGTATTTTTCAGCTGAACTGTTGCTGCAATTTAAAGACAAAGGCTATCAACACATTACCGAGTTTGAGCAACTTGATAGTATCACTGAGCCAAAAGTACTGGGTTTATTTGCCCCAGTGCAACTGCCATGGGTCATTGATGATAAGCAAGGCCATAAACTTAGCAGCTTAACGAAAAAGGCCTTAGAGCTATTAGCTCAAAACGACCAAGGCTTTGTGTTACTGGTTGAAGGCAGCCTGATAGATTGGGCTGGACATGATAATGATATCGCCTCAGTGATGGGCGAAATGGATGAATTTGCCAATGCCATTGAAGTGGTTGAGCAATTTGTTCGTCAACGTAAAGACACCTTGATGGTGGTTACCGCCGATCACAACACCGGCGGACTTTCTATTGGTACTAATGGTGAGTATGAGTGGCAGCCACAACTCATTCACGCCATCAATGCCTCACCAACGAATATTGCTCAGCAGTTAATTGCTACTGATGACTGGCAAACTAAGTTTAATCAACTGATTGGCTTTGACGCCAGCCAAGAAGAATTGACTCAATTAAGTAACGCCCGTATGCAGGGTGAAAAGCAGCTTACTGCCACTATATTAACAATCATTGATGCCCGCACTAATACCGGCTGGACCACACTGGGTCACACTGGATTAGACGTGCAGGTTTTTGCCGCAGGTCCAGGAGAAAGACTGTTCAGTGGCCATCAAAACAACACTGATATTGCCACTAAGATGATGAGTTTATTACCCCAAAGCCAAACTGTTATTATCAGTAATTAATTACTGATGAAGAAAGCTTAAAGGGTGACAATTTTGTCACCCTTTTTATTGCCGGTATTTGCTATAATCGACAGATTATTTTTTCAAAGGTTAATCTCGTGCTTACTAACGCTTCTCAAGTCATTTTAAGAAATGCTGAATTCATTGAAAACCAAGATGTTTTAATTCTAAATCATGAAGCTGATACCTTGGCGGCTGAGTTGCTTAACAGCGCTGCATCTGTGACGAGCTTAGCATTAGACTTTAACCATTATTTATTATTGCCGCAAAAACAACAAAAAGGCTTAAGCAGTCACTTTGGTCATCAGCTGCCAACTACCGATGCAGAAAAACGCTTTGATGTCGCTATTATCTATTTCCCAAAAGCTAAGCCCCTAGCGCCTTATTTATTTAACCTCGCCGCCAAGCATTTAAAGCAGGGCGGACACCTAATTGTCGTAGGCGAAAATAAAGGTGGGGTTAAATCGTTAGCAAAGTTACTACCTGAGTATTTCTCAACCCCAAGTAAGCGCGATAATGCCCGCCATTGTTTATTATTTGTCAGTGAGTTAATCGCCCAAGCACCTGTATTTGACCTTAATAATTGGGTCAGCCAATACTCATTATCAACCCCTCAAGGGGAGATCACCATTTGTAATCTTGTGGGCGTGTTTAGCGAAAAGCGTCTCGATCAAGGTACAGAATTATTGCTATCGCATTTGCCGACATTAGAAAAACGCGTATTGGACTTTGGCTGTGGTGCTGGGGTTATTAGCGCGGCCTTACTAAAAGCAAACCCAAGTTTATCCGTTGAGTGTATTGATATTAATGCCATGGCTTTAAAAGCCTGTGAACTCACCCTTGCCGCAAATGGCATGCAAGCAAAAGTGTATCCCTCTGATGGCTTTAACCAAATTAGCGGTCAATTTAATGGCATCATTGCTAACCCACCATTTCATGATGGCTTAGCCGCAACCACCCAAATTGCCAAAGACTTTGTTAAATCAAGTGCATCAAGCCTTGCCAAAGGCGGCGTCTGGCAAATTGTCGCTAACCGAAACTTGCCGTATGCCGACACCATAGCCGCTGAATTTGGCCAAGTAAATGTGCCAGCAGAAAACAATAAATATAAATTATATCAATTTAATAAATAACAAAAATGGCTCCACGGCTATGGAGTTCACAAATTATTTGATTTAGTTATAAAACAACCAATTACTGACTAGTTTTTATCCCTAAAAAACGCTACATTTTGTTAGCTAATAATAAACGTCATCTAAGGCGTATCGTTCTACCCATTGGGCAGCCTAATAAGCTCAAATGTAGAACGTAAAAATAAGGGATTTTATGCTAGCATCAGATTTAGCGGTTTTTAATGTTGATCAAACTCAAGTTGAGCTTCGCGTTACGCCTAGCCGTCACGGCCCCATCACTGAAGATGATATAACCCAGTTACTTAATCAGCCTGAATTTGCCATGCTGCGGCCCTTAGAGCAAAACATTGCTAAGGCGACCGCTGAAGTAAATAGTCACTGCAGTGTCGATAGCGGTAAACACGAATTATTTTTTATTATTGCTGAGCGCCTTGATGGTAAAGTCATCATCGAGATCAGCGAAGATAAAATGTCAGCCTCAATGAGCTTGGTGTCTGCCTATGGCGGCCAAGACCCAACACTGCCAACCATTTTAAATGCGCTTAAATTCCATAAGGTTAAAATGGGCTTAAGCAAACCCAACATCCTATCGCTACTACAACAATTAGACACCTTACCGCCAGGTGAGCAATGTCGCTCGCTGATCGCCCACGGTAAACAGCCCCAAAATGGCACCAATGCCAGCCTAGCAAGGCAAGTGCCATTAGCCCGCGAGCGCTTATTGCAACCCCAAGAGCGAGAAGATGGATCGGTGGATATGCGCGATTTGGGCGCCATGATCATGGTAAAACCAAACGATGTATTAATGATTAAAACCCCTGCTACAGATGGTGTTGCAGGTTATAACGTCAATGGTGATGTTTTGCCGCAAATCCCCGGCAAAGACATGATTATGCAGCCAGGTAATGGCACTCAACTGGCCGTCAATGATCCTAACTTATTAATTGCGACAGTTTCAGGTCAGCCAGTTGAAACCCGCCTTGGCATGCAAGTGGATGATGTACTACAAATTAAAGACGTTGATGTCAATTTTGGCCATGTGAACTTTGAAGGCAGCGTGTTAATTAGCGGTGATGTCCATGAAGGCATGCAAGTGAAAAGTAGCGGCGATATTACCGTCATGGGGTTTGTGGACTCAGCAACACTGGATGCCAAAGGCGATATCATTGTCAGTAAAGGCATCATTGGTCGCCAAATTAAAGAGCATCAACTTAGCACCACCATTAATGCCCAAGGACAAATTTGCGCACAATTCGTGCAATACTCAAGCCTTAATGCTGACAATGATATCTTAGTGACCAAGCAATTACTTCATAGTCACGCATGTTCAAACGGTGTCATCACAGTGAGTGATCCTAGCGGCAAACGAGGCGATCTGGTTGGTGGCAAGGCGAGCGCTAGCAAAGGCATTCATGCGGTGGCAATTGGCGCTACAGCAGGCACTAAAACCGCATTATTTTGCGCCATGGATCAAGCTCAAATTCGCGCAGAAGTCAAAACTACCCATGATAAAATCAAACAGCTTGTCATTGCAGGCCTTGATATTGAAGCTAGATTACGCAAGCTGCCACCTAAAAGCGAATGGCAAACCGATGCAGGCATGATAGAGCAAGTAAAAATGATGCTGGATGAAAAGAAACAACTCGCCAGCAATCGTGCGCAGTTAGAAGCGCAGTTCAAGCAATTACAGCAAGATGCCGATGGCTACTATAATAAGCATTTTATTCAGGCCAAAAAGCATATCTTTACCAACGTTAAAATTAATATTGGCCCGTCTAAAAATACAACCCAACGGGAGCACGGCCCTTGCCTCGTCATGAATAAGCAAAATGAAATTAGTTTTGATTATGGCAACCGATAGTTGCACTATGTAACGGGTACATACTTCAAGCGGCAATAGTGTGGCCTTAAATCATTGAGTTTATCAATGGTTACTCAGTGTCACCGCCTACAGGTTTTATCATGCAAAGTATTTGTTGGCCCGCAGTCATCAAGCAGCAAAGCTGTGACGAGCTTATTTATCTAGCTAGTGATAGAGACTGGCTAGAGTTTTGCTGCTTAACTCCTCATATTGCAGGTACCTGCGATAAGTTACTCGACAGTGAAGGCAATACTTTCGATATTTCCATCAACTCAGCAACAGATACCAGCCAACCTATAACCGTAGCCGCATTGCCTCAATTAGCATTAAGCACTCAGGCTATCGACTTAATGACTTTCATTCATTATGTACGCCAACATGCCCAGCTAAATGGTCATTGCTGCAGCGCAAAGCTTATTTTCAGTACTATTAGACAAGGAATTGAAACGGTTGAATTTCTTGAGTCTGAATTTTCTTGAGTCAGCCTCACGACTCAGGCAAAATGCTGTTCCACATTTTATCCCGTAATACGAGTATCAAGCATGGAACTGTTAAACATAGAATGCCTAGGAAAACGCCTACGATTAGAGGGCTCCATGGCTGGCTGGCAACAGCTCTATTGGGATAATCAACTGGTTTCGCAAAAGTCGGCTTCTGCTGATAATCAAAGCTTTACTATCCACGAATTTGAGTTGTCTAGACCGAGTTCACTAGCAGAACCCAGTCATGATGATGTCATCACCCAAACCAACCGCCAAGTCATGAAAGTGCGCTTAGAGTCTGATGTGCAGTGGCAACCATTTATCATCAACTATACGGTTTTGGTGGACAATAACACCATTGCCGATGGCCAGCGTAACAGCAAGGACATAGAACGACAAACCCCTGAAGTGGCCCCAGTTAAACAACAAAAATTCAGTTTTGTTGGCTTAGCCTCTCTAGGTTTTAAGTTACTTAAAAGCGCCAAAGTGATTAAAGCCATGCTCGCTGCAGCCAGTGTGGCGGCCTACTCTTGGCTATTTTCAATTGAGTTTGCATTAGCCTTGATTGCCTGTTTGGTTATCCATGAATATGGTCATATCAAAGCAATGAAACACTTTGGCATGAAAACCAAAGGGATTTATTTGATCCCATTTATGGGCGGCCTTGCTGTTAGTGACGAGCGTATTAATACCCGTTGGCAGAACGTGGTGATCTCTATTATGGGGCCGACTTTTGGCCTGTTTATGTCCATCGGCTGTATGCTGGCTTATTGGCTGACGGGTAATATCTTTTTTGCCGGACTGGCCAGCTTTAACGCCCTATTAAACCTCTTTAATTTATTGCCGATACTGCCTTTAGATGGTGGTCATATTTTAAAAAGTATCACCTTTTCGATGAATAGCATGGTGGGTCTAATCGCCTGTATCGCAGGCGCAGCCGCTGGGGTATTCATTAGCTACAGCCTTGGACTGGCATTACTGGGCTTCTTATTATTAATTGGCAGTCTTGAGATTGTATTTGAATGGAAAAGCCGTCATCAAAGTCATTTATTGCCCCTTGACCGTTATGGGCAAATCTTCTCGACCTTGTGGTACTTCATTACGGTTGGCTTACTGATTGCTATTATTTGGTATTTTGCTGCATCTGGCGATGAAATGCTGTCGATGCCATTAGAAATATTAAGAAGCTAGTCAAATAAATAGCAGTGCTTAACATCAACTAAGCTAGCAAGAACTAAGCCTGAGAGAACTAAGTCCGTAAAAACTAAGTCCGTAAAAACTAGCTACGGGCTTAACTTGCTGAAAAAACGAAATTAACTTATCTATTTAGCTTATGGAATTTCAAATACCTTAGTCATGACTTTATACAGCTCAGTGCCTTGATGGACTGAAGCTGAAGCAAAATGCAGCACTGGCACGCAATCTATCGGCAAACTCACCGAAGTGACGGCATTATCACTGCCGTACTGATCTAACCTTAATAAGGTCACTAAAGGCTCGCCAGCAGCTAACGGCTCACCAACCGCTGCGCAGTATTCCACTAAACCCGCTTTAGGGGCATGAAACTTTTTATAATCCTTTAAGTAACAGCCCCAGCGTTTCATGCTGGCAGGAGCAACATGCTCTTTGATCACTCCCCGATGGCTCAAATAGGCCAAAATACCTAGGGCATCATTTTTAGCATCTGCCATATCAATACGTTCTTGGCTTGCTAGCTCTAAGGTAAAAGCCGCCACAGGCACATCGAATATGCGCCCTTTTAACGCTGCATATTCAGTTAATTGCCACCATGGACAAAAAACCGCTTCATCCATGGCGCCGCCAAATTCATTGGGGATAATTAACGATAAGGGGATCGAGAAAAACGCGGCTGCGGCTGCATCATACTCAGGGCAATAAAGGTGCTTTGCAGATTTAGGCCCGGTATGTAAATCAAGCACGATATCAGCGCCATGGGCCATATGTTGTAATGTCACCGCTAAGCGATGCCCGGTACTAATACCCCAAGGGTTGGCTAAACGTTGCTGGCAATTATTGACTAAGGTTTGCCTAAAAGCACTAAACAAGTCCTTGTCGGCAAAGTGTTGATGCTCAGTGAACCAGCTCGCAATATCAAGTGACTGATCATAATACTCTCGGTTCCAATTCACCCCAGTGATAGGATCAAATCGCCCTAAGGTAAACTCGCCACTTTTTTGATTAATGCCTAAAGGGTTGGCTAATGGCACGCAGTGAATATCGCCTAATACAGTGTAGTCTTGCAGTAAAGTCATCAGCTGATGTATCACCGCATTACCCTGCACTTCAGCCCCATGAACATTGGCCTGAATATAAACACTGGGCGCGGCGTCATCTGAGCCTTTAAAGCTAAACAGTGGCGCCGTTAAAGCTTGGCCTGTGGCAAGCTCTCCCACTTCAACCCGAGACATGGTGGCTGAATAATCGTTAGCCTGTTCTGTAATTGAATTCACTGATGTCATACCTGCCACGTTAGCAATTATTCAAATAAGTTTTGGTGCAGAGAGTTAACCACATCTGCGGCTTCAGATTCAGCGACGAGAACACATAAGTTATGTGGGCTAGCCCCTTGGCAAATCATGCGCACATTATGCTGTTCAAGTACCCCAAAAACTCGGCTGCAAATACCTGCTGTTGACGCTATTTGATTACCAATAATCGCCACTAAAGCTAATTTATCTTCCACTCTTACACGGCAATTTTGTGATAGTTCTTGCAGTAATGACTCGCTTAATAACCCCTGCCCGCTGGAGTCAGAACCGGTTTTATCAAGCGTTAGTGACACATTAACTTCTGAGGTGGTAATCAAATCAACTGAAATTTTATGCTTAGCAAGCGTGGCAAAGGTGTGCGCTAAAAAGCCCTGAGCATGGAGCATTTGTAAGCTATGCAGGTTTAATAAAGTTTGATCGCGTCTTAGAGCCACAGCTCGATAAACCGGGGCATCTTCTACTTGATGACGGATCCAAGTTCCACCTTGTTCAGGTGCTTTACTGGAACCAACAAACACCTGAATTTGTTGACGCACGGCCGGTAAAATCGTCGCAGGGTGTAATACTTTAGCGCCAAAGGTAGCCATCTCAGCCGCTTCATTAAAGCTAATTTCAGGGATAGGTCTCGCATTAGGCGCTAAACGTGGGTCAGTGGTATAAATTCCCGCCACATCGGTCCAAATCTCTACCGCATCAGCTTTTAACGCTTCTGCTAATAACGCAGCTGAATAATCACTGCCGCCGCGGCCTAAGGTGGTGGTGTTGCCTGCTTCATCTGCGCCAATAAATCCTTGAGTCACGATAACTTGCTGAGCGAGTAACGGCTGTAAATGCTCAGCGGCTAACATCGATATTAGCTCAATTTGCGGCTCTGCTTTGCCGAAGTGACTGTCAGTTCTTAATACTTGGCGCACATCAAATGAACTTGATGGCGTGCCTTTTTGGCGAATAACCGCAGAGAACAATAATGATGAACATTGCTCACCCATGGATAACAGCTCATCAATGATGGCTTTGCTTCTATCGAGCACTAACTTATCACTAAGCACTGCCATTCTGCTTAATAGCTTATCAATCGTAGCAGCTACATCTTGTGGACGCGCCAGCTTATCAACAATGTCATATTGAATTTTAGCAATTTGAGTGACTAAACTTAAGCGGCGTTGGTCGTTCACATTGGCTTGAGTTAACTCAACCAGTAAATTAGTGACACCGCTAGAAGCACTAACAACAACGACGCGGGTATTGGCATTGGCTAAAATAATGTCCGCACAGCGGTTCATGGCGTCAAAATCAGCAACTGAGGTGCCACCGAACTTAGCAACAACTAAACTCATGCTGATACCTCCACGACATTCGCAGACGAACTTTTACTAGACAAAGTTTTAGTAGACAAAGTTTTAGCAGACAAACTTTGACTAAACATACTTTCAGTAGACATGGACTGAGTAGACATAAACTGAGTACACAGTATTGGAACAACTTGAAATTTAATACGTAAAAACATGATTACACTCCGAACTTACTTCGTTCGAAGAGCCTGGTGCAGTGATAACGCACCCTTAAAGAAGGGAAACAGCAATCTTTCACCAGAAGCTCTCCACCAAAAAATAGGTGACAATCGCTAGGATTCAACCTAAACGACCGATACCGAATGCCAACCAAACATACCAGTACCTCGGCGCTAATCTCCCTCATAAGCTGTCATAGGAATTGGTTTTCCTCGAACTTACTACCTAGCTAACGCTCCTCTTCTGTTTCTTCCCACAGGAAGAGCATGAAAATACCAATAAATAACAACTCAAGTCAATTGGGATATGCCATAAAATCGTCAAATAACACAATACGTAAATAGAGACACTGAGCTCAAAATAGTATCATGTAAGCTGTTATTTATAATTTGAAACAAAAAAGTGATATAAAACAATAGTGATTAAAAAATAAAAAGTAATAACCTCAATGTAAATTCGAGGTTATTGAGTTAAAACCTTCAACTAAACTGCACAATTAAGCTTCAATATTAACAATCAAGTTTCAACAGTATATAAATAGCCATTGCCCTAATAAAAATATAAAAATAACAATAAAAAAAGGCACTTAACTAAGTACCTATAGAAGGAGTTACTGATATTAAACATCCTCGATAACTGATACAAATGTCACTTAATCGCCGATCATGTTATTCATCGTGCAAATCAGGTAATTCATTAACTAAAACCGTTCGTGGGCCAAACTCGCCAATTAACACTTCCTTGTCAGGTGCTTCACCACAGGCAAGTAATGACAACACCCCATTATCAACATAGTAAATAGCGAGCTGTTTAAACTCTCGGCCTAACGCTAACGCTTGGTCTTTTTCTATAAAGACTGCCCAACTTTTTTCCATATGAGATAAGTCTGGCGCCGCGCCAATTAAGCAACGATAGGGGCTATTAAATTGCTGAATTTTCCGTTGAAGTCGCCTATCTAACAAACGGTTTTGACACGGATTCAATTGGCTGCCTAAGGGATTATGGGCGGTGACAATGGCGAAGGGGACAGCGTAAGAAAGGCGCTGAGTAAGTAGAAATTGGGTCCCTTGATACTTAAACCAAAGGTTATCTATTGAATTATTCATCATTTATTTTTCTCAATTAAGACCAATTCAGTGTAGCAAACCAAGACTTGGACCAACACCCTGTGTGATGTAAGTCACAAGAACAATAATTATATTTGACTTAAAAATCATAAGCTTACACCAAAAAGCATTTTTGTAACAAATCTTCCCCGTAAATTTGTTAACATTTCATTTGTTAACAAATGCCTAAAACGAGTACAATATCTCACACTAGCTAGATTTTGCTACATAACGCTAAGTTGTGACACAAGCGACTACATTTACTGAAATTAAATCTTGGTAAAGTGTTCAAGCTTTTAAAATGTGTTCTACATTTTAAAAGACTGAATATAAATGTAGGACAAAATTAGGTTGCGAAGGAACTTTAATCAGCAATTTAATCTCTTAGTTTATATGAATCATCGGTTTTACAGATATTTTGACAGGTTGTGAGCTTACTCAAGCTCAGCATACGATCTGAATATTGATTTTTTATGATCAAAATTTACGTCACGTATAACTCTTTTATAGAAGTGCGATAAATATTAGTGCCTTAAACTGGTTTATATAATGTAGTTAGTCATGAAGCGTGTTTTGTTCAGGGCAGACATAGATAAACACCTATCGTGAATTTATAAATTATCGGCGTTTTCTTAGCTATATAACGCCACAGCCCTAGTGCAACATGACTAGAATCGAATTGTTTTTAATTTAGGTAAATGACATGCAAAACCCACACATTCTTATTGTTGAAGATGAAGCTGTAACCCGTAATACTCTACGTAGTATTTTTGAAGCCGAAGGGTATGTAGTAACTGAAGCAAACGATGGCGCAGAAATGCATAAAGCCATGCAGGATAATAAGATTAATCTTGTTGTTATGGATATCAACCTTCCTGGTAAAAACGGTTTATTATTAGCCCGTGAACTTCGTGAAATTAATAACATTGGCCTTATTTTCCTTACTGGCCGTGATAACGAAGTTGATAAGATCCTTGGTTTAGAAATTGGCGCTGATGACTACATCACTAAGCCATTTAACCCACGTGAATTAACTATCCGTGCTCGTAACCTATTAACTCGTGTAAACAGCGCTGGCGCTGAAACCGAAGAAAAAGGTTCAGTTGAGTTTTACCGTTTCAACGGTTGGAGCTTAGAAATCAACAGCCGTTCTTTAGTTAGCCCACAAGGTGAGTCTTACAAATTACCTCGCAGTGAATTCCGTGCGATGCTTCACTTTGTAGAAAACCCAGGCAAAATCTTAACTCGTGCAGACTTGTTAATGAAAATGACTGGCCGTGAGCTTAAGCCACATGACCGTACTGTTGACGTGACTATCCGTCGTATCCGTAAGCACTTCGAAAGTTTACCAGACACGCCAGAAATCATCGCAACTATCCACGGTGAAGGTTACCGTTTTTGTGGTAACTTAGAAGATTAATTTCGTCTGCAATTAATGTGCTTATTTGATTAAGCTCATTGGGTAGCAAATGAAAATAAAAGCCAAGTCAGTGACTTGGCTTTTTTATGGGCTATTAAAAATGAACTATCCCTCATGGACGATAACAAGTGATCTATAACTAATGGGCTATTATTGCCAACCCATTACCTATTACCCATTTGCTATAAACAGCGCTACTTAAGCTCGCGTTCTAAAAAGGCAGCTAAGGATTTATACAAATGATTCCTCACCTTTTCACCGCGCATAGAATGCTTTGAGCCAGGGTAGTCTATCATTTGAAATAACTTGCCTTCATCTTGCAGCGCTTTATATACGCGGGTGCTATTTTCAAACAACACATTATCGTCAGCCATACCGTGATACATCAGCAAACCAGACTGATAATTTTCCACATAAGGGGTAATGCTGCTGGCATCGTAACCCTGTTTATTCTTAGCAGGGTGACCCATATAGCGCTCGGTATAATGGGTGTCATACAAACGCCAATCGGTCACGGGCGCACCTGAAATTGCCGCTTTGAAATAATCAGGGGCTTTAAACTGGCTCATTAACGCCATATAGCCGCCATAACTATGACCATAAATAGCGATATTATCGCCATCAATAAATGGCAGACTTCTTAAGTAATCTACGCCCACTTTTTGATCGTTAACTTCTGCATCACCCATATTCTGGTAAATAACGTATTCAAACTTAGTACCACGATGGGCTGAGCCGCGGTTGTCTAATTGAAATACAGCAAAGCCTTGTTGTAATAGATATTGGGTAAAGTAATCCGCTTCACTCCAGCTATTAACCACTAATTGCGCATGTGGCCCACCGTATACTCGAACAACTACTGGGTATTTTTTGCTGGCATCAAAATCAGTGGGTTTAAATAATCGGTACTGCAGATTTTGGCCATCTTCAGCCTTTAATTGGCCAAAATCTGGTATTTGCCATAAACCCGCAACGTCATACAAAGGATGGGTTTGGTTAATTTCATTTTGTTCTACCCACATTAAATGCTCGCCAGTGTCATTGTGCAAACTCACCTGTGGCGGCTGAATTAAACTATTGAAGTAATCTAAATAAATTGGTTTTTTATCAGCAAAGACTGCTGAGTGCATCCCGGCTTTAGTTGATAGTTTTTCAATCTTGTCACTGGTTAATGACACTCTATATAAATGGCGTTCAACAACTGTGTCTTTTCGGCCTGAAAAATACACCCAGCCCGCCTGCTCATCCACAAACTCAAGATCATCAACCGCCCACAGCCCTGTGGTTAATTGCTTTATTTGTTTACCCGACAGGTCAAATAAATAAAGGTGCTTAAAACCATCACGCTCTGAGGCCCAAATAAACGCTTGTTGTTGCTTTAAGAAATGTAAGTCATCGTTAAGGTTTACCCATGCTTGGCTGCGCTCTTTGACAACCGTGTTAGCTTTAACGTCTGAACCAGGTTTTGAACCAAGGTTAATGATGCGTAAGTCCAATGCCTGCTGATCGCGGCTTTGCCATTGAAATGATAACTGCTTGCTATCTGGCAGCCATTTTACTCGCGGTAAATACATATCCTTCTCTTTACCTAAATCAATCCACTGCACTGCTTTACTCGCCAGCTCAATCACGCCAAGTTCAATCTCAACATTGGCTTTACCCGCATAAGGATAACGCTGCTCAGTCAGTTTTATACCGTCAGCATAAATCTCATTACGGGTGACTAATTCAACACCTGACTCATCAATACGAGTAAAGGCGATAGCTGATTCATCTGGCGACCACCAGTAACCTGTCATTCGGCCCATTTCTTCTTGGGCGACAAACTCTGCCATGCCGTTTTTAATCGGCCCTTTACCATCAAACGTCAGCTGAGTTAGCTTTTCTGTTGCCAGCTCCAGTACAAAAATATTTTGCTCGCGCACAAATGACACATAACGGCCTTTAGGGGACAAACGCGCATCAGTGACAAAGCCTTCACCGGTATTTAATGCCTGCGCCTTTTGATCCGCCAAGGTATAAAAATACAGCTTGCCTGCAGCTGGAATTAATAACGCTTGGCCATCATCAGCCCAAAAGTACTCCATGATCCCTTGACCATAAATACGTTGACGTTCGCGGCGGGCTTTTTCTTCATCAGATAATTCGCCCCCAGCCAGCTTATCGGCATTAAGCAACATACTGCGCTTTGCAGTGCTGATATCCATTTGCCATAAGTCATAAAAATGCTGGTTATCTTCACGGCTAGCAAGATACGTCACTCGGCTACCATCGGGAGACAGTTTTAATCCCCGAGGGCTAGCGCCGGCCAAGGCTGGTGATGCATGAATTCTTTCTATGGTCAGTGGAGTGGTATTGCCGGATATTTTCATGGTAGAGGCCATTGCATGATCTGAAATAAGAGCGCCAGTAAACACTAGCGGAATTGCCGACAGCATCAACGCCGCGGTCGATTTCCATTTTTTAGTCATTATCAATCCTTGGGAAGCCATAAATTTATATTTATCGTTATTATTATTTTCGCTGCCAATATTAATTTAACCAAAAATCAACTGAAAGCATTATTTACCAGCGAGTTTATAACAAATCTACTGCAAGTCATATATTGCTCATCTTTTTCACGCTGTAATATGGACAAATCTGAGGTATTATCCTTGATAATAAAATAAAACATTAACCACTGGTTACCGACCTTAACCTCTACTGTCTTAGGAACAAGCATGCAAACTTTGACACAAACCCTGACCAACCAAGCAGTATCAGCTTCGCTTTCACAATTAGTACTTAGCCTTGCCGATTGCTCAAAAGCAATTAGTAAAGCAGTGCAACATGGTGCATTAGCTGGTGTTTTGGGCGCTACTGAACAAGAAAATGTTCAAGGCGAAACCCAAAAGAAACTCGACGTGATTACCAATGACATGCTCAAAGATGCACTTAAAGCTGAAGGCAATGTTCGCGGTCTTGCATCTGAAGAAGAAGATTATGTTGTTGAAGTCAATCAAGACGGCGAATACTTAGTTTGTTTTGATCCTCTAGACGGTTCATCAAATATCGATATCAACTCACTGGTAGGGACGATTTTCTCAGTGCTACCTGCTGGCGAAGGCGAGTTTAACGAGCAAAGCTTTTTACAAAGTGGCCGCAAACAAGTTGCCGCAGGTTATGTGCTTTACGGCCCATCAACCATGATGGCGCTCACCACAGGTCAAGGTACTCAACTTTATACCTTAGATCCTGACACTAACGAGTTCCTGCTCACCACAGCAGAAGTGAGTATCAGTAAAGATACCGCTGAATTTGCGATCAATATGTCCAATCAGCGCTTTTGGGAAGCACCAATGCAAACTTACATTGCTGACTTAGTATTAGGCACTATTGGGCCCCGTGAAAAGTCATTCAATATGCGCTGGATTGCTGCAATGGTGGGTGATGTTCACCGCGTATTATGTCGTGGCGGTATCTTTGCTTACCCAACCGATAATAAGAACCCTGAAAAGCCGTACAAGCTGCGTTTAATGTATGAAGCCAACCCTATGGCTTTATTGGTTGAACAAGCCGGTGGTAAAGCATCTACAGGCTATGGTGATATCCTAGATATCGAACCAACAGCTATCCATCAACGTGTTGCTGTTATTCTTGGTAGCGCCAACGAAGTGGATACTTGCTTAAGCTACCATGATGTTGATTACAGCCAAGAGCCGACAATTGATTAATTGCGCTTTTAGCTACTATTAAAAAACCGCCTGCTGGCGGTTTTTTTGATCTTGCTAGCTATTAGTGATTAGTAATGATTGAGCTAATAGATAACTAAGTTTTAAAAACAACATGGCCTGCAATTGCAGGCTATGTAATGTTAGCGCTTTAGCTACGATTAAATAGCGAGCTTATGCCTCAGCATTAAGCTGATGTGGTTTTTCCGTTTGATCCACTATGGTTAATACCGCAGTATCACCCACTACGTTACAAGATGTCAGTACCATATCAATAATACGATCAAGTGCTGCCACAATGGCAAAGGCTTCGACTGGTAAACCTAATTGGTAGATAAGCACACCAATCATCACCATGCCGCCGCCGGGTACGCCACCAGCGCCCACTGACAATAAAAACACACTAAATAACAATGCTGGAATTTGCTCTGCTGTAATTGGCATACCAAAAGCATTGGCCACAAAGAAAATCGCGATAGTAATGTAAATTGACACTCCGCCCATGTTCATCGTTGCCCCGAGTGGCACCCCGAATCCAGCGACAGCGCGGCTAACAGCTAACTTATCGGTTAAGGTACGCATGGTCACAGGGATGGTCGCATTTGAACTGGCGGTAGAAAGCGAGAATAAAATCTGCTCTTTGGTTTTTTCACGAAAGCTCGAGGCTGATACCGGGGTGAAAATCGACACTGCTGTAGGGTAAACCACAAAAATCCATAACAACAGCAATGCTAAGATGATAACCAGGTATTCAACCACGCTGACAAAAATAGCCGGCTCAAGGGTTGCCGCTAATTTAAACATCAAGGCAAACACACCAATTGGCGCAAGGCTCATTACCACAGTGATTAAGCGCATCATGATTTTATTGGCTGTTTGAAAACCTTGCACTGCGCCGCTAACGCTCTCACCCATTGATTTAATCACGCCGCCTAACAGCAAGGCCATGAAAATAACTTGCAGCATATTACCTGAAGTAAATGCGGCAAATGGGTTATTAGGCACTATGCTAACAATCAGCTGCATTAAGTTAGGTAACTCAGTTGCAGTAATGCTCACGCCGCCATCGCTAGACATATCAACGCCTTTACCTGGCTCCAGTAACATGGCGACTAAAAATGCCGCTGTGATAGCCACCAAGGTATTAATAATATAAAAGCTAAAGGTTTTACCGCCCAAACGGCCAAAGCTCTTTAAATCTTGCAGTTCACACACGCCGCAAACAATACTGACAAATACCAGTGGCACCACTAGCATCATGATCATATTAACGAACATGGTACCAATACCGCTGGCAGCATTGACTAAGGTGCCTGAGAAGAAGCTGACATCATTGAGGGCAAATTGGACAATACTGCCCAATATTAGTCCAAAGAATAATCCGATAAAAATGCGGCTTGATAATGATTTGGTCATATCGCGAACGTTCCTAATAAAAGTCAAATTAACGCTGATTTCGCTGTTGTAACGACTTACACAGGCTCAATACTGAGGTTAATTCGACTGAAAATTTGTTTTAATTATTTTTAACGACAAGGATACTGGGACAAGAAGCAATTTAATTCAATGCTATCGATCAATTAGTTTGAGCGGCCACTGAGCAGCAGCATTTACAACTACCACCAAACTGTTGAATTAAAACAACTTAAACTAAAACAGTTGAATTATAAATATTTTTAGCAGGATTCAAGACTAAAAAACACAACACTAACAGTATTATACACTACCGTAAGAGTACTAATGAGTTGAGAACACTACAACTCTGACGACAATTTAAGCTAATAACTAGCGTTTTATAAAAGCGCAACATTTGCTTCTATTTATCCCATGCTGGCAGCATTAACCAGTGCCCAACAAAGGTAACATTAATGCAAACAAGACGCTTAATTACCACAACATTACAGCTTATTCTATTATCGGCTAATGCAGCTTTGAAGCTCGGGCTGTAGCGCTAATGAAATGACATAAAAAAGCTGCTTGGTTGGCACCAAACAGCTTTTTTGTAAATCAGTTCTGGGATGATTCACTTATCAAGTTTAAGCCAGCCATAACTCCACATCATGGATCATAAAGTTACCGTTATAAACAGGATCAGGATGGCCTATGGGCTCAAGTTCAAAATAAGCTTTGTGCTCATCGGGCAAACCTTCGTAGCCGCCAATCACTTGATAAAGCCAATTCTCAGATGCCCAGTGCAACTTATGCTCTTCTAAGTATTCCAGTGCTGATTGACGAACTCCTGAATCAATCACGGCGCAGAAGTATTCATCTACCGCTAGCTTTAGTGGATTATCAGGAATATCAAAATCCTCCACCGCAGTCATGGTCATGGACACATCGTGCTCACGCACTTTTGCCGGCAATAAGTCGCGGCTAATGGTTTTAATTCTCGCCACCGTATCGAGCAAGATAAGCTCATGGCTGGCGTTATTAACGTCGACACTGGCAGGCTTAATGATGGCTTCAGCGCAGTTAAACAATTTCGGCACAAACTTATGCGCCACATGATCATCAGGTTGATAATCAGGATGCAAATCTGTGTGCAGTAAAAAGCCTTTTAATAATCGAGTACGCCCCTGAATTTGACGAAAACGCCCCAGTAGCTCTAGCAAGCGCCCTTGCACTGCACTAATTTCTTGAATGCACTGACTTAAGGTTTCTTGCAGATTGGTCACCAGTAAGCGTCTTAGCTCGCGAATATCACCGGCGGTATCACTAAGCTCACTAAACTGGAACATTTCTAAGCCGTTGAGTAATTCAGACACCTGACTTTGGGCTAATTCATTTTCACGAATTTTGGCACTAATACTACCAACATAACCAAACTCATTATTAATACGGCCCCACAATACCCGAATGGAGTAGCGCAGGCTGTCGGTAAAGCTATAAACGTGCTCGTTTAAGTCAGCAAGGTAAGCCTCTGCAGCGCCATAATTAATATTGTGTCTTGCTTCTTTGTAATGATCGGCCAGTGTCTTGATGGTGCTAAACGCCGAGCCGACATTGGCATCAATTTGCCGATTACGCTCATCACTTAAAGCTTCTTCAAGTAACGCCCGTACCGAGCGTTTTAAGCGCAGTTCTTCATCGGGCTCTGGGCGCCATAAAATGCCACTTTTTCTGAGTTTCTCAATCACTGCTGCGTCATGGGTTTGCTCATTCACTGAGCCAGCAAGATAGGCATCCATAACCACATCAGAATGGCGACTCAGCTGTTTTAGTAGCTTAACCCCCGCTTGATGTAAATTATTGCTCATAATAAATCCTTTTGGGTAGCCGTTTCAGCTTGCGCTTCAAGGCTTAACCCTTCAGTTTCATCAATAAAGCGAATCACTTCGTACAAATAATCAAGCTTGCCGGTGGCAATATAAATTTGTTTCTCGCTATTAGGTTTTACCAAATACCCCAACTCCACTAAGCGCTTAAACACCAATTTAATTTGGTTGTCGGCATTGCTACTGGTTGAGCCAAATAAGCGATATTGGCTCAACTTAGCGAGCTGCTCCATAAACGCTGGCGTATCTTCAATACGCGCTTGCAGCTCAGTTAAGCGTATTGGCGCACCTTCACTTAAAGGCGCATCTTGGCCGCTACTTTCTTGTACTAGCACCAACCATTCCACCAGCGGAATAAGCGCCGAGCAAATATCTTTAAACTGGCTAGAAATCACTTTACGTTCTTGCTCACCCAGTTGCTGATAGCCACAAAAGAACACATCACCTTCTGCTGCAGAAGAAATCGTGCGGTTGATTTGATTTAAATACTGCTCCACTTTATCAAAGGTGGCACTGCTTTTCAGGGCGCGCCAGCCATCTTCATTGGTGGTGCGACAAATAAACTCACCACGAAGCAGTTGCTCAATCAGCATGCCAGTGCCAACCAGTGTTGTTTCGGTACTTGCCGTAACCTCAGACATTAAATAGCCTCCTTATTGGCATGTTGACTTAAGCGTGCAGCCAATGGGTTGGCTTTAGGTTTCACCACTTGTAATTTACGGGTTTGCTTATTGATAATGTAGCGATTAGCAAACAAGTTCAGCACTTCAGATTCTGGGTTAGGAAACGCCCCTAATACGCTGATATTGTTATTAACGCAGGCATCAAATATCTTCTTCACGTTGGTGTGGTGCAAGGTGCCCAACTCATCAATAGGCCAATGAATAGTGACATCGGCTTTACCCCGTAATAGGCGAGTAAAGGCCAGTAAGAACTTACATAAAATCAGATAAGCCATACCATGACTTGAAGATTCATTAAGCTGTCTATCGGTGCGAATAATTAAGTCGCTGTTGCCTTCTTTTAAGCGCAGCTCAATTTCCAGCAGTTTAGCAATGCCGCCACTTAACGCCGAGCGACCAATAATATCTAAGGCGCGGCGCATACTTGAGGTGTAATGCTCATCAGGCAGCTCACTAAAGCCATCTGCTTTCCACTGTTTAAAGGCTTTAACAAACACTTCAAGCTCAGGCCAAAACTCAAGTTCGCTAATGCGAGAACGAATCTTAACCGCGGATTCAGATACGCCATCAAGGAATAACTCTTCACCCACTTCGCGGGTAATACGCGCGCTTTGGGAGGCGATGCGGCGGTCAATATCTGCTAATACATCGTAATAAGCAGTTAAGTCGATACCAAAAATACGCCCTTGTTCGCGAATGGCCATCAAAGATTGCGGCACCATCACATTTAATAGCTGTTCAAGTTGTGGCACTAATTTACGGTAATCCAGTAGGCGGATACCTTTATCATTGCTAAAACTTGATTCATCTCGGGCGCGTTCCCAAAACTCAGCTAAGCTCGAGCCTGACTTACTGGCAATAACCGAATCAAAATGCTCAACGTATTGTTTTACTGAGCCCAGTAAATAATCACGCTGTAGTAATAATTCTTCACCTTGTCTTAAACGCTCACCGATGCCTCCAGCTGCTTCATCTTTACTTGGCGGCAATTTAAGCTCAGCCAGTTTACGCATCACCGAACGCAGTTTGGTGAGGTTTTCAGAAGCGTCAACTTGCGCAGCATCCGAGGCTTTTTTCAAGCTTTCAAAGTGTTGTTTACGTTGCTTCACATCGGCGGTTTTATTGGCAAGCTGCTGCTCTAACTCAAGGGCTGCTTGCTTAACTTTGGATAAATCGGTTTGCAATTTCGGCTTGGCAATTAGCCAGGCATTTTGATACCAATGCTCATATCGCAAGACATCACTGCGACGCTTTTCCGCATTACTGATTTGGGTTTCAAGATCGCGAATTTGCCCTTTTAGCGCCACGATAGCCGCTTCATCAACCCCGCGAGATTTAAGCTCGTTTTTGTACCATGACTCACAGGCTTTTTGCTCTTGCTTAGCATTACTACGGCGGGTGTCGATATTGGCTTTAATTTGCCCTAGCTGATTATCTAGCGCACCGACCACATCTTGCCAATAGGCATTTTTTTCCATGCGGGCTTCAAGAGCTTGCTCTTTTTGCTCACTAAGCCACTCTAGGTGCTTATTGTGCTGCTGCTTGAGCTCGTTTTCTAATTGAATCAGACGCTTGCTGGCATGGGCTTTACGCTCGGATAACGCTTGATTGATTTGCTCTTGTGAGCTGCGCTTTTCATCAAATAAACGCCGCACATCTTCACGGCTATTTTTATAAGCAGTGCGAGCAAAAGTCAGCTCTTTATTAAGCGTGTCTAATTGATCGTTAATGGCTACCAGTTGATCTTCGTTTTCCGACTTTAACTCTTCAGCTTGAGCTAAGGCTTCTTCAGCTTTAGCTAAGCGCAGGCGTAAATCTTGCTCTGAGGCAGCATAATCAGGCACATCAATGGCTTTAAGATCTAAGCCAATACCAAATAATACCTCGCCATTACTGTCTGCAACATGGGGATGGAGATCGGTGCGGTGTAATAGTTCAGGGGCAATAACCTTACCAAAGCTTTGCTCCCAACCTGAGGACTCTTTACGCAAAAACTCTAATAGAGTGTGTGATTGTGGAAATAACACCCCTTTGACATCATCAACATCAGCTAAGCGCTCATTCACTCTCACACTGGCGATTCGAAGTGCCTCAGAGACTTGATCGCGTTTGGCGCGCAGTTTTCTTTCTTCTATTGATAAGCGATCGACTTTTTGATTACAGCTTTCTTGTTCTTCATCAGCGCGGCTAATGCGCTCATCAAACACTGCTAAGCTCATTTTCTCTTCTTCGGTGTAGCTGACACCGTCGATTTGATGTTTCAGCTCACCTTGGCTGAGCTTGAGTTTAAATTCTTGTTCAGCAAACTGCGCTTTACCGGCATCGGTTTTTTCACGCCATAAGCTGTCGAGTTGAGTTAAATCATCGTTAGCAGATTCACGCTGGGCATCACGGGTTTCACGAATGCTATCTTGCTCTTGATGCAGTGACTCAAGCTCTCGGTGTAACTGCTCAGCAATTTTACTACGGCGGGTACTGTAAGCCGCTTCAATGTCTTGGTGCTTTTCAGTTTGTAACTTATGACGCTCTGATAAGTTTTCTAAATCACTGCGCCAATTATCTAAACTGTCTAAGTCGGCTTTAGCTTGTTCAATATTGGCATTTAAAAAGCCTTCATATTGATCTTCAATGCCATCAAGCTCAGCTTCATATTTACGAATATCACCTTGGGCGAATGACAATTCTTGGCTGATCTCATCGCGGGCTTCTTTCCATTCTTCGTCCAGAAGGCGCAGTTGTAAACTGGTCTCTTTAGACTGATTTTCACTGCGCTCTTGGCGCTGTGCTTCAAAGGTTTCATCGGCGCGATAGCCTTTAGCTAAACTGCCTAGTCGAAGCTCGGCGCTCAGTAACTGATTAAACTCTTGTTCTAGCTTTTCAAATTCAGGGCGAATTTGCTCAAAACCTTGAACTAACTGACTTTCACGGATCCAGCTTTCTACTCGCTGTGGGTTTAAGCGTGAGGTTGGCGGGTTAACACCATCTTCTTCTAAAATGGCGGCTACCATCGACTTAACGGTTTCCATTTTGCCTTCTTTAGAATGCACCGCTTTGGCCAGTTTTTCGATATGACGTAGCGAGTATTCGCTATCACACAATGAGAACTGATGGGCGTAATTACGTAGCTCGCTTTTATTGCCGCCGGTGGACAATAAACTGCGATCATGTTGAATAATCGCGCGGTATTCTCGGGTATTCAGCAAGTTAGTATGCGGCACCGACTGGCGCTTCATTTCACGGCCTAACTCCGCCATGGTATGACAAATGATGGTATCGCCATTACGGTTTTTAACGTAATCATCAAGCTCGAAACCTTTGGCAATAAAGCGGTAATTCACCCCTTTACCGTCACCGGCGGATGCCATTAGCGCTTGATAAAGCTGGCCGTCACTCTTTTGATATTCATAGATGATGTAACTTGAATCATGGGGAAGATACCAACGCTCAAAACTATCACGGGTTGAAGGCACGACTCGGCTAGGGTACTCACCATAAAACACTGGGACTAATCGCTGCAGTGTGGTTTTACCTGAAGCATTGGTACCACAAATGTTGGTGTGTCCATCTAGCTGCAGTTCCACCACACCAGGAAGGTGAGTATTAATTAACACTATTCTGATCAAGCTTGGCATTGGCATCCTTTTGCGTACTTTCCGCAACGGCTAAAAACAAGATTTTAGGGAATTTATTTTAATGAGCTATAAGTTAAATCAAAGCGCTGAATGAAGCAATTTAGCTGATAACAAAGCGTGAAATAATAACCGATAAAGGCTGCTTTACTCGCCTAACAAAGCAGCAAACGGCCAGTATATTGTTTTTACCAGCATGAAGTTGTGGGATATCACTTAGGTTTTATGCGAGGCTAAGGCGGATAAGCTGATTCAGAGATAAAAAAACCACCTTTGCGATGGCGTTAAAAATGAATATAACCAAATAAAATTTCACTATTAGTCAGCAGCTCCCCCCCCTTTTCACTGATTCAGGAGCCCCCTTTAATAACCATTCCAGTGCGTTATTTTTAACAGCGCTAAACACAAAAAAAGCCAGCTTATTTAAATAAGCTGGCTTTTTGTCAAAATTCAATAATGCGTTAAGCACTTTATAAACGCTTTTCTATCAGCGCTTTTCGATTAAGAGCACGAACAAAGTGATTCGTTTTCGTTACAACACTGTCATTGCGACTAATTAAGCCGCTTCTGTCTCAGTTTTTTCAGACTCAAGCTCAACTTGCTCAGCCGCTGACATGTCAGCTTCACTGTGTCTAATCAGATAATCAAAGGCACCGAGTGAGGCAGTCGCGCCGCTACCCATGGCAATAATGATTTGTTTATAGGCTGAGTTAGTGACATCACCTGCGGCAAATATCCCTGGTATGGAAGTTTGGCCTTTGCCATCAACAATAATTTCACCACGATTAGTTAACTCTACAGTGTCTTTTAACCATTCAGTATTTGGCACTAAACCAATTTGAACGAAAATCCCTTCAAGCGCGACATTATGCGATTCGTTAGTACTGCGATCGGTATAAGTGAGCCCGGTAACGCGTTTGCCATCACCTAGCACTTCTGTGGTCATCGCTTCAGTGATGATGGTGATATTACCCATTGAGTTGGCTTTGCGCTGCAACACTTCATCAGCGCGAAGGCTAGTATCAAACTCAAGTACAGTAACGTGCTCAACGATATTCGCTAAATCGATAGCCGCTTCAATACCAGAATTACCGCCGCCAATCACAGCGACGCGCTTACCTTTAAATAACGGCCCATCACAATGTGGGCAATAGGCTACGCCGCTGCCGCGGTATTCTTGCTCACCAGGGACGTTCATTTCACGCCAGCGCGCGCCGGTTGCTAACAATATGGTCTTACTTGATAAAATCGCGCCGCTTTCAAGTTCGATTTCAAAACGCTCACCTGATTTAAGGGATAGCGCCCGTTGGTTGTCCATGACATCAACATCGTAATCTTTCACGTGAGCTTCAAGATTGGCAACTAATTTTGGCCCTTCGGTTTTTGACACTGAGATAAAGTTTTCAATGCCGACAGTTTCTGCCACTTGACCGCCAAACTTATCAGCCACTATGCCAGTGCGCAGGCCTTTACGCGCCGCGTAAATGGCAGCAGATGCGCCTGCAGGGCCACCACCAACCACTAATACATCAAAGCTTTGTTTATTATTTAGTTGTTCTGCTTGTCGTGCTACAGCATTGACGTCTAACTTATTTAAAATTTCTACTACGCTAATGGCGCCAACAGAAAATGGCTCGCCATTCATATATACCGTCGGTACTGACATGATATTACGGTCATTAATCTCATCTTGGAATAATGCACCATCAATCATCACGTTAGTAATATTGGGGTTAATCGCTGCCATCATATTCAGTGCTTGTACCACTTCAGGACATGTCTGACAGCTTAGTGATACGTAGGTTTCAAACTTAAACTCACCGGGCAGATCTTTAATTTGCCCAATAACCTCATCGGTTAATTTAATTGGGTGGCCACCTGAGTGCAGTAGTGCCAACACTAACGAGGTAAATTCATGGCCCATAGGTAAACCTGCAAAGCTAATGTTGCTACCAAGTTCTGGGTTAATGATACTCATTGATGGGGTTCGGATCCCTTGCTGCTCTTTAAGGCTTACAAGGTTTGATAAGCCAACAATATCATTGGCTAAAGAGCTCAATTCTTTTGCTTTCGGGCTATCGTCTGCTGACACAACAAGTTCAACTGGTCGTTTAAGGTTTTGCAGATAAGTCTTCAGTTGATTTTTAATATTCGCATCTAACATACGTGTGCTCCTAGTATTGAAGTTGAGCCAAAAAAAAGCCTAATTCATAAATGCTAAACCCATTTAGCATTAACAAAGAACCAGGCAGATTGGAGTGTGATGAAACTTAGCTGAACCGTGGATGAGGCGACTCAGCTATTGGAGAGAATTAACGCCAGTGGTTTAGATTTTACCTACTAGGTCAATTGATGGTGCTAATGTGTCTTCACCTGGCTGCCATGCTGCTGGACATACTTCGCCGTCATGTGATGCAACATATTGTGCTGCTTGAATTTTACGAACTAATTCAGCTGCGCTACGGCCAATACCTAGGTCATGAATTTCAGCAACTTTGACTTCGCCTTCCGGGTTCATTACGAACGTACCACGAAGTGCTAAACCGTCTTCTTCAATCATCACACCGAAGTTGCGAGTAATTGCGCCAGTTGGGTCACCAATCATTGGGTAGTTAATTTTACCGATAGTGTCTGAACTTGAGTGCCATGCTTTATGAGTGAAGTGGGTATCTGTTGATACTGAGTAAACTTCAACACCCATTTCTTGTAACTTAGCGTAATGGTCTGCCATGTCGCCTAATTCAGTAGGACATACAAAAGTAAAATCAGCTGGATAGAAAAATACTACTGACCATTTGCCCAGTAAATCTTGTTCAGTTACTGAAACAAAGTCACCATTGTGAAAAGCAGTTGCAGAAAATGGCTTGATAGTTGAATTAATAATTGATTGAGTCATGGGTGTGCTCCGTTATATTTAAAGTAAATTCTAATTTAGTGTGTAGCTGTATCTGTTTGATGGAATAGATAATAGCGACAAGTTAGAATTAAATATAACGGGTAAAAACTATCACCCTAATCGATTTTTTAGAAAGTGAACACTAAATAAACCTTGGCAATCGAAATGCTCGATAAGCGAGCATTCGTTGGTGTAAAGGTGAGCAATGGCTATTAATTAAAGCAAAAAATAAACAATTAGCAGGATAGCCAAACTGTTGAGGCAAAAGCTGTCATTAATCGGTTGCTTGTTCGTTCGTTAGTTATTAGTACTAGCACCGCAAGTGCCACTATCATTTGCTAACAGCTATTCCCATTGAGTGAAACGTGTCAGT
>NZ_JAUORL010000003.1:0-213219 GCF_030548015.1 Shewanella sp. 4_MG-2023
ATTTATTATTGAGTTCGAAGACAGAATTGTGAAGCATATTAACTAAATTGCAGTTACACAGAATCTGTTACACCCTCAATGGCAGAACATAACAGGTTATAGCTTCGATTCATCATCCCAATTTACAATTGATGCAGGGACATCAAATATTTTATTGAACATGGACAAAAATGTTCTGTTTTTCCTATCATCTATTGAATCAGGTTCTTTAAAGCTAAACACGGTTTCATCATTTTCTCCAAAAATCACATTTAATCCATCATGGCCAAACTCGGTAAATTTTTCAATTTCTTTTCGTTCTATAGATCTTTCATCCTTAATACCTTCTGGATTAATTTTTGGGAACAAAGTTAACCTTCTTAAGTTTAAATACTTTTGTATTTCTTTATGAAGTGCACCGCCATTAAATAAAAAAACTTTTTTATAATCCTCCTTTAAACGCATAACAGCCCAACTATTTGAACCACCGAGCCAAACGTCACCATCCCATTCTATTTCATTTTGTGATTGATTTATTTTAAGTTCATCAGCAGGTGATATTTTCGTTTTACGTGGGTTTGTATTCTTCCAGCTAGTTGCTGTAGGAAATAATAAATGAAGAGACTCTCCTATGTATTCACCACCTTTAGCGGTAACCAGTGTGTCTGATGTAAATTCTCCTGAAAGAGTGTTTAAGATTATATAGCGTTTTTTCCAATTTATTTTAGTATCGGAAGGAGTTTCATCATCTGGTAAGTCAAAAATATTTATATCATCCTCTATATTATCGGCCATTTCAGAGCTTGTTAAATATTTTACATTGAAATCCAAGTCATTATACATCAATGTAGGAACAAGACTTTTAGGTAAAGTAACAGTAAAATCTTTTGGTGGAACAACAATGGCATAATGCCTTGTTTCAAATTCAGTGATTTGTCCAACAATTAATTTACGAGTGCTACTGTTAAAACTTAAAGGATTGAATAATGAAAGCACTTCCAAAACACTTTGAATAACTTCTCCTACAATGTACTTTTGTTTAGAGAACTTTTCAATTGCTCTTGTTTGTTCATCATTAAAAAAAACACCTTTTTTAGATGATTTATAATTGCTTGCATCTAAGTGGTTTACTATCGCAATAATATATATTTTCTTTAAGCATTCTATAATCCCCTTAGTTTCTTCTTTAAATACTGAAGACATAGTAAGTGAAAGGCCAATGGTTGCAACTCGTACTTTTTTTCTAAGGATATCTTCTCTACCTAAATCTGATTCGTCTAACCTTTCAAAATAATGTATTAATGTCATATGAAAACTTCTAAACAAATTCATATAGTATAATTCTACTTTTGACTCATTCAACTTTGTAGCAATATCGATAAAAAATGAGAATGTCTCTTCATGTGAAAAATCAACACCATAATCAGCACCATAAAAATTAGTAGTATTAATGTCTAGGCTTAATGTTGAAATTATATTCTCAAAATTATGAATCGAAGATACTATCTCTAAATGGTCCTTCACTCGTAACGAATTTCGATATCGCATTACATGCTCTAAAGATTGTTGCCATTCATTAATAAGTGAACTTTGCTTAACATCGCCATGGCTTATTAAATCAGACAACCAGTATGTTAATGCTCGTAACTTATTCCATGAAAAAAAAGTAAGGCAGTCATTAAATCCAGCATCCTTATCGTGTATTGTTAATAATTTAACAAAAGGTTTTAAAATTTCATTTTCACATACTTTTAAATTTAAAGTTCCAGTTAAATACCCTCGACTCAAAATACTAGATGTTAATTTACGAAAACAAACTACAATTTCAATTAATAATTCCGATGATAACTTCTCATTAAATTCAGCTTTACCAAAATTTTTAGATAATGACGCCATTTGCTTTTTGATTTCCATTTCGCTTTTAAAACTTTCATCTCTATTATCTTTTGCATTTTTTATTTCAGCCCAACTGCTATTGAGATCATTTAATAACTTATCCCAGCCGCTATCAATATGATCAATGCATTCTACAGTTGCTTTAATTTGTTTTCTTGCATCATACCCCACTAACATTATCACAAGATTATCCACAGCATAATTCAATTCCATTAAACTTGAGTAGATAGAGTGTTCTTCATTACAACTTTCTTCATTAATTATTTTACCAATCCTAATTCTAATCTCTGATAATTCCGCCCTCTCTTCCAAAGTAATTAAATCATACTGATTGAAATTTTTAATGATTTTGGTGAAGGACTTAAACAAATCCCCCCAATCATCACAACGTTTAATTTTATAAATAAATTCTTGCTTATTTTTCGGGCCATTTAAAAAGATTAATATAAACAAATTTACACAGTATTTTTGAAGCTTTATTAATTTATCATTACAAACGGATAGCGTTTCCATTTCCGCTTCTACTTTATCATTAACCCATTGTATACACTCAACACACTCATCTATATGCCAGTCTGCACTTGAAAAGTTTAAGTATGCTGGACAACGAAAGCAACATAACGCAACTGTTATTTCTAAATAATTTTGAACGTCACCTTTAGGCTTTATATCGTTATACAATCTTAAAATGTCTCGTCGATCACCATTTCCATCTAAATCTCTGAAAAAAGAAGGGCTATCTGTGATTATTTTTTTTACGTTGTCTTCTAAAGCGATGTGTTCTTCATCCTTTCCAAAATTATTTTTGGCAAAAAATGTTTTGACTAACGAATTCCTTTGTTTTAAATTATCAAAATCTTCAAATCTTCCCTCTAAGTAGTTCTCCCAATAAGACCGAGGGAATGAGTCAAAACAAGCTAACAAAGACAATTGCCTTTTCATTTGCAGCTTTTCCTCCCCATTTAAATCACTCGTCAACCTTTCTATTGCAGCATCCTTGCTTTTAACTTTATCTGAAATATACTCAACTAATCTGTTATTAGGCCTTGTGCTTTGAAAGCTTTCAGAGTCCGCTTGAGCCAGAATATCTTTTTTGGATTTTAACGAGAACTCTTCTAAAAAGGCTTGAATTCTACTCCTTACAGCTTGTGGGTGTGTATTATTAGATTGCCCTTTGTATAAAAAAGAAAATATACGTTCGAGTTCTTTTTCTTCATTGGTTTTATCAGTCTTTGTCTTGTCATTATCTAAATATTTTTTAATGTCATATATTAAACCATTATCAACTACAGGTGTTTTCTCTATAGCCGTTGAGATAAATTTAATAGCTTCTGATTCACTAAAACTTTTTATTCTTATAATATTTTCTAGATTGTTCATCACACTAGAATCACGATGTTCATCTGAGTTAAATACTTTTTGTAAATTTTTTGATATTAAAATTACAGAAACCATTTTATTAAAATAAAAGAAAGAATCATCTCCCAAATGATGTAAAGAATTATCGAAAAATGTAGAGAAAAACTCAACAAATGAATCTTTAGCCGAATCTTTTTTAGGCAATAATTCAATGTCAAAAACAAAATAGAACTCTATTTTTTCAAAATTTTTCATACAAAAATCATTTAATTCGAATTTAAATACGTCTAATAATACAGAAGGTGTTGAGTAGAGTGATAAAGGATCATCAAATAATGTCTCTTCGGTTCCTCCAATGGCTTCTCTAAAATCAGAAGGCTTTTTCCCAACCTTATTATACAGATTAGAGTAATACCTTTTCCACTCATTAGCTTTGGGTTTATTACATTCTTTAATGACAAAGGAAACAACTTCAAAAATTAAAAGTGGAATCAATAAAAACATAAAATAATAAAAACCACTTGGATTGTCAGCTTTCATTATTTCAAACTTCCAAGCAATAACAGCCACAATAATAACAAATAAAAGCCTGCTAATTATTTTTACCATAGCTACATAGTACTTTGACTTTTTAAACTCTTGAATTTTCTGAGTATCACGGGTATCTATACAACTGTCATAAAAAAGCTGGAAACCTTCAAAACCGAGGCTACTGTTTAACTTAAGAGTATCATTTGATTTTGTTTTTAAGGTTTCACATTTAATTTGCTTAACAATTTTATCTAAAACTAGCCACCATTTAAGATAAGGTTCATTATCAATAAATAGATTTTCTTTAACTTCAATATTTACAGCTACCCTTATCTTGTCATTTTTATTTTTATTGAGGTATTTTGCTAAAACACTTTTCCCAGCCCCCCCAACACCTCCAAGGTATAGATATTTTGAATGATTGTCTGAGTCTTTTTTATTAATTTTTACAGTAAAAAAATCATCTAATTTTTTTTCCCATTCTTTTCTAGGTACCACAACGTCATCAAGAAGCTTTTTAATTACAGTTTTCATATTCATTTTATACTTCCTTGTAAAGTATTTAATATTTGATATAAAATTACTAATAAATGTATAGAACACTATAAAACCATAGTTCAAATATCGTACAGACACCTATGAAAGCCAAAAAAAGCAAGAGAAAGTAGTACAACACCAGGGCGAACGCATGAGTGTCTAATTTTTACTCACCGCACTCAATCCAGCACTCAATCCAGTCTCTAACATCACAGTGTTCATCATGCAACGCTTCTGCTTTCCAACGATACTGAGTTTGGTTGGCTCTGAACGAAGCATATTCAACCCTATATGGCGCAGGCAATATAGGTTTTCGGCACCGTGGTCTTTATCACAATAACTTGGCCACCCATTCTAAATGGCTAAATATTAAACACTCTACTAGGCTTTAGTTACTGCTTAATATTCGGTGATTGATGATGGCCAGACCTAGAAAAACACTCGTGAGTTTAGAAGATACGCCTTACTACCACTGTTGTTCGCGTGTGGTACGTAAGGCATTTTTGTGTGGGTTTGATAAGTCGACAGGCGAAAACTTTGAACATCGCCGTGAGTGGGTTGATAGCCGCATTATTGAATTAGCGACGATTTTCGCGATTGATATTTGTGCTTATGCGGTAATGAGTAATCATTTACATGTGGTGCTTAAAGTCGATGTGGATAAAGCCAAAGATTGGTCTGATATAGATGTGCTTACCCAATGGCATAAAGGCTTTAAAGGCACCTTGCTGACCCATAAATTTGTTAAAGGTGAAGCGCTTAATGAGTTTGAATTAAAGACGGTTAATGAGTGTATTGCACTATATCGAGAGCGTTTAACTGATATTAGTTGGTTTATGCGTTCCTTGAGTGAACCCATTGCTAGAATGGCCAATAAAGAAGATAAGTGTACAGGCCGTTTTTGGGAAGGGCGGTTTAAATCTCAAGCCTTGTTAGATGATGCGGCCGTACTCGCCTGTATGGCGTATGTTGATTTGAATCCAATTCGCGCGCAAATGGCTGCAACACCTGAAAGGTCAGATTACACCAGTATTCAACGACGCATAAATTCAGCGATTAAAGGTGAGCAACCAAAAGAGTTAATACCATTTGTAGGAAATGAACGTTTAAATATGCCTAATGGACTGATGTTTAGTGTTAAAGACTACATTGTGCTGGTTGAAGATACAGGGCGGATTATTCGAGAAGATAAACGCGGCGTCATTAGCGCGAGTAGTCAGGATATCCTCAATAGGCTGAACATTCCCGCAGAGAATTGGCTTAAAATCACCACTGAGTTTGGCGCTTTATTCAAAGGTGCGGTGGGGGCGTTGCCTGCATTAACAGATTATTGTGAGCATTTAGACCTAAAACGACGACAAGGCGCAGCTAACTGTCAGCGCTGGTTGTGCGCTTAATAAATCATTTCTTAATCTCAAATAAAAGCATTTTCCACTTGATTGATATCAAGCTTTTCTGCTGGATTGAATTTAGTTTATGAGTTAATTTTGGTGATTAATGATGAAATATTCAGTCCTTTGGCTGGAATAATCCCATCAGTTAATGAATGTAGGTGTTAGCAACTCAAATCGAAAGGCGATATGTTATAACTTCAAAATAATGGGTGGCTTTTTAATTTTATTGCTCAAACAATTTAATTAATGAACACTTTGTTTTTTTTATCAACACTTAAACGTTTTTATGTCATTTAGGGATTTACAGCGACCGCAGCTTGTCATATTATTCGCGGCGTTCGGAGAGATGGCAGAGTGGTCGAATGCACCGGTCTTGAAAACCGGCATGGGTTTGTAGCCCATCTAGGGTTCAAATCCCTATCTCTCCGCCATATTCAAGACGAAAGGCTCATCAGGAATGATGAGCCTTTTTTCGTTTAAATCACTAAAAATATTGAAGATTAATACTATTAATTCAAAATTGCTTTATTGCCTAGTATTTAAATTGCCTGTTTTATAGTCACTTATTTACCTTGAGAAGATTGACTCAGTCAATGTCACTGCTTTTCATATGAGCAAGCCCCCAGTAATGTTTGCTCAATATGTTTATCCTCGTTTCTTCTAGCATTTTATGCGCTGATAAGAATATTTACTTTTAATTATGTGTATTGGGGGCGTTTTAGATTATGTGCATCATGCTAAGACTCACCGTATAATGCCAACCTATACAGTTTTTACGATTAAAAGCCATATTATGCCAACTACTAACCAAACGGGTTTGCTAGCGCCTGCTGATAAGAGCGAAATTCATCAGCATTTTAAAATATTTAAACCGTATGGTTTTTTAAGCCAGTTTGTACCTGAAACCCGTAAGAAGAAACATCTACTGGGTGAGCTATTTAATTTCCCCGATAAAACCATGGCCATTGGTCGGTTAGATCATGACTCAGAAGGACTGTTATTACTCACCACTGATGGCATGATGAGTCATAAGATCAGAAGTAAAGGTATAGCGAAAGAATACTATGTACAGCTGGATGGTGATATTACTCCTGAGGCGATTTCATTACTGCAAAATGGGGTTGAAATTGGCATTAATGGTAGTAAATATTTAACCTTGCCTTGTAAGGCGTTCAAATTAGATGAAGAACCTTCGCTTCCCTCTCGGGGTCGTAAAATTCGCGACCCAAGACATGGGCCAACAAGTTGGGTTTCTATTACGCTTTGTGAAGGTAAGAATCGTCAGATCAGAAAAATGACCGCTGCTGTCGGCTTTGCCACATTAAGGTTGGTAAGAGTGAGAATTGGCGATATTCATATTGATAATATGGCTGCTGGTGATGTTGTTAGGCTAACTCATTTATAATGCCGTACTTAATTGCTACCACTTTGTCTGTAGTGGTCAAGAAATATTGGCCACAGTCTTAGAGTTTAACCAGAACAATCGTTCTGATTCATTAGGTGTCAGTCCGCCGTTATATTGATGCGGGCGAAGCTGACAATAATATCCAATTATGTATCGTGTAATTTCTTGCTTAGCTTCTGCAAAGTTACGGTATCCTGTTGGTGGTATCCATTCTGTCTTAAGACTCCTAAAAAAGCGTTCCATTGGACTATTCTCCCAACAATTCCCACGTCGAGATAAACTTTGTTTGAGCTGGTATCGCCATAATAGTTGCCGATATCTTCTGCTTGTATAGTGAGTCCCTTGATCGCTATGGAACATAACATCTTTAGGTTTACCACGACCTTCATAGGCCATCGAAAGCGCTTTGCCAGTTAAACGACTATCAGGTGATAACGACATAGCCCAGCCAATCACTTTACGTGCAAATAGATCAATCACCACAGCTAAGTACATCCAACGGTTACCAGCCCACACGTAGGTAACATCACCAACCCAGACTTCATTCGGAGCTGTGACAGCGAATTGTCGACCTAGGTGATTAGGGATTTCAATATGTTCTAGTGTCGCTTTTCGGTATTTGTGCCTAGGTACCTGGCAGCTAACTATACCAAGCTCTTTCATCAACTTAGTGGCACGATAACGGCTTAGCGAGACACCCTGCTGGCTAACCATATCTGCAATCGTTCTAGCACCTGCCGATCCATTACTTGCAGTGTGTACTTCGCTGACTAGGCTGCGAAGCTTAACCTTATCTGCGTTAATGGTTATTGGTCTCTTTCTCCAATACTTGTAACTACTACGATGAATACTGAACACTTCGCATAATGTTTTTATGCTATAGCTCTGCCTGAGTTTCTCAATTATTAAGAATTGTTCAGTGAGTCCGACATCAACAGAGCTGTGGCCTTTTTTAATATTTCGTTGTGCTCCTGGAGGCGAGCTAGTTGCTTTTTTAACTCTCGAATTTCAACTTGTTCTGGTGATATAGGTGATGCTTTATGCTGCTTACCTTGTCGCTCTTCTCTTAATTGTCGTACCCACTTATCCATGGTTGATTTGCCCACATTCATAGCTTGAGCAGCTTCAACAATTGAGTAATTCTGATCTAGCACGAGTTGTGCAGATTCAAGTTTGAACTCTGCACTAAAAAGTCTTCTTGTACGTTTTTTCATAGTGTCACCTGTTAACTTATGAGGTGATGATATCACCTCTAACTAGGTGGCCAAATTAACTATGCCACTACAGTCAGTAACCTAGCCGATATTCTTACTGTCCGATCAATTGACCTCGCATAATAATCCTTAAGCAAGAGTTCAACCTATTACGAAGGGGTGTAGCGGAAAGGCTAAAGCTGTTAATGATTAAAGAGTCACAGCTTAAATAACTTGATAGAGGGATATTATAAGTTCCATTTTACCCCTCTACTTTATCAATTGGCTATATTCTTAAACCATTGTGATGGTTATTCTGCAGGTAATTCAGTGCTTTTATAAATGGGATCGACCTCAAGTACTGGCGCTGCATCGAGTTCGTTGGCATCCATCATAGAGCCAATACGTTGCATTGATGATAAAAGCTGAGACTGTTCCCATTCTTCTAATGCGCAGAAATTTTGAATAAAATGCTCCTGCAATGGCTTTGGCGCTTCAAGTAAACAAGCCTTGCCCTCATCAGATAAATATAAACTAACCCGTCTTTTATCTTGCTCACTTCGGACTCTTTGAATTAAATTTCTGCTTTCTAAGCGGTCTAAAATGTTAGTCACAGTTGCAGCGCTCAAGTTGATATTTTTAGCCACTTGACTCGCTGTAACACCATTAATACCGGCGATTTCTTGCATGATCATTAATTGAGGCCCGGTTATACCAGACTTTTTATTCAACTGTTTTGAGTGCAAATCAATTGCTCGAATCACTTTACGTATCGATATTAATAGTTCTTCGTATTTTTCCATTGCTTCTTCTAGTTATTAGCCATGAGTGTAGGATAACACTAACCTTATTTTTTATCAGTCCATATTGTCTATTAGCAATAAGTCTTAGCTGCTTTCGAGTCGAATACTAACCATTTTCGCTTTTAAACAATAACCACTTTTAAAAAATGGGATTAACTCAAATGATTTATTTTCATGTCGTAAGAATTAGCGGCCATTAAGCTACTGTAAAATATCAGCTTGGAATTTGCTCGGTTGATCTTAGTGTAATAAGTCTATAACATAATAGTTAGAGTACTAATTATTAGAGGTAGAATTAAATGCAAGGCGAAACCAGTTCATGTGACAGTCCCAGTTATCTGCAACAATTAACAACACGTTCATTTGAAATAGCGAAACATACAGTGGGATTAATATGTTTATGGTTAATTCTTAGTACTTATATTTTTTATCCGCTAACTAAAATAAATAAGGCTGGTAAATAATGGAATATACCTATATTTCATTAGGGGTTTATTTTGTACTCATGTTAGCTATCGGTATCTACGCCGCAAAAACATCCACAGCTAATCTTTCTGAATATATGCTTGGCGGCCGCCAAGTTAGCCCTCAAGTGACCGCATTATCTGCTGGTGCATCTGATATGAGTGGTTGGATGCTAATGGGATTACCCGGTGCCATTTTTGTTTCAGGGTTTGATACTATTTGGGTTGCACTAGGCTTAGTGATTGGCGCATGGGCTAACTATAAACTTGTGGCGCCTAAGCTGCGTTTGTACACCGAAAAAACCAATGACTCGTTAACCTTGCCAGATTTTTTTGGTAAACGATTTGATAAAGAAAATGGTGTTATCCGCCTCATTTCAGCTGTAGTCATCATCATATTTTTCACTTTATACACCTCAGCAGGTCTTGTTGGCGGTGGTAAGTTATTTGAAACCGCGTTTGCAATGAACTATCAAACTGGCGTTGTTATTACCATGCTAGTGGTGGTGGCTTATACCTTGATGGGCGGCTTTTTAGCCGTAAGCATGACAGACTTTGTCCAAGGTGTGATTATGTTTATTGCCCTTATTTTAGTGCCTGTTGTGGCGTTCACGCATTTTGATAGTCCATCAAGTATGATGAATTATTCACTTGAGACGATTCCTTCTTTTAGTGAAAGCTTATCTGGTTTAACTCTGGTATCGCTGCTATCTAGCTTGGCATGGGGACTGGGCTATTTTGGTCAACCGCATATTATTGTTCGATTTATGGCGATAGACTCTGTTAAAAATATCAAAACAGCTCGCCGGATTGGTATGAGCTGGATGACAGTGACCATTATTGGCGCTTTAGCGACGGGTTTAACGGGGGTGGCTTATACGCGTAAATTTGAAGTCACGCTTGCCGATCCTGAAACTATCTTTATTTTCTTTTCTGAAGTGTTATTTCATCCTTTAATTGGCGGTTTTTTATTAGCGGCAATTCTAGCGGCGGTAATGAGTACCATTTCTTCACAATTGCTAGTGTCTTCAAGTTCACTGACAGAAGATATCTATCGTGCTTACAGCAAAAAAGCAGTATCTGATAAAACAGCGGTGAATATTGGCCGACTTTGCGTATTTGGTGTAGCTGTTGTGGCATCTTTTATCGCAATGAACCCATCGAGTAGTATTTTATCTATTGTCAGTAATGCTTGGGCAGGCTTTGGCGCGGCATTTGGTCCGCTGATTTTATTTAGTTTGTTATGGCAAAAGGTGACTTATGAAGGGGCCTTAGCCGGCATAATTACTGGTACTGTGACGGTATTATTTTGGATTTTTGCACCTGTATTAGCTAATGGTGAAACCTTAAGCAGTGTAGTGTATGAAATGCTGCCGGGCTTTTTCATCAGTGCAGTATCGATTTGGTTAGTGAGTTTAATAACCAAAGCGCCATCTGCTGAGATCCAAAAAACATTTAAAGATGTTAATCATCAATTAATTCAACAATTATCATAAGGTCTACTCATGTCTATTAAATCCAATCAACGATTGGTGATAAAGGTGGGTAGTGCGTTAATTGCCCCTGAAAACAACGGTTGTAGTTCGCATCACCTGTTGAGTATTGCGCAATTTATACTTCGTTGTCGTAAGCAGGGAAAGCAAGTTATTTTGGTTTCTTCGGGTTCAGTTGCTGCTGGTCGTCAATGGATTGATATTAAATCACCGTCAATTGCCCTAAAAAAGGCCATGGCAGCAGCCGGACAAACCAATATGATGGCAGTTTGGGATAAGTTATTTGACTTTCCCACTGCGCAAATTCTTCTGACCCATGCTGATTTATGTAATAAAGAACGCTATGCCAGTATTAAAGAAACCATAGAATCCTTATTGGAGCATGGGGTATTACCTATCGTAAATGAAAACGATACGGTGACCTCTGAAGAGTTAAAAGTTGGCGATAACGATAATCTCGCCGCTATGGTTGCGGCATCAACAGGGGCAGATGGCTTAATCCTTTGTACTGACGTTGATGGATTGTTTGATAAAAACCCCCAGCAACATGCTGATGCTAAATTGATTAAAACCATTGATGTTATTGACGAGTCTATTTATCAAATGGCAGGCGGTGCAACCAGCTCAATGGGCACTGGCGGCATGCAAACCAAAATAGAGGCGGCTGAAAAAGCGGTGGCTCATGGCATTGATACTTATGTAGTTAATGGCTTTAATCATCAAACTTTTAGCGCCTTGCTGCAAGATGAAAACCCAGGCTCGCATTTTGTGTCTTGTAAAACCCCGATGTCACCAGAGCAGCATTGGATGACTCATACTGTCCGCGAGCGAGGTGAGGTGGTGATTGAAGATCAACATGCAGCGATTAGTCAGCATGATGATGTGATCACCAGTGCTAGTATTCTTTCGGTAAAAGGCGAGTTTGCAGTGGGTGATACTATTTTAATCCGCACTGATGATGGCTCACAAGTGGCAAAGGCCACATCTAATTACAGCAGTTGTTTGCTTAACTATCTCACTCAACAAGCTAACACGAGTGAAAATGTAGCTAGCCAACCACAAAACAACTCAATCATTTCACCGATAAATCTCGCCGTTTTGCAGAGAACATGAGTTTAATCTTAATATTATCAGCCAATGTATATCACGCCGCTAGGGCACTATTGTAATTGATGCAGTTGATGCAGCTAAGTAACTGACTTAAATTACAAAAATAGCCTTTCTCGTTTGATTGTTGTAATAGATCCTATCGGGTTAAAGGGCTATTAATCACTTACTTTAAGTGGGTTGTTGCCTGTGTGTTTTTAACTTATTGACTCTTTCTCCATACTCACTTTCTTAGCACTTCTCTATCTGTTAATTATATGCACTTACCAATGGCTTATTCGCATCTAATTTATTGTCATAGTCTATGATTAAGGAACGACTCAAGGGAAAACCGAGGAAGTTACCATGGAAATGACACTGCGTTTTTTAGGGGCAACTCAAGAGGTAACAGGTTCCTGTCATTTATTAACTATCGACGGTAAACAAGTGTTGTTAGATTGCGGTTTAATTCAAGGTGGTAGAGCCGTTGAACTTCGGAATCATGAGCCGTTTGCTTTTGAGGCAAGCACTATCGATGCGGTGGTATTAAGTCATGCTCATATTGATCATTCAGGCCGCTTACCTTTATTGGCAAAGTTAGGCTTTGATGGCCCTATTTATACCAATAAAGCTACGGCTGAACTGTGCACTGTAATGCTAAAAGATGCCGCCATGCTGCAACAGCGCGATAATGAACGGCTTAATAAGAAGCGTAATAAGCAACAGCTTGAGCCAATAGCGGCATTATTTGATCAACAAGATGTTGAAAAGGCGATATCGCAGTTCGTGCAGCTCGATTACCAAGTCGAAAACCCAATCGTGCCCCATGTTAGTGTAAGACTGTTTGATGCTGGGCATATTTTAGGCTCGGCTATTGTTTCGTTACAACTAAGTGAGGGCAGTCAGCAGAAAACCATAGTCTTTAGTGGTGATCTTGGCCGTGCAGGCATGCCGATTCTACGAGACCCTACCTTAATTGATAATGCTGATTTAGTCTTAATGGAAAGTACTTATGGTAACCGTTTACACCGTAGTTGGGATGAAACCATTGCTGAGTTAAAACAAATTTTTGCCAAAGCGATAACCGAAAGTCGCGGCAATATATTGCTACCAGCATTTTCGGTGGGGCGAGCACAAGAATTGCTGTATTTATTTCATTTGTATGCCAAAGAGTGGGATTTGTCTCGTTGGAAAATTTGCTTAGATAGCCCGATGGCTATTGAAGCGACTCGGGTGTATATCAATAATTACCCGTTAATGGATGAAGACTTTAAACGCTTTACCCGCATGCATCCAGGTGAGCACCCACTATTATCTAATGTTGAGTTTACCCAAAGCACAGATGAGTCAATGCTGCTGAACGAAGTACATAAGGGGCTGATTATCATTGCCGGTAGCGGTATGTGTAACGGCGGGCGAATTCGTTGCCATTTCGAGCATAATTTATGGCGCCCAGAATGTGATGTCATTATTTGTGGTTATCAAGCAGAAGGCACACCGGGCAGAGCGCTGGTAGATGGTCAGCCTGAACTGACTATTCGCGGAAAATCGGTTAAAGTTGCTGCTAAGTTGCATACCATAGGCGGCTTGTCTGCCCATGCCGATCAAGCTGAATTACTGCGCTGGTATCGTCATTTTAATCATCAACCACCATTGATATTAGTCCACGGTGAAACCACGGCGCAGCAAGGGTTAGTGGATGCAATACAGCAAGATAAATCATCTGCCCCCCAAGCGCTTGCGATAGCAGCCCATGGCGATAAACTGGATTTAAATGGCCTACCACAACTGGTTTGGTGTTGAATGGCGTTATCCAGCGGTGCTGTAATTGAGCAATGCTGTCATTGAGCAATAGTGTTTTGTGCTGACGTTGACTGCGAATGCACATTAATACATATGTTCATTACAGCCTTTCCCAATGACAAATTATCATTGTTGTTGCTTATGTCATTGCCACATGGATGATTATCAAGACTATAATGTCGCTATCCACTTTATCTGCGAAGCTCACTTGTGAAACATTGGTTTTTTTCAAAACAAACATTGCCGTTTATATTGTCATTGCTCTTTATTGGGCTAATGACCACCATTGCTATTATCTACAGTAAAAATAATTTCGTGGTTGACTCCAACCTAGATCGTCTCGTTCAACAAAATGCCCCATGGAAGGACAACTTAACTAAGACGGTAAATGAATTTGGCGACTCTGAAAATGGTCTGGTCATTGTGGTTTCTGGTGACAATCATCAGCAAGTACAAACTATGACTGAAGCGCTACAAGCAGACTTTTCTGCACAGCCCTTATTTAACGACGTATTTGCGCCAGCAACCTTGCCATGGCTTAAGCAGCAAGCCTTGTGGTTATTACCCGAGCAAGACTTTATTGATTTTAATGCCAATGTTGCCAGCATAATGCCAAAACTTCAGGCGGTCATGTCAGTTGAAGCTAATGGCACTACTGGGCAAAATGATGCTGGGATACAATTATTAGCACAATTAAATCATGCTATTGAAACTGATGACATTAAAGCCGCGAAGCTGTTAATTAACGTATTAAACCAACTGGCGGCAAAGCAGGGCAGTGTTGACTGGTTTGAGGTATTGATGCCACCAAGTCGTGGTACTATTTATCAAATTATCACCTTAAATGCACAGCCTCAAAACGATCAAAAACAGCCGAATAAATATATCATCGAAACCGCACAAAATATTATCCATCAATACAGTGATAATGACGCAGTGCAAATTCGCATTACTGGTCAGACGGCGTTGGACTATGATGAAATCAGTGACGCCAATAATAGCGTAACCTTAGCGGGGACCATGTCGCTGATAGGCTTGATTGTAGTATTGGGATTTGGTATTCGCTCTTTGCGCATAATCGTTGCCAGCTATGTGGCCGTGATTATTGGGTTGGTGTGGACGCTCGCACTTGGATTATTTTTGGTTGGTTCATACAACACCATTTCCATTGTATTTTTGGTGATGTTTATTGGTTTAGGTGTCGATTTTGCGATTCATTTTTGTCTGCGATTACGAGAAGAGCAAGCACTACAGCCTACCAATTATGCCAGCTTGATTGCGGCAATTCGCGGCACTTTTACGCCACTTAGTTTGTGCGCATTAACCTCTGCCATAGGGTTTCTTGGCTTTTATCCTACAGCTTATACCGGGCTTGCTGAATTAGGGGTTATTTCAGCGGCGGGGATGGCAATGGGGTTGCTGGCAACCTTTATCGTTATTCCGACTTTTTTCTTTATTTGTGGCTATCCTCGAGCGCATGGTTTTAAGGCTAACATAGCGACTGAAGAGGGTGATACTCAGTTCCAATATGCCAGCGACGATGATTTCTGGTTGCCTAAACATCACAAAATGGTAGTTTTTTTGGCCGTGATAGCCTTAGCTATTTCTGGCTATGGTGCCAGTAAAATGGAATTTGATTTCTCGACTTTGGTATTAAAATCGGTGAAGTCTGAATCGGTTAGAACCCTTGAAGAAATTCAACAACAAGGCTTAACCTCAAGCTATCAAATGATGATGCTAGCGACATCACGACAACAAGCGGCCAAGTGGCAATCACAATTGTCTGGTTTAGCTGAAGTGAGCAATGTGATTTCAATCAACTCTTTTTTAGCCACTGATCGCGCGTCCAAACAGGCAGCATTGTTGCAAACATTAGCAGCCGCCAATGCGCCAATAGAGTCATTAGATAGCCTTGCAAGCTTGCAACAAAACCTAGTCAGAGCTGATTATGCCCAAGGCGTGATTGCGCAACGTACCTTAGATTGGCTTAAAAATAATGATGAATTCACCCTTGTGAGTCAAATTAATCAACATGCATTGGCGCCATTACAAGTTATGCAGCAAAGTTTAACTCAGTTATTGCAAGCCCCAATTCCAAGCTATGATGATATTCCTACGGTGTTAGCTCAGCGATATAAAAACGAGCAATATTTATTAGTGGTGGCTTACCCTGCTGGCGATATGCGTGATGTGAAACAGCTGGATAGATTTATTAAGCTTGTACAAGACGTAGCGCCCAATGCAACCGGAAGACCTGTAGCCGAGCAGCAAGTGGGTAATATTATTATTAACGCATTTTTGCAGGCAATCACTTATTCACTATTACTGATAGCCGTCATTTTGTTGCTAGCGCTAAAACATAAGCGCGATGTTATTTTGACTTTTATACCGCTGTTATTAACCACCTTATCAACTATGGCTGTTGCCCATTGGAGTGGACAGGCGCTAAATATGGCCAACATCATTGTCATTCCATTGATATTTGGCTTGGGGGTCGATAATGGTATTCACATCGTTGAGCGCTTTCGGGCGGTGGGATCTGCGAGGGCCTTTTATCAATCATCAACCCCAAGAGCGGCAGTACTAAGTTCACTAACCACAATGGCGACCTTTGGTTCTTTGTTACTGGCCGATCACCGAGGTATGTATAGCATTGGTTTTTTACTCACCATCGCCATCGGCTTTCTACTTTTCTACAGTTTAACGGTATTACCCGCTTTATTGTTTAGTGTGAAAAAGATGCAGCCCGGCTATTCGTTAAAATAAGCTTATTATGGTCTTTGCTTAAATTTTTATTATTTAAAAATGCTGATAGGGACATTGGCTTGTTTAATCCTGATGCAAATCTTAAGCGATACTCAATTATAACTAGCACTTAAGCTAAAAACGTAAGCAAGCCATTTTCATCGCCAATATTTTACTGTCGAATTTCTACATATCACCAGCGTGTTTTTTACATGTCACTTTTGCGCTTTATAAATAACCTCTGTGCCTAAAATTGTGAATTTGTAATACAAAAGGCTACTATTCCTAACAGTGCTGATAATAGGTTGGTAACAACTTGTGGCGCCTTTGCTTACATCTCAAGGGGTTTACGCTCTTATGTTGAACGAATGCGTAACATTCGCAAGCAAATAGGCGGTAAATTAGCGAGTTTTTGCTGTGGTTTATATCATTTTGATCTAGATCTCAATTTACAAACCTGTGCTATTTTACAATATTGTATTACTTATTAAGGCTGTTAATTGAATTTATACTGGGTACATGAGTGGCTTTTTAATTCGATGTATCATAGCTATGATGTGAGGGTTTATTGTAATGACTGCTAAAAATCTGCTTTTGTGTGGCTGTGTCGCTCTGTTTACTTGCTCTACCGTTTCTGCTGCATCATTTAACGTTCGTCAAGAATTTCGAGCTGAGTCTGGTGAGTCGACTCGGGTCAAAATAGGTAGCAGTATTGGTAATTTTAATTATAGTGGCGAGTTAAAATTTAAGCCTGTAGATGGTTCTGATAGGAAGTCTAGCCAAAATAATGGTTGGGAGTTAGGTTTAGATTATCGCTTTAAAATTAACGATAACTGGACCATAGTGCCAGGGATGCCCATTGAGGCCCGTGAAAAAGGAATGACCTATAAACCGCAAATTCGAGTAAACTATGCCGTTGACAGCATTCAAGGTTTAACCATTACAGCTCGTTATCGTCATGACTTTTATAGAAATAATTCCGATGTTGATAAGCAGCGTCATCGATTGACCACAGGTTTTGGTTATACCACTCACGATTGGAAATTTGGTTTTGAAGCTGATTTATATAAGGCCGTTGATTACAATATTTATGACAATGGTGATACCAATTATGAGTTGAATCTAACCGTAGCTCGTAAGATAGGCCAGTGGACACCTTATGTTGAATTTGGTGATATTAATGTCAGTAATGATAGCCCTGATCGTGAGCTACGTACTCGAATAGGGTTAACTTATAGTTATTAAGATATAATAATTTCATCCAGCGTTAGTGGTCATTTAGTTTTATCAATATATTCACTAAGCTTAGGAATGAAGGTTTATCTGCAAAGGTAAGCTTTCTGCAAACTGATATCGCTTTAGATAGTTATTGAAAAGTTAATTCCTATCACGACAGATAATTATTCTGATTAACCTTTAAAACTGAATCAGTTAAAAAGGGCGGTTAATGCTACTGGTGTTGATGACGTATCAGGTTGTGAAAATCGAGCTTCAAATTTATCGATAGTTTCAGGTTTGCCACACAAATATCCTTGATAGTGACTGCAGCCTTCTTTTGATAAAATCTGTCGCTGTGATTCATCTTCTACCCCCTCAGCTATCACGGTTAAACCCAAATTATGTGCCATTGCTATGATGGTGCGGACAATTTCTTGATCGCACTTATCTTCAACCAAACCATCGACAAAAGATTTATCTATTTTAAGTTGGAAAAGAGGTAATTTTTTCAAATATTGTAAAGATGAGTAGCCGGTTCCAAAGTCATCCAGTGAAAACTGAATGCCTAATGCAGCAATTTGGTTCATTTTTACTATGGTTTTATCGATATCATTTAATAGAATTGATTCGGTTAATTCTAGCTTCAGTAATTCAGGGCGAACCTTATGGTATGTTAATGCGGATTTTATTGTTGCGACAAAATTGTCTTGGAGAAATTGTCTCGCACTGACATTGATCGCTAAGGTGAGTGATTCAGTTGAGCTATTTTGCTGCCATAATTGCAGTTGTGCACAGGCGGCGTCTAATACCCAATGACCAATTGAAATAATCGAACCATTTTGCTCTGCAACGGGAATAAACTCTACCGGAGGAACAAGACTCCTGTTGGGGTGATTCCAGCGCAATAGCGCTTCAGCACCTAATGGATTGTTATGCTTGTCTACTTGAACTTGGTAATAAAGTTCAAATTGTTTATTTTCAATAGCATGATTTAATTCTGCTTCTAGCGCGACGCGATTAGAGATATTGGCTTGCATTTGGGGGTCAAAAAATCGCATTGAATTGCGGCCATCGTCTTTAGCTTTATACAAGGCGATATCGGCTTGTTTCAGTAATTCTTCAACGGAGGTATTTTTGTTTTTAACTAAAGTAATACCAATACTGGTGCTAATGGAATAATCATGGCCATTTAGTTGATAGGGTAAATTAATTGAGGCGAGTATTTTTTTGGCAATATCTTTGCTTTGTGTGGCAGCTATAGTGGATTTACCACTTAATGCTTCAATTAAAATTACGAATTCATCGCCGCCAAAACGAGATACTGTATCGCTTTCTCTAATGCACTGTACCAGCCGTTTTGCCACTTTTTTTAGGAGTATGTCTCCCATATCATGGCCTAAGGTATCATTGAGGGTTTTGAAATTATCAAGGTCTAAAAACAGTAATGCCCCTTTTTGGTTATGACGGCTGTTTGTTAATAAAGAATGATTGAGGCGGTCCATAAGTAAACGACGGTTTGGCAGTCGAGTTAATGGGTCAAAATAAGCTAAATCGGCAATTTTTTTCTCAGCTTGTTTATTAAGGGTGATATCACAGATGGTGCCGACATAATTGGTAATGACAGAATTATTATCAGTGACCGCAGTGATAGTGAGCTTTTGTGGGTAGATATCGCCATTTTTTTTCTTATCCCAAACTTCACCCTCCCAATAACCGTGCTCTTTGATTATTTTCCACATCTGTAGGTAAAACGGCTTTTTGTGTTTGCCGGAAGATAAAATACTCGGATTTTGACCAAGGACCTCATCGGCATCATATCCGGTAATCCTAGAAAAGGCGCGATTTACGCGTAATATTTTGTTATTGGTATCAGTGACCAGCATGCCTTCTTGGGTTTCAAAAGCGGTTGCAGCAATCCGCAAATCTTCATGCGTTTTTCTCAGGCTACTATCACGGTTAAATAAGTTTCTTAGGACCATTGTGGCTGTAATGCAGCCTGACAAAATCGTAAATAGTGAAAATGCAGTAAATAGGATCCACAATGTAGTATGTGACTTTTCACTTCTTTGTTGAGCCTGTATTACTAAATTAGCCGCTTTGTTTGAAGAGTAGTCAACGATATAGTCCATTCTATTCATTAAAGCTTGATACAAGGGGGTAGCCTGATTTTTTATCAGTTTTTCAGCATTTGTAATGTCATGGTTTATAAGCAATTCAATAATATCTTGTTGAATGCGCTGAAGCTGTAAAGTAAATGAAATTGCCTCAGTGACTTTGGTCATATCACCTAAAAAATTTGTTTGGATGATGTTTAAATTATCAGCCAATGTAGTTTGTATTTTGTCGGTCTCAACAACAAAGGTGTCACGCCTAATATTACTTTGGTCAATGAGGCTATAGAGTAGCTGGTTTCTTAGGGTTGTAATTGATTGTCGTGAAATACGCGCAGCGGCGTTGACTTGAAAAGGGTGTTGGTAGATTTTATTGGTTTGAGAAGTAAAGTCATGTATCTCATTGTTTAATTGAAATGCGAATGACAGCAAACCGGCAAAAACAAAGGTATATCCTGACAATGTAATCAATAAAAGTTTGGCATAAGGCCTTAAAAATTGTCCTAATGACATAAAGCATCCCGAATCCATTCATAAGCTTATAATAAACTATAGTCGCAACTACCTCATTATGCGGGTAATTCACCAATAATATTTAAAAAACTCGAGCTAGCGCTCATTTGCATTTCAAAATCGCTTATATTTTCCTAAACCAGTGATGAAAAACTTAATCTAAATGAGCTTTATGCCATTAGTTATACTTTTTATGTCCAACTATTCTGTTAAATCACAAATAATAACCACTAGGAAATATTGCTTATTTCTATGCTGGCGACTTGGTTTCTTCCATTCGATTTAGCAAGATACAGTTGCTTATCAGCAAGTTCCAATAACATACCTTGCTGCATATCCTTATGGGGTACAACGGTAGCTACGCCTGCACTGATGGTGATGTAGTCTGATACATTTGAAAAGCCGTGTTCGATTTTTAGGGCGTTGATGTTATCGACAATTGATTTGGCTTTATGTTCAGCGCCACAAAAATCAGTTTGTGGCAAAATACACACAAATTCTTCACCGCCGTAACGTGCCACTAAATCACAAGGACGTTTCAGTGTCTGTTGTATTGTTTTGGCAACCTGGGCTAGGCAGTTATCTCCTTGCTGGTGGCCATAGTTATCGTTGTATTGCTTAAAGACATCAATATCTAACAGGATGATGGAAATAGGCTCTTTTTCACGAACACAATGGCGCCAATTTGCGGCAAAACGCTGGTCAAACTGGCGTCTGTTAGCGACACCCGTTAACGCATCGTACATGGCAAAAGAGCGCAATAAATCCGATTGCTGTTTGAGCCTCAATTGATTTTTAACTCGGGTTTTGGTGATGATGGGGTTAATAGGTTTATGAATAAAATCTACTGCGCCAAGTTGAAGTCCTTTTACCTCAGTGGCTTCTTCAAAATGAGCTGTAATAAATATAACGGCGATATTGGCCGTGAGTGGATTCGCTTTGAGTTGTTTGCATACTTCAAAACCATTTACTGTCGGCATTTCTATATCAAGTAATACCATATCTGGTTGTAAACCCATGCATACGTCGATGACTTGATCGCCATCGGTCGCCATGAAAATATCATAGTCTTCTTGCAATAATTTTTTAATTATTTTGACATTAACAATTTGGTCATCGACCACCAAAATTTTGCCTTTAACGTCATGTTGGGACACAATGAGGTCTGAAATTTCCATTTATAACCCTTCTATAATCCCATTTACGCGAACTAATTAGGGCTGCTAACACAGCGCTACTGTTAGTCGAGTAAATGCTGATTTTCTATTAGTTTAATAAGCTCAATCCTTGCTCTACTAAATTAATATTAGCAAACATCCTTTAAAAAGCATCAGCGTTAGTTATGTTTCGGCGAAATAGCGGTTTTAACTAATCCCATAGGAAGCGTGATGGTTTAGTTTTACCGAGTGGTTAGACTGTTGTTAGCTCTTTATTGATTAGTTCAACTGTGGTGACTTCACATTAGGTATCTCGAGATAGCGGTAATATCAGTAGCGATACTTTTTAGAACTTAAAGTGAGATAAAAATCCTATTTTTGAAATTATATGGGGTATTAAAAGCTTAATCCAATGGAGGAAATGCTTATCAATCAGTGAACGTTTTTGTACAGCTCAATAGACAGAAAAACATCTAAATCACCTTTAACTAGCAGGCAAAGTAGCAGAAAGTGGAAGATCAATTTGTCAGTGGCATTATTGCTTGGTAACAGTGGCAGTAATTGTGGTTATTGCTCTATTAAATGAACCTAATGATGGTTAAATGAATAGGTTCATTTCGCATATTTTCTATTTAGTTTTTATTTATGAGCATTTAAGTACTTAATTTAGCTAGAAATTAATTTAACCTGTTTAAGCATTTAGTCATGGTTTTCAAAATGAGTCGCTTGCAAAAAATGACGCTCTACCGCAGCTTGGTAGGGCGCATCTATGCCTACGTAAGCGGGACCAAAAGCCTGTAAGCCTTTTTCGGTGACAAACTCTTTTGGTGCTGGCAGTACTATAACGGCAACATTGACGCCATAACTGACATTGGGGTTAGTGATAGGGCTATTGCTATCCATGTCTAGGCAGCAAATTAAATCAGGAATAGTGACATCAACAACGCCATTTAAGCGACTGACTAAATTCTCATTTTTTACTTCAATATGGTAACGGTCATTGAGATGTTGGCCTGTGCCATCAATAAATATGTCCCCAAGGGTAAAACCGTCTTGGGTTTTAAATTGATATTTGGCAATCGAACCTCTAAAGGCCACATAGCCACCACCATGGCTGGCAATGGCATCGGCGATGTCTTGGTTGTTTTCTTTGGCTAACCGGTAGGCTTTACCTATTTCAAGTGACTTAGATATGGTGCCTTTAATCACCGCATCTTTAACCTGCTCTATGGGCATCGCATGATCGATAGCAGCAATGTCGTTACGGCTTATCATCGATAAGGCTCTTACCACGTTTTCGGCGCGTAAATCATCAATAACATTTTCACAAATAAAGCATTCGCCAAACTCGTTGGCGGTGACAATGGGCGCAGCAGGGATGTTATTGAAATAGTAGGTTGAATGGGTTATTTCAGGTACCGCACGACCTGCCACATCGGCGTCAATAATATAGCCATTAGCCATGGCGGCCACGTAAAACGAAATAGCGGTATTTGAGCCGCCTAATTCACAGCAAATGGTGCCATAAAACTCATCGCCAGTGTATTTTTCTAACCGTCTAAATGCGGTCATAATCGATGAGCTGCTGCTTTTAGGTAAGCGGGTATATTGCTGTTCTTCTTCAGGTGTCATTGGTGATAATGCCCCTAGCATATAGGGGGTGCAAATCTTTTTGCCCTGGGGCACATCATCAACACTAACAAGCTTAAATGTCTTACCTTCATCCAGTGCTTTATCAATATAGTAAAAGCCTTCATCTAGCTCACCGCCACCGCCTGTGCCTAATATAGCGCAGCCGTGCAAGATATCTGATAGGTCAACTCTTGTTAGTGTTTTCATAAATAATAGCTCTTAAACTTAAACTTTTTATGGTGTTGATCTTATGCCAACGCTGCAAAATTTGTGTTCCATTTGTGCCGCGAAGCAAAAACATTCCTATGTATTTACTGGCTTAAGCAATGGATTTTTTTGCAAAAGCTTGCATCAATAAATAGTAGGTTGGCGCGGTGACTAAAATGGCGTCGCATACTTCAATACCTGTGATGGTGATTAGGCCATGATTGGTCAGCATTGAGGTTGCAATTCCCACAGCCCAGGCGATAACGGCAAGGTAATTAACCGCCGCAACTTGGCTTAATTCACTTAACAGGTAAGATTGTTTATTACGTACGATGAAAAAATCCACCACATAAATCGCCGCAACAGGGGTGAAGATAATCGATAGGCTAAATAAGAAGTCAGTAAAATTAGCCAGTAAATTAAATGAAGCGATAATCGTGCCTAATACGCCTGAAACCACGATGATTTTCCATTCTTTCCAGCTAATATTTATGGCGTTAAAACCCAGCGCGGCGCTGTATAAATTGACCACGTTGGTGACCCAGCTCGACATGATGAGCAAGATAAACGCTAAAGTGCCAATGCCTAATGTGAGCATGACAGCCAGAATATCACTTTGTTGCACCGCAATACCTGCCATGGCTGCAGCGATATAAACGAAGCTGTTGAGTACTAAAAATGGCAGAAATGAAGCGATAATGGTGTCATTGGTGGTTTTTGCAAACCGGCTAAAGTCAGGCATTAATACCACGCTGACAATAAAACTGCCGACAACGGCTGATACCGCTTCACCAAAGGTGAGTTCAATGCTGTTAAACTGAGTAACTGCATCTGGGGCGATGACATAACCGACACTTTTATAGAGCATATAAGCCACTAACATAAATAGAATCGGCACGAATAAACTGGACAGCTTTTCAATCAGCTTAAAGCCCCAAATAGTGGTGAGGGTAATTAACATTCCGGCTGATACTTCTAATAGCCACAATGGCACTGTCACAGTAAATAACTGTTGAAACAGGGCTTGAGAGACTTCGCTAAACAGATTGATGTTAACCCCATACCAACCCAGTAAAGATAATACAAACGCAAGGCTGAGCAGGTTTGCTCCTTTGCGGCCAAAGACAAATTTCATGGTCATGCATGAGGTTAGGCGGTTGTGCATGCCAACTAAGCCAGTGACAGTGCCAAGTACTGACAAAATAATGCCGCCAATAATAAAGGCGTAAATACTTTGGCTAAGGCCTAACGCGCCGCCAAGCTCAAGCCCGGTGATTAGACCCGGCACGGCAAATGCCAATCCACCGTTTATCATGCCAATGCGCACGCCGCCGACGGTTTTATCTTGCGGCACGGGGCGAGTGGCATAATCATCAAATAGATCATTGTTTGCACTATTTTTAGAGCTATATTCAGAGCTATATTCAGAGCTTGGCTTAGGGCTGTGTTCTTGGTTGTTTCTTGCGCAGTATTCAGCGCTAGGTGTCAGACGGTTAGGCATAAGTTCTACTTGTAAAAATAGGCCCCTAATCTAGAGGCCTGTATGGGAGTGACGATGTCTTGCCTTAGAAATTATAAATCGCTTCGATACCATATGTTCTCGGTTTATTAGGCATGCGGGCTAAATCGGTTACGCCATCACCATAAAAGAAGATATCTTCAATGGTGCGCTCGTCAGTTAAGTTATTGACATATAGCTGCACTGTCCAATCGTCAGACTTCAAACCGACCCCAGCATTAATTGAGGTGAAGGTTGACGAAGTAACATGTGGGATTTCAATATCAAAATATTGTGGCCCTTGCACCTGAATATCAGCTCGAGATACCAGTGACCAGTTTGAGCTAATAGGGAAATAATGATCTGCAGATAAACTATAAGTATATTCTGGCACCCATACTTGTGATTCACCTTCAAGCTCAGGTCTATCTGTAAACTCTTTTATTTCTGAGTCAATATAACCTGCATTAAAACGTACATTGAGGTTTTCTGTCGCAGCCCAGCCTAATTCGATTTCAGCGCCTTTAGTGAGCACGTCATCAATGGCGAGGTTTTCAAGGGTAAAGCTGTCGACATTAAATTGGGTAATTTGTGCATCAGATTGGGAGATGACAAATAACGCACCGTTTAAGGTCAGTTTATTTGAGAATAGGGTGGTTTTAAAACCCGCTTCGTAGCTGTCAGACACTTCCTGATTGTAAACACGGTTTATACCTTCTGCGGGCTCGTTAAAGCCTCCACTTCTAAAACCTTTTGAGTAGCCAGTATAAAGCAGCAACTCCTCATTCATTTGATAAGCTAAAGTCACCTTAGGTTGCCATTGGCTAAAGGTATCCTCTGCAAACGTATCAACAGGGAAGTTAGGGTCGTAAGACTCACGTTTGTCGCTATCAAAACGTAGCGCTGCCGTTAATTCTAACTTGTCAGTAATGTCGTAGTTAATTTGACCTGATAATGCCCAGGCTTTGCTGCTGTTTTTATCGGCGATGGTTAGATACATCATCTCATCGGTAAAATCGTCTCTGTCTAGCGGCACATCGCCTAAGAAGTCGTCAAAGAAGTTAATGGTGTTGTCACGTTTCTTGTCTTGATAGAAAGCTGACACTGCCCATCTTAAATCCTGATCACTTTGAGAAGTAAAGCGTGATTCAACCGTCAGTGATTTCACATCAAATAAGCCTTCAGTGCCAAAAGGGGCACGGAAAAAATCATCTTCATCAATAAAGGTCGGGTCGGCGGAGTAATCGCCATCGTAAAAGTGTTTGTTTTCAGAGCTACTGTAAGCAGTGATAAAGTCAAAGGTACCTAAGTCATAATGCTGGGTAAGTTTGGCGCTGACTTCATATACATCACGTTGGTCGTTATTACGGATGTTTTGCGAGGTGCCAATATCAAAGTCTTCCGCGCTGTCTTCAGTGACGCCTTGATAATAAGCAAAGCCGGCATCGCTGGTGGTGTAACGGCCGCGCAGGTTTAAACTGGTGTCGTCAGTGAGATCAAATTCAAGCTGGGCAAACACTGAGTCTTCTGAAAAGTAATCTGCTGGCTCATCTAAAAACACATTATCAATTAAGCCATCAGAGTTTTTGGTATAACCGCCAACACGGAAAAATGCGCTGCTGTCATCATTAAGCGCGCCCGATACCACGCCATTTAAATTATAGGTATTGCCGTTACCGTATGAGCCTTTAATGGTGCCTTCTAACTCTTCGGTTGGTTTTTTGGTGGTGACAATCACTGCGCCGCCAATGGCGCCTTTACCGTAAAGTGCACCCTGTGCACCGCGCATGACTTCAATACGCTCAATGTCGACTAAATCTTGGTTAATAAATTCTAAATCGGGTGCGGTGACCCCATCAACCACAAAAGCCAGCGGCGCATCGCCCACTTGCGGGGTAATTAAGCCGCGGATAGTGATACGGGCAAGGCCTGGTCTGAAGTTGTCCAACTGGCTTAAATTAGGCGTGAGATCGGCAACATCTCTGAAATTTTCAATACGCTGGTTTTGGATCATATCAGCACTAAACGCGGTTACCGAGTCTGGTACATTCTGTAAGGTTTCTACACGGCCACGAGCACTAATCTCGATGCGCTCTATTCCGCTAGTGGCTTCAACAGTTTGTGGCTCATTGTTCTCAGCGTGGGCTGAACTAACAAGCGATAAACCCACCGCAGTGGCTAATATTGATTTTGCGAAAAAACGACGATTAGTATGACTCATATTTTGGCCCTCATAGGCTTCCTTGCATAAATATGTAGTTATTATGCATTTGTGTGATCCGTTATAACCATTGTGGGACTTTGGTGGAAAATAATATTTTGTAATGCAGCAAAAATGCAGTAAAAATTTGTCGCTTTGAGAGGAAACACGGGACATTTTGCAAATTAATCATGGATAATCCACTATAGGTAGCGAAAACCATAGATAAAATAACACTAGGTTTCTGAAAATGAAAAAGAAAGTAAAGATTGATAGTTACAACAAAAAAATATTGGCGACCCTACATCTTGAGGGGGATTTGACCAATATTGAATTAGCTGAAAAAGTAAACCTTTCACCTAGTGCTTGTTTTCAGCGAGTTAAATCGTTAAAAGAAGCCGGCTATTTCAGAACCTTTCATGCGGATGTGAATTTAGAGCAGATTTGTGAGCACGTGATGGCCTATGTGGAGTTTACCTTAACCGATAACACAGCACCGTCGCGGCGACGCTTTGTTAGTGCTATTCAAGATATTCCAGAATTTATGGATTGCATGCAGCTTGCTGGTGATGTGGATTATATGTCGTTAAGTTGCTTTCCCAATATCAAAAAACTCAATGAGATCTGTACCGAGCTTTCAGACAGATCAGAGCTAAGTATCAAAAATATTAAGACCCGTATCGTACTTGAACGCAGTAAGTGGTTTTTAGGCTATCCGTTATCAAGTTTGAAGTGGTTAGATGATAATGGTCAAGATGTAGACCGTGGCGCTGAGTAAGCTTAATAGCTATGCAGTGTTTTTTGTTTGCTATATAAAACAGTGATAAAAGTATCATGGTTTTAATAAAGAAAAGGCCTGTATCGACAGGCCTTTTCGCTAATGAGGTTTTGGGCTTAGTTTACTTATCAAATCGATTTTGCAGGTAATCAAATACCGCACGAATACCAAAAGCTTCACCACCCACAGGACGACCCGGTAATTTACGGTTATTCCATGCCATCACATCGAAGTGACTCCAGCTAATATCTTTATCAACAAAGGCCTCAAGATAAAGTGCTGCGGTAATTGCGCCGCCAAATGGAGTTTTGCCGCAGTTGGCTAAGTCAGCAATATCACTACAGGTTAAGTCATAATAAGGTTTATGCAGTGGCATGCGCCAAACTGGGTCGTCTACAGATAAACCCGATGCGGTAATATCGGCGGCCACTTGGTCATCGTTACTAAAGAACCCCGGCAGCTCGGTGCCTAAAGCAACTCGCATAGCCCCTGTTAAGGTGGCAAAATCAATCATTAGCTCAGGTTTGTCGTTATTGGCTTCAGCAAGGGCATCACACAATACTAAGCGGCCTTCGGCGTCAGTATTATCAATTTCAACGGTCAGCCCTTTGCGGGTAGTAATCACATCACCGGGCCTAAAGGCATTGGCTGAAACGGCATTTTCAACCGCAGGAACCAATACCCGCAGACGAATAGGTAAGTTGCTCGCCATAATCAATTGCGCTAAACCAATAACATGCGCTGCGCCGCCCATGTCTTTTTTCATAAAGCGCATGCCGGCGCCGGGTTTTAAATCAAGGCCACCAGAGTCAAAACACACACCTTTACCTACTAGGGTCACTTTAGGAGCCGATTCATCACCCCAAGTTAAGTCGATTAAGCGCGGAACATTTGCGCTGGCGCGGCCAACCATATGAATGGTCGGGTAGTTTTGCTCAAGTAGTTCATCACCGACAATTTGGTTGAGCTTAGCGCCAAATTCTGTCGCCATGGTGCTCATGGTCTCAGCTAAGTGTTGCGGCATCATATCGGCGGCGGGTGTGTTAACCAAGTCACGGACTAATGACACTGAGCGGATGAACTTATTAGCTTCATCAGCTTGCGCACTAGTCGGCACAATAAGCTGTGGAATTTGCTTGTCGCTTTTTTTGTAGCGATCGAACTGATACGCCCCTAAACCCCAACTAAATGCGGCGGTTTTTATCTGCTTGTCATCCGCGTTTAATTGGTATTGACCTGCGGGCAGTTGATTAACCAGATCACCACACAGCCAATAAGAGTCATCTTGGTTACTCACAAAAATAACTTCAGCTAACTCACCTTCGGTATTAGGAATTAAGCTCATGCCTTTACCTGAAAACTGGGTGGTGGTGAGCCAGTTAGTAACATTTTTAGACTGCTTATCGCGCCACTGTGCAAATGTTTCGCTATTGAAAATAGACAGGGGAATGCCTGAAACACCTGAAATAATGATATTGCTCATAGTAGGACTCGTTGATTGCGATGAGTTTAAGGATATCCCTAAGAGTATCAGGCTGATTTGATTCTAGAAAGCATAGAGATGGTTTTAGTGTGCTTGTTTGCTGCAATAGATGACTATAGTGGAATGGCGCGACTGAAATAGGCGGTTATGAGCTGAGGTTACGACTACTTTTTGGCAAAGTTATTAGGATTGCTAAAAAATAACCGTGGTAGTTGCTTATTAGTTTAGCTACTGGCTATTGTCACTTATCAGTTAGGCTGTGGCTATTTGGGTTAACTGGTTTTGTTAATGGCGTTTTTTCGAGCATTGGCTTTGCGTTCGGACATATTATTGAATGAGCTTGGCAGCACGTCAACGCCTACCATTTTGCCGAGTTTTAATACCAAAGGAATAGTAATAGGGGCAAAAGGTAACACTGCGAAAACCCCTAAGCCCAAACCTTTGAGTAAGTCGGCAAATTGTTTATTGGCTTCGGCTAATTCATCCTTGTTGGCTTGCTTGCAGGTATAGCGTTTATAAGTCACCAGCATGGCTTTGGTTTCTTGCTTTTCTTGGGCTAAGGCCTGTTTTACCACCAACATATCCAGTTTTACACGTAGCCAAATGCGCCGTCTTCCAATACGGATAACGCGAATAGGGGCCTTGTGTAATAGCTGGTAGATACTCATGGGCGCAATTGTCGCATAGTGGCTGTAGTTAACCTATTTATTAAAGTGAATAGTTACATTTAGCTGATCTCGATGAGATCAGTGTAGTTGTTTTTAAGCATAATCTAATAATATAAACTGACTTTTTTAAAGATTATGCAAAAGTAGGCCAATTTAGCTGGCTTGACTTATCTTGTTTAAATGCGAGCTTATATTTAGCAGCCGCGGTTTTAACAGGACTAAAGCTGCGCATTTTAACTTTAGCGGGCTAATTTATGCTAAAGTAAGGCGCTTATCTTTTTTATCTTCTTCGGTAAATAGACAACCTCATCTTGTGCTATATGAGTTTTCAAAAGCGTTAGCAATGATTAATTCATTAAGTGCTCACACTGCTAGTTATATGAACTTCCCATAATTCTGTAGCTAAAACCTTCGTAGTGGATAAATGAGTATGCAATAAATTTCCCCTTCAAATATTGACACTTTATCGTCTGCGACGCTTTTTTAAGCTCGGTCACCGTAAAGTTCTTCCATTTATAAAACTCTATGTTAATTAGGCCGCGTTGTTTACGACTGTCGCATTAACCAGAGCAGATCCCACCTCTAATCATTAGAGCAACTGGCCATTGGCGAAAATAAACATTCGTGTATGCAGTCACATAGATCCATTGATATAACAAGGAACGATGACATGAACACGTTAAAAGTAGGAGTCATAGGGACTTCAAGAAAAGTAGACGAAAAACGCTTTCCCATTCACCCAGGACATTTACTGCGCATTCCGCAAGCGCTTCGAAAGCAACTCATATTTGAGCAAGGTTATGGCGAACCCTTTGGGATCTCAGATGCTGAAATTGCTGCATTAACTGGCGGTATTGCCACGCGTCATGAGTTACTGGCAAATATTGGTACGGTAATTATTGCCAAGCCGGTGTTAGAAGATTTACAAGAGCTGCGTGAAGGCGGCACTTTATGGGGTTATGTACATTGTGTGCAGCAGCAAGATATTACTCAAGCAGCGCTAGATCGCAAACAAACCCTAATTGCTTTTGAAGATATGTTTATTTGGTCGGCAACGGGGCAAATGGGTCGTCATACTTTTTATAAAAATAATGAAATGGCTGGTTATTGTGCGGTGCTACACTCATTACAACTTAAAGGCATTGATGGCCACTATGGCGATCAACGTAAGACGATTATTTTTGGCTTTGGCGCCGTGAGTCGCGGCGCGATTTACGCCCTTAAAGCCCATGGTTTTAAAGACATTACCATTTGTATTCAGCGACCTGAAGAGCAAGTGCGTGAAGAAGTATTAGATTGTAACTATGTCCGTATTCGCGCAGGCGAGACGGGCGAAGCCCGAATGATGGTGGTTGAGCATGATGGCAGTAGCAGGCCATTAACAGAGCTCATCAGTGAAGCCGATATTATCGTTAACGGCACTTTTCAAAACACTGCCAAGCCAACTAATTTCGTGATCGAATCTGAAGCAGAGTGCCTAAAACCCCATAGTTTGATCATTGATGTCAGTTGCGATGAAAAAATGGGCTTCTTTTTTGCTAAGCCGACCACATTTAAACAGCCAATGTTTAACTATAAAACGGTGGATTATTATGCGGTGGATCATACCCCGACTTACCTTTGGGAAAGTGCTACTCGGTCGATTTCAGCAGCGCTGATTGTGTATTTACCTGCAGTGCTAGCAGGGCAGAGCGCTTGGCAGCAAAATGAAACCATTCGCCAAGCGATAAACATTGAAGAGGGCGTTGTTTTAAATGAGGCGATTTTATCGTTTCAGCACCGTGAGGCAGAGTACCCTTACAAGATTAAAGATATTGAATTAAGCCTCGCCGTTTAACTATGGTCATTTAACTATAGTCATTTAACTATGGCAGATGTCATAAATAAATCTATATGTCGACTTAATCAGCAATAACTTAGCTGGTCATGTGCAAGCATGGCCAATGCTAAGCCTTTGATTATTGTTTAATGCAGGGGAAATTTTTCAGCTAATTAAGCAATAGTGACAATTAACCCAAGACTATTGCGCTAAAAACACCGATAATTCACCTCATTAGATATACCCGCCAATTTACAGCGCACGACTCTGGAACTATTCAATGGAAATCAAAGTTAATTTTCTCGACAACTTAAGACTTGAAGCCAAGTTTGACGACTTTACTGTTACTGCCGATCAGCCTATTCGCTACAAAGGTGATGGGTCAGCGCCAAGTCCGTTTGATTACTTCTTAGCGTCGTCAGCGCTGTGTGCGGCTTACTTTATCAAGGTGTATTGTAAAGCCCGTGATATTCCTACGGAAAATATCAAGCTATCACAAAACAACATTGTTGATCCTGAAGATCGTTATAACCAGATTTTTCAGATCCAAGTTGAATTACCAGATGATATTTCTGAAAAAGATCGTACCGGTATTTTACGTTCTATCGACCGCTGCACGGTTAAAAAAGTGGTGCAAACCGGCCCTGAATTTAAAATCGAAACCGTTGATGATTTAGCCGCTGACGCCAATGCCATGCTAATGGGTCAACCTGAAGGCGATACCAGCACCTACATCATAGGTAAAGACTTACCCCTTGAAGAAACCATCACCAACATGACTGCAATGTTAGCAGAGCTTGGAATGAAGATTGAAATTTCTTCATGGCGCAATATCGTGCCGAATGTGTGGTCACTGCATATTCGTGATGCAGCATCACCAGCCTGTTTTACTAATGGTAAAGGCGCGACGAAAGAGAGTGCGCTGTGCTCTGCATTAGGTGAATTCATTGAACGTTTAAACTGTAACTTCTTTTATAACGACCAGTTCTTTGGCGAAGAGATAGCTAATAGCGAGTTTGTGCATTATCCCAATGAAACATGGTTTGAGTTAGAAGAAGATGACTCGCTGCCAAGCGGCATTTTAGATGACTACTGTTTAGAGATTTATAATCCAGATGGTGAGTTAGCCGGTTCAAATCTGATAGATACCAACTCAGGTAACTTTGAGCGTGGTATTTGTACCATTCCTTATACTCGTCACTCAGATGGCGAAGTGGTTAATATCCCGTCTAACTTAATCGAGAACTTATTTTTAAGTAACGGCATGAGCGCGGGTAATAACCTAGCTGAAGCCAAGGTGCAGTGTTTATCTGAAATCTTTGAACGCGCGGTTAAACGCCAAATCATCGAGCAAGAAATTGTCCTGCCAGATGTGCCAATGGCTGTACTTGAAAAGTACCCAAGCATATTAGCGGGTATTAAAGGTTTAGAAGAACAAGGCTTCCCTGTTGTGGTTAAAGATGCCTCACTCGGTGGTCAATTCCCTGTAATGTGTGTCACCTTGATGAACCCTAAAACTGGCGGCGTATTTGCTTCATTTGGCGCCCATCCGAGTCTTGAAGTGGCGCTTGAGCGCAGCCTGACAGAATTATTGCAAGGTCGAAGCTTTGAAGGCTTGAACGATGTGCCAAAGCCGACGTTCAATAGCATGACAGTGACAGAGCCTGAAAACTTTGTTGAGCACTTTATTGACTCTACAGGTGTTATCTCGTGGCGTTTCTTTAGCAGCAATCATGATTATGATTTCTGCGAATGGGATTTCTCTGGTACTACGGAAGAAGAAACTGAAAGCTTATTTGGCATCTTAGCGGATATTGGCAAAGAAGCTTATATTGCTGAGTTTGACCAATTAGGCGCAGCGGTTTGCCGTATCTTGGTGCCTGATTACTCAGAAGTGTATCCAGTTGAAGATCTTATTTGGGACAACACCAATAAAGCGCTGGATTACCGTGAAGAGATTTTAAACCTGCATGTGTTAACCCAAGAGCAGTTAACTGATTTAGTTGAGCGCTTAGAAGAAAGCCAACTGGATAATCAAACCGATATTCCAACCTTAATTGGTATCGTGTTTGACGAAAACACCCCTTGGGGACAGTTAACCATCATCGAGCTTAAAATCTTAATCTATCTTGCGATAGGCAGACTTGAAGATGCGATGGATTATGTTGGTGAGTTTTTACAATACAACGACAATACAGTTGAGCGCGGCTTGTTCTATCAAGCGGTTAATGCGGTATTAGAAGTCACCTTGGATGACGATTTAGCGCTTGAGCACTTTATCAATAACTTCAACCGTATGTTTGGTGAAGACAATATGAAAAACGTTGTTGGCAGTGTCACTGGTGAGGTGAAGTTCTTTGGTTTGACTCAAACCAGCATGAAGCTTGAAGGTATCGAGCCGCATTTAAGATTGATTGAAAGCTATAAAAAACTGCATCAAGCACGGGCGAATGCCGCTAAATAAGAGTATTCAATACAAGTTATAAACCTATTTTAAAGCCCATCAAATGATGGGTTTTTTTGTTTTTAGCATTGTCTACCACACCGATAAAACCAATAGCATCTATCAATAGATAACCTATTTCTGTTACTTTATGGCTGAAATGTGACTGATATAAGCATGTATCGGTCACTCAAAAAGGATGGTTAAAGGAACTTAGATGGCGACATTATTTAGGCTATTAATGATTATCACCGCAGCGTTAGCAATTACCATCTTAGTCATTTTTGTGATGTCTACTTTAGTGGGTTTGGGCGTTCCAGAGCATGCAAATAATACCTTTGGCTATCTCATTTCAACTTGCTAGTTAATGTATTCGCATAATCGTTATTTTATTTAAATGTTATAACGTTCCGCTTCAACTTCTGTTTTATTGATTCTCATACGGCTAGCCAATATTAGCATCTCCTGCTAGGTTGAATACTGTACTCAATAATTCATCGCTACTTTTTGAATTATCTCGTTTAAGTTCTCGGACATAATAAGGATATTTTCATGCTTAAAACCCTCATCACAACTGCTATCACAACAGCCATAATGGCGGTTGCACTAGGTGGTTGCTCGAATTCCAGTAACTCCAATGATGTTAAACCACAAGCTGATCCAATTGATTTAGTTGCCAGTAATTCAGTGGCATTTGAAACTTACAATGCTGAAGAGTTTTATAAAACCACCAGTGTATTTGGCTCTTCAATTAACCATTTAGGCAATGCTGTTTTAGTCAGTAATGATAAAAGCGGTATTTTCAATGCTTATCGTGTGCCTGTTGATGGCAGCCCGTCAAAACAACTGACGTTTTCAACTAAAGAATCAGTATTTGTTGAGTCGTGGTTTCCAAAAGACGAACGTTTTTTATATAGCGCGGATAAAGGTGGTGATGAACTTAATCATCTTTATGTCCAAGAGTTAGATGGCACTGACGTGGATTTAACCCCAGGCGAAGGCTTAAAAGCGTCAGTAATGTCATGGCATGAAGATGAGCAATCTTTCTTTGTGGTAACCAATGAACGAGATGCTAAGTATTTTGATGTTTATCAATATAATACTGAAGATTACAGTCGCCAATTAGTGTTTAAAAATGACTCTGGTTTTAGTGTAGAAAGTGTGAGTCCAAATGGCCGTTTTATCGCGCTGAGTAAAAGCCATTCAAACAGTAACTCAGATCTTTATTTAATCGACCTTAGATTGAAAATGGCAAAACCACGCTTGCTCACTGAACATAGTGGTGATGTGTCTTATTCGGTTGATACTTTTTCTAAAGACAATAAACGCTTGTTGTATGCCACCGATGAATTTGGTGAGTTCAATCAATCATGGGCATATGATTTAGCAACAGGTGAGAGCACCTTAAGCTATAAGGCAGATTGGGATGTCAGTTTTAGCTACTTTTCAAAAGATGGTCGTTTTCAAATTACCGGTATCAATGCCGATGCGCAAACACAGTTGATTATTACTGATTTAACCACTAATTCTGAACTGCAATTACCGACCTTACCCAGTGGTGATTTACGCGGGGTAAATTTCTCTGATGATTCAAGTTCAATGGTGTTTTACATTAACTCAGATACTTCACCATCAAACTTATATACCCACAAATTAGGTACAGACTCGATACTTCGATTAACCAATTCTGGTAATCCAAACATAAAAGAACAGAATCTTGTTACCGGTGAAGTGGTGCGTTTTAAAAGCTTTGATGGTTTAGAGATTCCTGCGATTTTATATAAGCCTAAACAAGCTAATATGAAAAAAGTGCCCGCATTGATTTATATCCATGGTGGTCCTGGCGGGCAATCTCGCAAAGGGTACTCTGCAACAGTTCAACATCTGGTGAATAACGGCTATGCCATCATTAAGATTAACAATCGTGGTTCAAGTGGATATGGTAAAACGTTTTTTCACTTAGATGATAAACGTCATGGTGAAGATGATTTACAAGATGTGGTGTATAACAAAAAATACCTTCAAACCTTAGATTGGGTTGATGCCGATAAGATTGGTGTTATGGGTGGCAGTTATGGCGGTTACTTAACAATGGCTGCGATGGCATTTACTGATGAGTTTAAGGTCGGAATTAATATCTTTGGCGTTACTAACTGGGTGAGAACCCTTGAAAGCATACCGCCTTACTGGGAAGCATTTCGTAAAAGTCTTTATGACGAGTTAGGGGACCCAACGACAGATAAAGAGCGCTTACACAATATTTCACCAGTGTTTTTTGGTGAACAAGTGAAAAGCCCGGTGTTGGTGGTGCAAGGGGCAAATGATCCCCGAGTACTAAAAATTGAGAGTGATGAAATGGTCGAGTCAATCCGCTCGGGCGGCACTTATGTTGATTACCTTGTGTTTGATGATGAAGGCCATGGCTTTAGTAAAAAAGCTAACCGCATTAGTGCTTCTAATAAATACCTCGAATTTTTAAATACCTATTTATAAGTTCCAAAGGTTGGCATAGCGTAAAAACAAAAAAGCCATTTGAATATTCAAATGGCTTTTTTATGACTGCGATATTACGAATAATCTTCGTTAATAAGGCTTATTTTTTTATCAGCGCTGCTGCTTCAGCTTGGCTTGCCATGTACTCGTTAAAGGTACCGTGGAAGCTTAATAACTTTTGGTCTCTCACATCAATGATGTGAGTTGCAAGCGATGATACAAATTCTCTATCGTGGCTAACGAAAATCAAGGTGCCTTCAAATTCTTTAAGGGCATTGTTCAGCGCTTCAATGGCTTCCATGTCCATGTGGTTGGTTGGCTCGTCCATGATGAGTACATTTACATCCATCATCATTAACTTACCAAATAATAGACGGTTCTTTTCACCACCTGAACAGTTACGGGCTTTCTTGTTGGCATCATCTTCAGTAAATAGAAGACGGCCTAACATACCACGGACCATTAAATCGTTATGTCTTGGGGTGCGCCATTGCGACATCCAATCAAATAAACTTAGATCATTATCAAAGTCTTTGCTGCTGTCTTGCGGGCAGTAACCGATAGCGGCATTTTCAGACCACTTAACCACACCTTCGTTATTGGTCAGATCGTTAACTAAACAGCGTAGCAGGGTAGTTTTACCGACACCGTTTTCACCAATAACAGCAAGCTTTGCGCCTGCTTCAAGGATAATGTTACCGCCTTGGAATAAGGTATTATCTTCAAAACCATGGCCAACGTCTTCCATGATAAGCGCTTGACGATGCATTTTTTTGCTTTCGTCAAAACGTAATGAAGGCGTCATGCGACTAGATGATTTAACTTCATCTAGCGAAATTTTATCAAGCTTTTTAGCACGAGAACTGGCTTGCTTCGCTTTAGATGCGTTAGCACCAAAACGGTTAACAAAGTCTTGAAGTTCAGCCATTTCAGCCACTTTCTTAGCGTTACCTGCTAATAACTGCTCTTGGATTAAGCCTGCAGCTTCAAGGAAGTATTCGTAATTACCAGGGTAAATACGCAGTTCACCGTAATCGATATCAGCCATATGAGTACAGACAGTGTTCAAGAAATGTCTATCATGGGAGATGATGATCATGGTGCATTTACGTTTGTTTAACTCATCTGCTAACCAACTAATGGTATGTATGTCCAAGTTGTTGGTCGGTTCATCAAGCAGCAAGATATCAGGGTTTGAGAATAAAGCCTGTGCCAGTAATACACGTAGCTTTTTACCGGGAGCGACTTGGCTCATTAAACCAAAGTGATATTCTTCATCGATACCGGCTTCAAGTAAGATTTCACCAGCGCGGCTTTCTGCACTGTAACCGTCCATTTCAGCAAACTCACTTTCAAGTTCACCGACTCTCATTCCGTCTTCTTCAGTCATTTCAGGCAAAGAATAAATGCGTTCACGCTCTTGCTTAACTTCCCACAGTTTTGGGTCACCCTGAATGACAGCATCGACTACGCTGTACTGTTCAAAAGCAAACTGATCTTGACTTAAGGTACCGACTTTTTGGCCCGGAGTAATAGACACGTTGCCAGAAGTCGGTGCAAGTTCACCACTTAGAATTTTCATGAAGGTTGATTTACCACAACCGTTGGCACCAATTAAACCATAACGGTTTCCGTGGCCAAATTTAGCTGAGATGTTTTCAAACAATGGCTCTGGGCCAAACTGCATGGTGATATTTGCGGTAGAAATCAAAGGAATATCCTGAATGGTTAAGTATGCAAAACAAAGCTCGATGTACAATAAAAAGGTACTTTGAGTTCAGCCAAGCTAAGCAGATAAACGCTGACCTTAAAAAGGCAGAGCATTTACGTAGGTAAAACAGCCGCGGATTATACAGACATAACTGCTCATATGTCGAGCAGCCAATGCAGTTAAAGTATATTTTTGGCCTGTTTAGTGCAATTTAACGGGCAAATGCTCAATAGTGAATGTTTTAAGAGGGGGAAATTACTGTTTTGCCTGTAAGTTTTTAACTAGTGGTTCACAGGAAAGCGGTTTTTGTTTTAAAGGCTTTGGCTTTGGCGCCGCTGCCGTTTTAGGTTGTTTAGCTTGTTGCTGGCTTGCCGCTGCACGCTTAAGTTGCTGGGTCCACCAAGTTAATTCTTCACAGCCATGACCTGATTTAATGGGCTGCTGCGCTTTACATAAGCTATCTGTTTCAGGGCAATGCAAGCGCACATGCATGTGAGAGGTATGGCCCCACCAAGGACGAATTTTTTGTAGCCAAGTATCCTTGTCGCTTCGTTCATTACACAGCTGCTGCTTGATGATTGGATTAACAAAAATCCGAGCGACCTGATTATTCTCTGCAGCGACTTTGAGCATGGTTTTATGTTGTTTTGACCATGCTTGATTAACGATTAATTTATCAATATCAACCACAGACAAATGACGTGGATTTTGTAATTCTTGGGGCTTGAGTGGCGCCTCGGTTAGTTTTAGCCAAATATCCACATCTAAGCCTATTTGATGGCTGCTGTGGCCAAAATCAAATTGACCGCCGCGGGGCATCGACATATCACCGATGAAAATATTATTGATCCCTTGCTGAGTTAGCTGCTTTGAATAGTGACTGACAAAATTCACGAGATTAGGGTGGCCATAAAAACGCTGCCGCTGACTACGAATAACTTGGTAGCCGTCACCCGTTAACGGCAGTGGCTGTGCGCCTGATAAACAACCATTAGCATAGCCGCCAATAGCTGCAACTTGCCCTTGATAGATGCTGGTGGCGAGCTCCCAAGGATTGGTTCTGGCCTGCAGTGGATAAATGCTTAACAAACTTAATAGCAGTAATATGGTGCTTAATCGTGTCATTGATAAAATTACTCCTACAAGACTGTGAATTAAAGGTATAGGACATGAGCGAGTTAATTAGCGAATGCTTGATAATCAAATCACTTATGAGCTCAACAAAAGTATAGAAGGCGATAGGAATTAGGCGAGTGAATAGCGCGGATTAGTTTGAATGCTTAAATTCTTTTAAGTCGTAGCATTATGACACTAGAGCATCAGGCCTGCGAAGGGGGGGGAGCTCGCAGGCCTGATGTTGTTCTAACTTAATATTATCTCACTTAAAGGGAATGAGGATGACCGTTAACGCTTACGGATCATGCTGGTGTTAATATCCTTAAGGCTTTGACAGCCTGCCAAGGCCATAGTACGGACCAATTCTGTTTTGAGTATATTGATGGCTTTTTCTGCGCCTGTTTGCCCGCCAGCAGCTAGGCCATAGGCGTATGCTCTGCCAAGTGATACCGCATTAGCGCCTAAGGCTATCGCTTTAAAAATATCGCTGCCGCGTCTGATGCCGCCATCGACGATGAGCTCGATGTCTGGACCGACTGCCGCTCGAATGTCAGCCACCATTTCAATTGGCGCAGGGGTGCAGTCCAGCTGTCTGCCGCCATGATTTGAGAGCATAATGGCCGATGCGCCAATGTGTTTAGCTTTAACTGCATCTTCTACCGACATAATGCCTTTGATGGCAAAAGGGCCGTCCCATTGTTTAATCATCTTGGCGGCGTGATCCCAAGTGAGATTTCGCTCCAATAGATTACCCATATACTTAAGGAAGCTTTCGGTATCGCCTGTTGAGGGGGCTGCATTTAGATTAACTAAATCTTTGCCACCTGACATAAAGTAGTTTTTTACCCACAAAGGATGTTTAGCAAATTCCAATAGGCTTTTTAAGCTGAGGTTCATGGGTATGGTTAAGCCATTTTTTATGTCTCGCTCACGATTGCCGCCCACCACGGTATCAACGGTTAAACACATGGCTTGATATTTTGCCGCTTTTGCCCGCTGCATAATTTCTTCATTTAATTGCGGATCCGTCACTACATATACCTGAAACATTTTATTGCCATAACTACTGCTGGCGACCTCTTCAATGGTTTTGGAAGAGAAAGTGGATAAGGTAAACAAAATATCCTGTTTTTCAGCGGCTTTAGCGCCAGCGATATCTGCATCAGCATGAAACATGCGCTGCTGACCCACAGGTGAAATAAAAAATGGTGCCGACATGTCACAGCCCAGTATATGGCTGTGGGTATTGATGTCGGTGACATTAGTGAGACACTTAGGAATAATCTGATATTGATCAAAGGCATTAACATTGTGACTCAAAGACACTTCATCGTCAGCACCGCCTGCCATGTAGTCATACACAGGTAGGGGGAGGTTTTTATGTGCTTGCTGATGTAACTGCTCAATGTTAAAGCATTTTTCTAAAGACTTAGTTAATAACATAGTGGCGGCTCTATACAGGAGTTGATAACGGTTTGCCTTCAAGCATCGCAATAATATTTTGTAAGGCTTTGCCTGCCATAGCTTGACGGCATTCAGCCGTTGCGCTGCCAATATGCGGAGTTAAGGTGACATTTTCAAAATCAAGATAGCCAGAATGGAAATCAGGCTCACCATCAAATACATCTAATCCAGCTGCAGCAATTTTACCGTTTTTTAGTGCATCGATGAGGGCGTTGTCATCAATTAATCCGCCGCGGCCGGTATTGATCAAAATGGCGCCATCGTTGCAATTGGCTAAGCTATCAGCATTGATTATCTGTTGTGATTCAGGGGTGAGTGGGCAATGTAAACTAATGATATCTACAGACGATAACAAGCTCGCCAGACTGTCACAATAATGAGCTTGATAGTTTGCTTCGGCTTCGAGAGATCGTGAGCGATTATAATAATAAATATCCATATTAAAGGCTTTGGCGCGGCGCGCAACGGCTTGGCCTATGCTACCCATTCCCACAATGCCTAACTTTTTACCGTGGACTTGATTTCCCATCATGGCCATTGGGGCTTGTTTAGACCATTTACCGCTGCGTAAAAAGCGCTCATTTGCGCCAAGTCGGCGGCAAGTGGCTAGCAATAACCCAAAGGCTAAGTCGGCAGTATCTTCAGTGACCACCGGGGTGTTAGTTACCGAAATGGAGCGCGCTTTAGCGGCGTTAAGGTCAATATTATCAACGCCAATACCAATATTGGCGATTAATGTAATGGATGTCGGCAAGGTATTAATAAAATCAGAACTAACGGCATCTAATGCCGTTGTTAAGTACACCTTTGCACCTGTAAAAACAGCGTAATCACCTTCAAATACCCGCACTTCGATTGCGGAGCCATTAGCGCTAATTTGCGGTAGAGGTAATGGGCGAGAAAGTACAATAATATCAGTCATTATCTTGTCCTTTTTATTATTTTTATGGGCAATCAATTGGTTTTAGGTCACGCCATTTCTGTCATGATTTTTGAAGCTAGTGATTGTTTAGAGTGCCAGTAGCGATGGTTTGTTTCCGCAACAAATGTTGCATTTGAGATGCTTTATGGTCGATATCGATATAAAATTTATAAGCTTAATTGGCTTGCTTTTGTGAACGATAATAACGTGTCTACTATAAATATTACTATTAATCGGTAGAAGAATAGTGTTGTAAAGTGGATAAAACCCTAGGCAGTATTTGTTGCTAGCGTGTGGTTTTTTTAGCCTTTGCCTTTGTAGGGACTATCACTTAATCTAGCCATGATTGACCAATAATAATAAGTTCGAATGAACAAGGACTCTCTGCACTATGTTAACAATTCAACATCTACATAATTGGCGCGCTGAATTACCCAGCGAAATACAGCAGCAAATATCCCACAGGCTTAGCTTTAAAAAATTTCGTAAAGATGAATTTATTTACAACTCTGGTGAAACCTCAAATTGTGGCTTTCAAGTGGTGTCAGGTAAAGTCAAGATTTGTAATTACAATAAAGAAGGTCGAGAGTTAATTGTGGCCATTTTGCATGCAGGTGATTGCTTTGGGGATATCGGATTAATCACCCGCTATAATCGACCTAACTATGCTGTGGCATGCACTGATGTTGAAGTTAATGTATTGTCACATAAAGACTATTTACATTTAAGCCAGCACTTTCCTGAAATGTCGATAGCACTAAACCGCTTTCTATGTACCCGCATTCAATACACTTTTGCCAGTTTAAATGAAGCATTATTACTGCCACTTTATGAAAGATTAGGTGCAGCAATTGTCAGGCTTGCCCTAAGTCGCGGCGCCAAAGAACTTGAAGCCGTCTCTTTACCTGATATATCACAAGAAATGCTCGGGCAAATGGTGGGAGCAACACGGCAAAGCGTCGGGCGTGAATTGAAAAAAATGCAGCAAGAAAACCTGATTCAAATTGAGTACGGTAAAATTTTTATTAATGATATTGATAACATGATCAAATTGTTTGATTTGAATTTGTCACATCAAGCCATAGTGCCGCTTTATTCGACAATGGCAGATACCGCATAGGTATTTGATTCTATTATATTTTATAATCTATTGTGTTAACAGTGCCTCGCAAGGTCTTATGGCTGATATTTGCTACACCTGTCATTGCAATTGAGTTTCGAACCAAACTCAGTGCTTCGCCTTAATTGTCACAAATGTGACAGAAATTAACAAATCATCTATGACAAAGTAGTTAACACTAATAATAAAAACGAGAGTTAACATGCCTAAATTAAGATCATCAAAAGTTGTTGACGGTAAAGGTGCAGCTGCAGCACGTGCACTTTGGTTAGCAGGGGGATTACAGCAAACAGATTTTGGCAAGCCCATGATTGCCGTGGTTAATTCATTTACCGAGTTTGTCCCAGGCCATGTACATTTACAAGACGTCGGCCGCCTAGTGTGTGAGGCTATTTTTGAAGCGGGCGGCATTGCCCGTGAGTTCAATACCATTGCTATCGATGACGGCATTGCCATGGGTCATGACGGTATGCTTTATAGCTTACCGAGCCGTGAAATTATTGCTGACAGCATCGAATATATGATTAATGCTCATTGCGTTGATGCGATGATCTGTATTTCAAACTGCGACAAAATCACCCCTGGCATGTTAATGGCGGGATTAAGGTTAAATATTCCAGTGATATTTGTCTCAGGCGGGCCTATGGAAGCAGGCCGCGTAGTTGAAAAAGATAAAGTTCAGCGTTTTGACCCCATTGATACCTATATTGCCGCTTTCAGTAGTCAGGAACTTGATGGTAAAAGTGCTGAGTTTTTAGAAAATCATGCCTGTCCTACCTGCGGCTCTTGTTCTGGCATGTTTACCGCCAACTCAATGAATTGCTTGGCTGAAGTGTTAGGGCTCGCACTACCGGGCAATGGCTCATTATTGGCGACTCATTCCGATCGTAAAGACTTGTTCACCCGTGCAGCTAAGCAAATCGTAACCAACACCAAAAAGTTCTATTTTGAAGATGACGACTCGGTGTTACCGCGCTCGATTGCCACTCGCGAAGCGTTTTTCAATGCGATGAAAGTGGATATTACGATGGGAGGTTCTACCAACACCATTCTACACTTGCTGGCTATGGCCCAAGAAGGCGAGGTGGATTTCAATCTCAGTGATATTGATGGCTTATCCAGAAAAGTGCCGCACCTTTGCAAGGTGTCACCAGCCACCAAAGATTACTATATGGAAGATGTTCACCGTGCTGGCGGCATGATGGCAATCATTGGCGAACTAGAACGCGCCGGATTAATTGACACCAGTGTTAAATCGGTTGGCGGCGGGACATTAGCGGAAATGCTAGCCTATTGGGATGTATTACGTACAGATAACCCAGAAGTGCATGAGTACTTTAAAGCTGCGCCTGGTGGCAAACGTACCATTAAGGCCTATGGCCAGTCACAGCGCTGGAAAGAGTTAGATTTAGATCGTGAAAAAGGCTGTATCCGTAATATTGATAACCCTTATAGCACCGAAGGTGGCTTGGCAGTTTTGTACGGTAATATTTCTGAAAATGGTTGCATAGTGAAAACCGCTGCAGTGTATGAACATATGCTGGATTTTACCGGAACGGCAAGAGTATTCAATCAGCAAGAAACGGCATTAACCGCCATTGATAATGGTGAAATTCAACCTAACACCATCATCATTATTCGCTACGAAGGCCCCAAGGGCGGACCTGGCATGCAAGAGATGCTTAAACCAACCATGAGCTTAAAAGCTCAAGGGTTAGATGCTAGCTGTGCACTGGTGACAGATGGTCGATACTCTGGTGCATCTGCGGGTCTGTCAGTGGGTCATGTTTCACCTGAGGCGGCTAATCAAGGTGCTATCGGGTTAATTGAAGATGGCGATCAAATACGCATCGATATTCCTAATCGTTCGATTAATTTACTGATCTCTGATACGGCATTGCAGCAACGTCGTGATGCCATGAATGCGTTGCCAAAGGATCAAGCTTGGCAGCCCAATGAACCAAGAACCCGTGTGATCACCCGCGCGTTAAAATCCTATGCAGCGTTTGCTACCAGTGCCGATCGCGGTGGATATCGTGAGCTATAAATGGAGTTATTGATATGGCTTTAGGAATTATTGCGGCATTAGCTGTATTTATATGGATGGCGATGCGCGGCTATAGCATTGTGCTGGCCTCGCTAGTGTGTTCCACCATAGTGATTATCACTAGCGGCATGGCATTTGATAAAGCCATGCTGGAATATTTTCCAACCGGGGCACTGGGGGCATTTACATTTGCGGGACGGTTCTTTTTACTCTTTGCCGCAGGTGCGATGTTTGGTCGTTTATTGGCGGCAACAGGAGCGGCCAATAGTATTGCGAATAAGTTAGTCGACACCTTAGGCGCTGAACGTGTGCTAATTATTACGGTATTATTTTCAGCTTTGCTCACCTATGGTGGCGTGGTGTTGTTTGTGGTTATTTTCACTATGTATCCGCTTGGGGTGCAGCTATTGCAACAAGCGAATGTGCCTAAGCGGTTATTTACAGGTGCCATTGCCTTAGGTATTGGTACGTTCACCATGACCGCTATGCCAGGCTCACCGTCAATACATAATGTGATATCTTCGGTATCGCTAAAAACCGACTTATTTGCCGCTGCGGGTTATGGCCTATTCAGTAGCGCCATTATGTTGTCTTTGGGGCTGTGGTATCTTGAAAAGCAGCGTCACATAGCCAAGGCCAATGGTGAGGGTTTTATCCCTTCTGAAAAAGATAAACTGATTTTAGCCAACAATAAGCAAATGGCGATGCCATCTTGGTTTCGTTCAGTCATTCCCATTGCCGCTGTGGTAATTTGTATTGTCTCTCCAAGGATCATCAGTGCTTTAGGCGTTAACGGCATTGAGGTTGTTGACTATGCCAACAGTCAGCCGATAATTTGGCCTTGTATGGCACTCTTGATTGGTATTATTACCACCATAGTGTTGTTTCCACGTATTCTACCCCGCAGTATTACCGAGCTTGGTCAAGGCGCTGAAGAGTCTATATCGCCGTTAATCGCGACTTCAGTTGTCATCGGTTTTGGTGGCGTAGTGAGCCATACCGAAACGTTTTCGCAGTTTTCCCAGTGGATCACCACCTTAGATGTCCCTGTGCTGCTGTCAATTTTTATTGCCGCAAGTTCAGTGTCTGCAATTGTGGGTTCGTCATCAGGTGGCTTGCAAATCTTTTTAGGGACTATGGCGCCTGTTTATTTAGATAAAGGCGTCGATCCAGAGATCTTACATCGGGTTGCTGCTATGGCCAGCGGCGGGTTTGATAGTCTGCCTCATTGCGGCGCGGTAGTCGCGATATTGGCAATAACAGGGCAAACCCATAAAACGGCTTATAAAGATGTCGGAGTCGTGACTGTGGTGTTCCCCGTCATTGCCTGTTTAACCACAATTGGGAGTTATTGGCTGCTTAACACGATATAAGCAGTGGCCTCATAAGGTATGTTTATATGTTATGAGGCTAGGTTTTATGGCTTAATCTGTCTTTTGGACATATTGAGCCGAACAATGCCATTATCTTGAATTCATGACAGCCAAAGCTTGCAAAATCTTTTTAGCCAACCCATTTTAATAAACAAATCCTCGCTATAAATTAGTTGATATTTTATCCCACAGATATCCCAACCGAACAAATGTGGCAGTTTATTGTACAGCGCTAGCGTTACCCTCAAATTAACCCGTATTTCTTTACAAATAATTAACATGGGTTGAAAAATAATAATAGTCAATTTGGGGATTAACTATGTCAAATGTTCAAGCAAACGGAAATTTTAAAAAGTCGTTAATTGCGACAGTGCTGCTATCAATAATTCATGCGCCAGTAATGGCAAATGAGCCACAACAAGAACAAACTCAGTCAGAAAAAAAACAATTTGAAGTGATTGAAGTGACCGCGCAAAAACGCAGCCAGTCTATTAATGAAGTGCCTATGTCGATTTCGGCCTTTAATGCCGAGACATTAGATGAAATAGGTATCGATGACACCACTGATTTAGCCAATATTGTACCTGGGTTTAATTTCAGTGATAGCGCATTTGGGGCACCGGTTTATACCTTACGTGGGGTGGGTTTCAATGAGTCAAGCGCTCAAGCGACATCAACGGTTGGAGTGTATGTTGATGAAATTGCAGTACCATTTCCTATTATGACCAAAGGCACTAACCTTGACGTCGAACGGGTGGAGATTTTAAAAGGGCCACAAGGCACGCTTTATGGCCGTAACTCAACGGCTGGCGCGGTCAATTATATCGCGGCGAAACCCTCTAAGGATTTTGAAGCCGCCATCAAAGCGGGTATTGCTTCTTATGAAACCATTTCTGCTGAAGGTTACGTGACAGGCGGAATTAGCGACATGGTAAGTGGTCGTCTGGCACTTAAAACGATTCAGTCAGACGAGGGCTGGCAGGAAAGCATTAGCCGTGATGAAACCTTAGGTCGACAAGATAAACTGGCTGTGCGTGGTAGCTTAAACTTTGACTTCAGTGAGGCAACTCAAGCATTGCTGACTATCGGTTATGCTAGCGATAATTCAGAAACAATTGCGCCGCAAAATATTGATTATATTCCCGGTAAAGCAGGAGGCGCGCCGTTTACTGTTTCGATATATCAAACCCAGTTAGATATGGCACAAAATCCACAGAATTTTACCGGCTTAATGGATGATAATGCCAAAGCAGATTGGACTGCTGGGCGCACACCGAGCCTTGAACACACCAGCACGAATGTGTCATTGAAAGTTGAGCATGACATTAATGATCAAACCTTATTTACCTCGCTGACTGGCTACTCAAAATTTGAAGATGATGGTTCAGAATACGAGCGAGCTGGTTTTGCAGGGGAAACCATTGCTAATATTAAAAATAACCCACTGAGTGCCGCTACTGAACAAGCCTTTGGAGCAGGATTTGACGGCTACTTATTAGGTCGTTATCAAAATGCCGCCGATTCCGAATACGTTACCATGGACTATGTTTATCAAAATGGTGAAATTGATTCCATATCCCAAGAGTTTCGAGTTAGCCAACAACTTGATAGCCTGGTGTGGATTGCAGGGCTTTATTACAGTAAAAGCGAAGTCGATTACCAAACCCAGCAGGATTGGGGCATAAGTAGTAACGTAAATATTCTGCCAATTCCTGGCTTTGGCTTTAATATTGCTGAAAATGATATTAATCAACAAACCACAACCGCCTCAGTGTTTGCCAGTGCTGACTGGTTTATTACAGATCAATTCACGCTTACCACCGGCTTGCGTTATTCAAAAGATGAAGCGGATTTTACTGGCTGCTCAAGAGATGTTGATGGCGGTTTAGCTGATACTTTTTTTAATTTCTTTTTCGGAACAACGCCCACTAGTGACGTCATCAAAGGTGATGGCTACAACGCAGGCAGTTGCGTTACGGTATTAGATTTTGGAACGCCAGAGGCGAGTGTTGGGGAGGTTAGTGACACATTAAGCGAAGACTCACTTTCATGGCGCCTAGCTGCTAATTATGAGTTTAATGATGATTTATCAGTCTATGCATCTTATAGCCGTGGTTTTAAAGCGGGTAGCTTTCCTTCTTTAGCGGCAGTGACTGATCAACAGTTAGTTCCCGTTGTTCAAGAGCAACTTGACGCTTATGAAATAGGTTTTAAATCAAGCCTAGCCGAGCGTACTCTGCAGTTAAATGGCGCGGCTTTTTATTATGATTACCAAGATAAGCAACTGCTTACCAAAAAAATCGCCCCAGTATTTAACACCGTATTTACCCTGGGTAATATGCCTAAATCTTCGATCACAGGGGTTGAACTTGATGGGCGCTGGTTAGCGACAGATAACTTGACCTTAGGCGCTGCCTACGGCTGGTTAGATTCACAGATTAAACAAGGTGTCGGCTATAACCAACCAGGGCAATATTTAGACTTTAAAGGTTCGCCACTGCCTTTTACGCCAGAGCATCAGTTTAATTTATTTGCCCGTTTTGACTTTGAAATTTCAGCCGGGCTGCAAGGCTTTGTTGGCGCAGATGTAGCATATTCAAGTGAGTCACATGCCGATTTTGAAGGCTCAGTTGATCAAACTCTTGCCGTGTCAGATTTTGTTGGTGAGCCTTATGCCGTTGAAATACCTGCAACCGATTATGAGTTTGATGAGCGTTTTATTAACCCGTCTTATACCCTAGTGAATTTACGTTTTGGGGTTGAAGCTGATAGTTGGAAAGCCTTTGCATGGGGTAAAAATATCACTGACGAGTACTACACCAATACCACAGTTAAAAATAATGAAATGTATGCCAAATACCCAGCAATGGGCGCCCAATACGGGGTGACATTTGAATACACATGGTTTTAGTTAAGTATGAGTTAATTGTTAATCAGGCCTAATGCCGAACTAAAGTCATCTCAACAAATACTGCGCTTTGGGATTTTGTTGGGGTGATTTTTAACTTTTAGCAGCGCTAATTTTTACATCACAGTTTTAGGGCGGGGTATAACAAGTAAGTATCGCGAGGGAAATGTTGGTAGCTATTCAGGCCACCGAAGGAACTCGATGGCCACATCTTGCTTAATGCTCTAGAAAACCTTTGTTAGCTTTCTTGGCAGTCTTTGCTGCTTTCTTTTCTTTTGCAGTTAAAAGTGGTTGCTTTTTAGTGTTTTTCTTACTGTCTTGTCCTTTGCTCATGATACTTTCCATTTGTTGTCATGTAACACACCTGAGGCTAGTTTTAATCAACCGGAGGACCCTGTTACTAGTACATTAGACTCAATTGTCGAATATATAAGTAACCATCTTAGTATGGCCCTATAGCAGGGCAATTGATAGTAATAGTTGATATACACTCAGTATATTAACCCCTTTATGTGTTGCTAGGGGGTAGATAAAGCTGTTTGCGTTAAAGTTGGGCCGTAGATATTTTAGTAAACGATGGATTTAACAATTTGATAACCAAGCTTAATGTGTAAAAATATTGAAGACTGCTATAAACAAGGACATGGAGTGAGTCAGTTGCAAAAATGAGTTAAGTAATTACAGGTGTATGGCTTTAAGGCGAGTTTCAGTGGCAATAAAATTCACATTAAATTCGAAGGCTAAGCTAATTTAGTTTGAATAACCCAAGATATTGGCTTGGAGGCCAGCAAATGATGTTAGAAGTAAACCATCAAGAAGATAGCGTTATTTTTGACACCCTGGTCGCAGGTGTTAGAGAGCACAAATATGAACATATGGGGCCAGAAGATACCAAGCCCTTATCTGTGGTTTGCCGTGATGAACAAGGCACTATTATAGGTGGGATAGCAGGGCGAACCATATATAGAAATTTTCTTATTGAAGTACTGTGGGTCGACAAAGCAAGCCGAGGCTCAGGTCTTGGCCGTCAATTAATGGCATCGGCAGAACTGGAAGCCAAGAAAAGGGCTTGTGTTGTTGCCCAACTGGATACCTTAGATTACCAAGCGCCAGAGTTTTATAAAAAGCTGGGTTTTAAAGTTGTCGGCAGTGTGGCAGCTTTTCCTGGTAGCCCTGAAAGGATTTTCCTCACCAAAGAATACTAATGCTCACTGAATATTATGGGATTCATTTACAAGGAGGTTAGGTTTGAATGAGATCAAAGGCATTGTTGAATTTATTGTAGAAATAGAAAAGTTAAAGTCGGTAACACGTAATACTAAACCTGTAGGTTTAGAACGCTATGAGAATTCAGCTGAACACAGCTGGCATGTGTGCATTAGTGCGCTGATGTTAAAAGAGTTTGCTAATGAACCCGTTGATATCAATCGGGTGATTAAAATGCTACTACTGCATGATCTTGGTGAAATCGATGCAGGCGATACCATAGTTTATGCCAGCAGCAATACGCATTCGATTGCGGAGCAGCAAGGAGTAGAGCGGTTATTCAAAACCTTGCCAGAATATTTAGCTGACGAATATTTACAGCTTTGGCTTGAGTTCGAAGCAGGTAAAACTGCCGATGCTATATTCGCTAAAGCCATTGATAGAGTGCCGCCGTTACTGCATAACATTCATGGCGGTGGTCATAGTTGGAAAAAGCATAACATTTCAAAGCAGCAAGTCATGTCATTGAATGGTGATCGAATCGCTAAAGGTAGTCATAGTCTATGGACTGAGCTTGAAAAACAGTTAATCAGCGCCGCTGAGCAAGGTTTACTTAAATAGCGCTGGCTCGCTTTAGGTAACAACCGATAATTCTTTCTCATTACTCTCATTACTCTCATTACTCTTATTCTCATTACTCTTATTCTCATCGCTCTTCTCACGACTTTTATTGAATAAAAAATAAAAAATAAAAACAATTTCTTGTGTATCTTTATAGTTGCGAAAAATTAGCTACATTTATAAAGAGGCGAAAAATTAGTCACAGAGAAGGATTTCGCCAAAATGACTACAAATGGGAGTGTCATTGAGATGATGAAAAAATTATTAGGGGCTTGCTTACTGGTAACCGTGTTACCGCTAGAGGCAGTTGAAGTTTATAAGTCTGATCTATTAAATTTAGAGGTCGGTGGCAATATTCAATTAGGTGTTATCAATAGTGACACTAACGATGGTGACAATACCACCACTGTGTTTGATAACGGCTCTCGATTACATTTTGATTTTAGCAGTTCGGTAAATTCAGACCTTAAATTTAGAGGTTTTTTTGAGTGGTATATTAATGCGGTAGCCCGCAATAGCATTGATAGTTACAACGTTGGTCATAATGCAATCTCGCTAAGTGATGGTAGAAATGAGTTTATGTCACTCAGGCAAGGTTTCTTTGCTGCTCAGCACACTAAATGGGGAGAGCTGTCTATTGGTAAAAGAATAGGAGCTTATTCGGCAGTGACCTCGGTAACCGATAGGTTTAATGTTTATTCGGCGCTGGCATCATCAACTTATGTATACGGTGATGGTGGCTTAAGTGGCACGGGTCGAGTCGATAATGGTGTTTTCTGGAATAAGCCGTTCGATTTCGATAATCATAGTTTAACGGTTAACCTTCAAGGGCAGTTTATAGACGACACCACAGTGCTTAAAGACGATGAAGATATGCCAGTATTAGATGATGACGGTAATGAAGTCACTCTAACAGCTAAAGGCGGTGAAGCGGCCAGTGTTATTTATGCTTATGATGTAGACAAATTCACCTTTGGCTTAGCGTATGTTAATGACGAGGCTGAAGGGAAAGGTATTAGGATCAGTAACCCTAGGGCCATAGCAGCTTCTTTTAGTTCAACCATGGGTGACTGGTACTTATCTGCGGTAGCCGCACATTCAGAAGGCATGTATCAAGACAACAGTAATCAAATTTTTGAAGGTAAAGGCTACGAAATAGCACTGAGCCGAGACATAGGAAATTGGACTCCAATGATCGGTTGGAACCATATCGAGCCAGATAATTATGATATTGCAGAGCAGAGTCAAGCTAGCCAATATGAGCTTGATTTGTTGATCCTTACCCTTAATTACAATGTGCCATCGTTGGGTTTTTTTGCCTTTATTGAGGGAGTGGTCGATAACGGTAAAAATGCCGACGGCAGCAATAGTAACGACGACTATATTTCAGTGGGTATGTATTACCCTTTTTAAGACAAAGAGGATACTCGCTTTACTCTACCATTGATGCTTTGAGCGTGGTAATGCACAGGCTCAAAGCATTGTTAGTTTGCCTTCAAATACCTTTAATAACGCCTAAATTCTACCGATTATTACCTGTAATCATTTCCCCTTGTCATCGTTTAGCGTGTGGGTTTTAGTCACAGTTTTACCTTTATCGTTCAGCTTAATTGTTCTATTAGAACAACAGCTAATACTGCCAACCAGGTAAATGTAAAAAAATGTAGGTGAAACTTTGCAGTTTTGTTGTTAGCGCGTACAATTTACCTAGTAGCTCAATAAAAATGACTTTATGCATCAATTAGGTAGCGCTTATATGGATACTAATAAAAGATCGTTAAACGGAATAACGTTTAATTATGTTCTATCAAAGGTGGGATTTTTCAGACTTAACAAGGTAATAAAAGTTTCAAGTTTAGTTGTGAGTTCATTGTTACTAAGTAATGTGGCTTTTAGTGAAGAAATTGCTAGTGAAGATATCAATAATTTAGAGTTTATTAGCGTCCCCAAGGGGGTGAGTGTATTTGAAAAGTATGGTCTTTCTGATGATCTCCCAAAATTTGGAATGAGCTCATTATCCCAAGGTGAAAACCTGGTTGAACATGCATCTCGAGTCACTGAGTTTGAAGGGAAACAAACAACGTCGGACATATTTTTAGTCCAAAGTACTGACACTAAAGGCAATATTGATTTAAGAATTAAATATGACCCAATTAAGTTAGATAAAGACGAAGATGTCATTGCACGTATCGAAAGTATGACTAAAACCGAGTACCTTTTGCGCCAATACGCTAAAAGCTATGATCAATCATCACTCAAGGTGGCAGAAAAGGCTAATGGAGAAGTGGTGATTCGTTTTAACTACTCCAAATACCAACTTCCGCAAAACATTGCTTATTTTCGTTTTATGCAGGTATCCATCACGGCTAAAGACGGCAAGCCAATTAAAATGGAGATTACCAATTCAAAAGACTTCGATTACGAAGGCGTAAAAGTTAAAGACTATTCGCAAACGATTTATTTTACTGAATTGGAAAACGGTAAGCCTTATATCAAAAAGAAAATTGAAATTGCCAAGGGCACTAAAAAAGACAAACCGATCACCTTAACTACAACGGTTACCACAATTGCTTTATATGATAATCAAGATGCCGTGGTGGTGATTGATGCTGACTTACTCGCAACGGTTTCAGATCCGCGCATGCGAGAAGAAAAAGTAGAGCTACAAGCGATGTTCCCAATACTTGCTGACTTGGTGCGTCGACAAGGGATTGATGTGCCATTACCTTACGGTATTTCAGTCGCCTATCGAGATCAAAGTATGGATGTAGGTTTCACTTCATTTGATATTATGGGGTTGGAGTTAGACGAGTTTTTTGACCCAGAAACCACCTTCGGAACCGTAGACGCTAAAAGTGTGTCCCTAAGGGCCGATTTAAATATTTTTCCATTTTGGAATGTGTATGCATTAGTCGGTAAAATTAAAGTCGATGCGGTTATCGATGCCCAGTATACCGGTAATATTCGTGATGTGTTTGTCGATAAATTAGGCTCAGAGTTTAAAGCTGATATTGCTTGTGCCTTTGCTGCTGAAGTCGGAGTACCACTTTGTGAGCCAACCCGTTTTGATGTTCCTTTGGAACTTAATTATGATTTAGTGGGCGCAGGTACCACACTTTCGGTGGGTTATAGGGAGTTTTTTGCTTCAGTTACAGGTACCTATTCGTTCACTAAATTAAGTGGCCAGGATTGGGGCGACGGTATTCTCACCGTGCAACCTATGTTGGGTTACCAGTTACTGGATTACCGTGCTCAGTTTTTTGTTGGTGCAGAATATCAAGCATTAAAAGCTAACATGGAAGGTAATTTAGGTTTTGTTGAAGAGTTGAACCGTGAGTTTACTTTCGATGTAGGTGTTGAGTTGAACCAATGGGCTTATCTAGTCGGCTTTAATAAGCAAATTGGTAAACATTACAATTTAAGTGTGCTGTATAACAAAGGTGAAACCCGTGATGCATATACAGTAAGCTTTAATTATCGCTTCTAAATTAGATAAGTAAGTATTCGGTATCAAGGTAACCGATAGTGAGTAAGTTTTTTACTTAACCACTATCGGTTTTTTTTGCTTATTTTTAGTGAGGCCGTAGCAATCAGTGGGGTCTTAATAATATTTTTGCGCTATTTTCTCTGTTATCAGGGCAAGTGTTATAAAATACGCCTCAAGTTTGAATAATCGAGCATGGGGTTTTAATGAGTCAGATCGTCACACATGAGCAGTACTTTGATAAAAGCTTCAATAAACAACCCATAGACTCAACTGAGGGCTGTGAATTTGAAGAGTGTGAATTTAATGATTGCGACTTTACTGAAGCAGTATTAAAAAATACTAAGTTTTTAAGTTGTACGTTTAATCGCTGTAATTTGAGCTTAATTAAGGTGCCCCATAGCCGTTTTTATGAGGTAGATTTTAATGACTGCAAAATGGTGGGTATTGATTGGACTAAAGCGGATTGGCCGTCATTTCATCGTGATGCACAATTAAGCTTTAGCCGTTGTATTCTTAATGACAATTCATTTTTTGGCTTAGTACTAAATGAGTTAAAGCTGATTGAATGCAAGCTGCATGATGTGGATTTTCGTAATGGTGACTTTGCCAATTCCACCATGACTTTTTGTGATTTTACGAATAGTATTTTTATGAAAACCAATCTACAAGCTGTCGACTTTAGTGATTCAACTGACTTTACTATCGATGTGCTACAAAACCGCATTGCCCAAGCTAAGTTCTCACGTTTTGAAGCGCTAAACTTACTTGAGAGTTTAGCTATCGAGCTGGTGGATTAATACAGAATATAAAAAGCGCTATGAGTACACTCTCACTGTCATAGCGCTATCAGTTTTACACTGCCTTTACGTCAATCAACCAGCTTATTTACACCCCATTTACACCCCAGCTAACCATTACTAAAGCTATCTGCAGCGGCTTGCTCTTGAGTAATATTTGCGGCAATAGTTTTCATGGCTTGGGTTAGTGTCGTCAGTTGCTCTTTGGTAATAGTATAAGGCGGAGTAATGTATATCACGTTGGCAAAAGGTCTTATCCACACACCTAACTCAATAAAGTCTTGCTGCAATTTAGCCGTGTTAACCACGCTATCCATTTCAATTACGCCTACTGCGCCTAATACTCTGACATCCACCACATGCTGATAATCAATAGCTTCTGCAAGTTCAGTCTTCATTTGCAACTCAACATCGCTGACCTGTTGTTGCCATGCGCCAGTTTGTAAAATACTCATACTGGCACTGGCTGCAGCGCATGCTAGCGGATTGCCCATAAAGGTTGGTCCGTGCATAAACACACCAGCAGGGGAGTCACTGACGCCTTTGGCGACTTCATCACTACATAGTGTGGCGGCTAAGCTGATGTAACCGCCGGTTAAGGCTTTACCTAAACACAAAATATCGGCTTCGATATTGGCATATTCATAAGCAAATAACTTGCCGATACGGCCAAATCCCGTAGCGATTTCATCAAGAATGAGCAGGACATGATACTGGTCACATAAGGTTCTAATGGCAGATAAATACTCGGCTGAATAAAAATGCATCCCGCCAGCCGCTTGCATGACGGGTTCAATAATAATGGCGGCAATATCTTGATGATGCTCTGCTAAAATCGCCTCAAGCGAATCAGTATCACCTTGCTTTAAAGCTTCACCGAAAACAGATAGTGGCGCTGGGGCAAAAAGGTGTTCAGTAACCGCTGCACTAAACATGGTATGCATGCCATTATCAGGATCGCAGACGCTCATCGCGGCAAAGGTATCACCATGATAACCACGCTTAACGGTTAATAAACGCTGCTTTTGTGGTAGCTGTTTACCTTGCCAGTATTGCATGGCCATTTTAATGGCCACTTCAACGGCAATAGAGCCAGAGTCGGCTAAAAAGACTTTGGTTAAATTGGGGCTGGTCATCGCCACTAATTGCTTGCAGAGGTTAACTGCAGGGGCGTGGGTAATACCGCCAAACATTACATGGCTTAGGGTCGTGAGCTGCTGCTGCATCGCTTCAATAATTTCTGGGCGGTTATAGCCATGAATACAGGCCCACCAAGAGCTGGTGCCATCAATGACCTTTTGACCGCTGCTTAAGGTCAGTTCACACCCATCGGCACTATGGACTCCAGTTACGCTGGCAGCTTGACTCATCGAAGTATAGGGATGCCAAATATGCTGTTTATCAAACTCAAAGTCTATAGCTTGAGAGTCTATAGCTTGAGAATCGATTGTCTGGGATGCTTGCTGATAAAATGAGTTGTTCATATTTTAACCGTTAGTCAAGGTGTAATGCGCGATAGCATTGACAGTTTACGTGCTGAAGGTATCCTAACCCAATATAAAGTGAATATAAAACGAATAACAAAGGATTAATCAATGTCATCATTAGCCATCCGTCATGACTGGACCAAAGCTGAAATAGAAGCGTTATTTGCTTTACCAATGAACGATTTACTGTTTAAAGCCCACAGTATTCATCGTGAGACGTTTGATCCTAATGAAGTACAAATTAGTCGTTTATTATCAATTAAAACCGGTGCTTGTCCTGAAGATTGTAAGTATTGCCCTCAAAGTGCCCGTTACGATACCGGTCTTGAAAAAGAGCGTTTATTGGAAATCGAAAAAGTCATCACCGAAGCCAAAAGCGCGAAAGCAGCGGGAGCATCACGTTTTTGTATGGGCGCTGCATGGCGTAACCCTCGCGAGCGCGATATGCCATATTTAACCCAAATGGTTAAAGATGTAAGAGCATTAGGCATGGAAACCTGTATGACACTGGGTATGCTGTCAAAAGAACAGTCTGACGAACTTGCCAAAGCAGGTCTTGATTACTATAACCACAACCTTGATACCTCACCTGAATATTATGGCGATGTGATCACCACCCGTACTTATCAAAACCGTATTGATACTTTAACCAACGTGCGTCAGTCAGGCATGAAAGTGTGTTCTGGCGGTATTGTCGGTATGGGCGAAAAAGCGACAGACAGAGCAGGTTTATTACAACAGCTAGCTAATTTAGAGCAGCATCCTGATTCAGTACCGATTAATATGTTGGTTAAAGTTGCAGGTACGCCATTTGAAAAGATAGATGACTTAGATCCCTTTGAATTTGTGCGCACCATTGCCGTTGCACGTATTATTATGCCTAAATCTCGAGTGCGTTTATCAGCTGGGCGTGAAAGCATGACTGATGAATTACAATCTATGTGTTTCTTTGCTGGTGCTAACTCTATTTTCTACGGTTGTAAGTTACTGACGACACCCAACCCTGAAGAAAACGATGATATGAGCCTATTTAGACGTTTAGGGCTACATCCTGAGCAAGGACCATCAGCTGACATTGAATCTGACACTGCGTTATTGGCTAAAGCCAATGCAAAAAAAGATAAAGCAACGCAACAATTCTTTGATGCCGCGGCGTTATAAAGCGATGCACATTTGTCAGTAGAAGGCAGTATTCATGGCAAATCACCCAATATCATCACGAATAAGTCATCGTTTGCAGCAACTGCAAACCGATGGCTTGCTGAGGCAAAGAAAGTTAGCTGAGTTAGACAAGGCATCGGCTAACAACTTAGCTCGAACAATTCCCAATATTATTGATTTCAGTCACAACGATTACCTTGGGCTGGCCAATGATCCTGAGATGATTGCCGCTATTCATGCTGGCGCGATAAAATATGGTGTTGGCAGTAAAGCATCGCCATTAGTATCTGGATACAGTGAAGCCCACCTAAAGCTTGAACAAGGTTTATGTGAGCTGACCGGTCATGAAGCAGGGCTATTATTTTGCTCTGGATTTAGTGCCAATCAAGCGTTAATCAAAACCTTATTTGAAGCAGGCGATGTGATTATTGCTGATAAGCTTATTCATGCATCAGTGATAGACGGTGTAAAAGACAGCGGCGCTGCACTTAAGCGCTATAAACACAATGATATAACCCATGCAGAGCAGTTACTTAATCGATTTCCTAATAGCGCCTTATTTACCGAAAGCGTTTTTAGTATGGATGGCGATCGTGCGCCATTAGATGCGTTATCGAACTTGTGTAAGCAGCATAATAGTTGGTTAGTGGTTGATGATGCCCATGGTTTTGGAATCAATTATGAAGAGCTTGCTAGCAATCGCTTTAACGTCAGCAGAGCGGCAGTTACACCACAATGCGATATTCAAGTCATTACCTTTGGTAAAGCCCTCGGCTGCCAAGGCGCCTGCGTTTTAGCGTCACAGCAAATTATTGATTATATGGTGGCGCAATCACGGCATTACATTTATTCAACCGCACTGTCACCTGCCAGTGCTCATTTAGCGTTAACAGCGGTTAATTTAACTCAGTCGCAACCTGATAAAGCATCAACATTGTTTGCCAATATTGCCTTCTTTAGGTCGCTTTGTAATGCTAAAAACATTGCGCTAACAGAGTCAACAACCGCCATTCAGCCTGTAATTATCGGTGACAGTGAACGAACTTTAGCAATAGCAAAGGCATTAAAGCAACAAGGTTTACAGGTCGGGGCAATCAGGCCGCCAACAGTGCCTAAAGGGCAGGCAAGGCTGAGAGTGACCATTAATGCCAGCCATAATGCCGAGCAAATAACCCAATTAGTTGATGCACTAGCAGTGCAGTTACCAAGAGAATATTAATGAATCTAGATAACCCCGTAGCGGTTAAATTCTCCCAAGCTGCAGCTACCTATAAACAACACGATGTATTACAGCGCATCACGGCTAGCAGGTTAATAAAACTTGCTAATACTGAGTATAATGCCGATAAAAAAGCAGGTTTAACCGGGCATTTATTGGATTTAGGCTGTGGCCCAGGTACTGACTTTGAATCAAATCACTGCCAGCTAACTAAGGTCACGGCAGTTGATTTATCGCCTCAAATGCTAAATGTGGTGCAGCAGTCTTTTCCGCAATATCACACTGTTTGCGCCGATGCGGCAAACTTACCTATAACTGCAAATAGCATGGACAGTATTTATTCAAACTTAGTTCTGCAGTGGTGTGATGAATTAACCCAAGTATTTAATGAACTTAATAGAGTCATAAAACCTCAAGGCCAAGCCTTTATTAGCGTGGTGAGTGATGGCAGTCTTTCACAGCTTGAAACCCTAGGGCTAGGCCATAATAGTTTTCGTCATTTAGATGACATTATCGCCGCGATAGATACCGAAAAATGGCAAATACTCTCTGCTGAGACCACTACCGAGCAAGTATATTTTGCCGATTTAAAGGCATTACTTTACTCAATTAAAGGGGTCGGGGCGTCAGTGAATGAATACCAAGATAAAAACTTAACGGATAAAAATAGTAGCCGTTTACGAGGTCGTAAAGATTGGCTCGCGTTAATGGATAAAGCGGAAAGCTTACGTGAAGCAAACGGCTTACCATTGAGCTATAACATCAGCTATTTACAACTTGGTAAGCGTTAAATTTTTAGACAATTGGATATAAACAGTGAAGGGGTTATTTCGATGATTTATTTTGTTACTGGCACTGATACTGACAGCGGAAAAACCCTGATTTCATCGGCGCTACTTAATCTTGCAACAAGAAAAACGGCTCTAGCTAAAATAACTGTCGCTAAAACCACAGAAGCTAAAACCCTCGGCGTCAAACCTATTGCCTCAGGTTGTATTGAAACAGACTCAGGGCTTAGAAATAGCGATGCGCTAAGCCTAATTGAACAATCAACTATCACGCTCGATTACAATCAAATTAACCCTATCGCATTTAAACCCGCCATTGCACCGCATATTGCCGCAAAGCAACAAGGGGTGAGTTTAACTGCCAATGGCGTTGTTGATTTATTGCCACTTGAAGCACTAAACAGTGCCGAGTTTGCATTAATTGAAGGTGCTGGTGGCTGGAGATTACCTTTAAGTAAAGGCCAATATTTATCGCAATCAGTACAGCAGCTGGCTCAGCAAAATGATGTTGGGGTTATTTTAGTGGTGGGCATGAAGCTTGGTTGTCTTAACCATGCATTATTAACCCAAGAGGCCATTGAAGCTGACGGGCTTAATATTGCAGCTTGGGTCGCTAACCAAGTTGACCCTGAAATGAGTGAAATAGAAGAGAACTTATCAAGTTTAAAAGAGTTAATGACAGCGCCATTCTTAGGTTATGTGCCGTACTTAAGTGAGCCAACAGCTATAAATGCCGCTGTGCATATTGATAACTCGACCTTATAGAGACTTAAGTTTTGATTTTTAGCCTTTGTCTTTTCGCTTACAAGTAGTTGTTTTAGCATTTGATATTTTCAAGGAGAGAAATCATCGAATTTGCACCAGAGTTTACCAAGGCAGAAAAAATACGCAGGGTGGTATTGTATGCCTTGCTGGGCCTTTTCATTTATATCACCCATCAAAAGTGGCTATTTCCTTTTATTTCTTGGTATACGACTACCGCTCACTGTCACACGCCTTTTGGTTTTTCTGGCATCAGGTCAACTCATACCCACCAATGTATAGCGTTCAGTTCGCATGGGAGTATTTATATTATACGATTTTAGATTAGTCGTTTTATCAAGGTAAACTTACCCTTTAAACATGTATTTTGGCTTTTACTGTTCACTCCCCCGCATATTTTTAACATCGCTATGATCTTCTCTTTAAAACCTTATGGAAACCCTACGGCATTGGCCAACCGCTTTGGGTGTTGGGAACTTGAGTTGTTAATGATGCTCAACTGTTAATTATTGTTAGCTTTATTTTGCGGCTAATTAAATATCCGTGACCGCTGACAATGTAAAAATAAGAAAACCCTTAAGTTTGAATATCAACAATGAATATTGAGATCATGATCGCTATGTGAAAATTTGTTCATGCTAGAATCCTGCGCCATTAAAGATGAGATTAATTCCTATTAAGGTTTTTTTAAGGATAGTGTTGATGAAGCAACTTTCGATCAAGTTAATTAGTGCCGCGATTGCCGCGGCATTGTCCCCTCAAGTTATTGCGGATACTGGTGAAATTGTATCGCAAGAAGAAATCAAACAATCTATTTCAAATTTTCATGATGTAATTGTGATTTCTGGTTCTCGTATGGAGCAAACACTTGATCAAGTTGCCGGTTCGGTTGTGGTTATTGATGAAGAATCGATAGCGCGTAATATGAGCACCGACTTTGCTTCATTATTTAGAACAGAAGCTGCCGTTGATGTTAAAGGCGGCGCAGGTAAGCCAAGCTCGGTGACTATTCGTGGTATTGGCGGCAACCGCGTGATGATGGTTAAAGATGGCGTTCGGGTTAATAACCAGTATGCATCACCATTAGGCCCTGGCGCTGAAGGCACTGGCCGCGGATTAACTGAAGTTGAAGGCTTAAAGCAAGTTGAAGTGTTAAAAACTGCGGCATCGACTATGTATGGCTCCGATGCGTTAGGTGGCGTGATGGTCATGACCACTAAAGATGCGGATGATTACTTACGTGGCAGTGATTATTATTTCTCTGCAAATGGCGGCTACACAGGTATGAACGATGAGTTCAGCGGTGGCTTTACTAGCGCATTTGCAGCAGGTGATTTTGATAACCTAGTCAGTTATCAACGTCGTAGTGGTGAAGAACAGCAAAACTACTACAACACATTACCAGATAGTGACTTAGTCACTGACAGCTTATTACTAAAAAGTAAGTATCACTTTAATGATGATACTAATCTGCAGTTAACCGTTGATTACATGAACCAGCAGCTTGACCGCTGGGAAAAATATGCTGATAAAGATGAGTCAATTGATTATGACCGCCAAACTCAAGCGTTAAATACCTCATTACGTTTACGCTCAACGAAAGACCGTATCATTCATGACAATGTTGATTTCGTACTCTATTACGGTAAAACCGACCAAAGTGAGAAGCGTAACTACTTTAATGGTATCAGTGGCGCAGACCGAGCAATAACGCAGCACCGTGATTACCAGTTTGATGAATACCGTTTTGGTTTTGCCAGTACTTTTAGTAAGGCATTGTCACTACCCGGTCATGACCACAATATTATTTATGGCGTGGATGTAGAGCAGTCTGAAATGAGCCGCCCACGCAGCTATCAAGATATCGATGAAAATGGCAATTCAACGCCATCTGAAACCGATACCTTCTCATTTGCTGATACGAAAAGTTTACGCGCTGGCATATTTGTTCAAGATGATATGACCTTTTTAGACGGCAAACTAAACGGTATTGTGGGGCTGCGTTACGATTACTTCAAAAACAGCCCTGATCAACAGCAAGCTGAAGATGCTGGCCGTGATCCTGAAGATTTTGCCGCGATGAGTGATGGTTTTTGGTCACCTAAGCTTGGCCTTGTATACCACATGACTGAAAACGTGAATGTGTATGCCCAATATGCTTACGGCTACAAAATGCCAACCCCAGATCAAAAGTGGGGTGAGTTAGAAGTCAAAGATGGCGCTATGCCATTCCCTGTTATCATTGAGGCAAACTACGACTTAGAGTCAGAATCAAGTAACACCATTGAAGTGGGTGTTCGTGGTGATCATGGCGACACACGATATGAATTTACCACTTTTTATACTCAAGCTGATAATTACATCGATTGGGAATTTGTGGGGTGTGGCGGCAGGTTCGGCTGTGCAATTCCAAGTTCATTAGAATATCGTTATATCAACTATGACAAAGTGACTCTTTATGGCGCTGAAATGTCTATGAGTCATTGGTTTACTGATGAATTTGAACTATGGGGTAACATTGCTTACACCCATGGCGAAGATCAGAACGGCGATTACTTAAATAGCGTAAGTCCATTAAAAGGTAACTTGGGAGTAAATTATTATACTTACCTAGGTAACACTGAAGCTAACTTTGGCTTAACCATGCGCTTTGCTGATCAAATGGATCGTACAACGGATTTAGATATTTTCCCTATTGCACTGCCAGGTATGGATTTCAACGAAGTGTATAACACGGCAGGCTACGCAGTATTTGATTTGACGGCTAACTTCCATGTGAATGATAACTGGACGGTACGCGCTGGCGTATTTAACCTGTTTGATAAAGAATATATTGAGTATTCTGATGTAGCGGGTCAGTCAAAGTTCTTAATGGGTAATATGGGCGTGACTGAAGAGACTTATTCTCAACCAGGTCGCTACTTTAACGTTAAACTGAGCTACACTTTTTAATGAATTAGAGTCAGTTTACTGAATGAGTTCACTGGATTGAGTGATAAAGAAAGCGTTAAATTCTTATGGGATTTAACGCTTTTTTATTGGCTGATACTCTTATGTAGACATGAGTGCTCCACTCACTTAAATGGGTATTTATAAGTTGACGGCATGCTGATTAATGTCAATGACCGGGAAGCCCCATTATGAATGAATAGCCATTAGCTAAACTTAACAGTTAACTCACTCGCAGCGTTCAAGGTAAGGTTATGAATAAAAGGGATACTGGGCTGAATGAGGGTTATAAATTGCTAACTAATTAAATTAGTTATTGTTCTGCTCCTTAGTGACGATATTAACAAAGATTAATCGCCATCTATCCGCTAAACACTAGGCTTTCTAGCAAATGCTGGTTAGATTTAAGTTTCGATTAATACTAGCTGCCTAGACTCTGCCCGCTACTAAGTTAAGCATTTAGCTGAGGTTAGGCTTAGTGTGGTATTTTTAACTAATCTGTCATTTTATGTCATTTTATGTCAGTTTTTTCTATTAGACGCTTGAAATATCTTTTTTAGGACATATTATGTCGTTAAGTGTTTAATAATATTTTTGCGTTCAAGTCAGCTTGAGCATTGAGCTCAGGCGTTGAGTTTATGTCGGCATGAATGCCAGATAGGAGTTGTAATGTTACGTATCGGTTTACTAATCGCCACCAACTTAGCCATTTTGCTAGTTGCTTCGATTGTTATGTCTTTGCTAGGTGTAAGCACATCAAGCATGAGTGGTTTATTAATTTTTGCTGCAATGTTTGGTTTTGGCGGCGCATTTATCAGTTTAGCTATCTCTAAGTGGATGGCGAAGAAAACCATGGGTTGTGAAGTGATTACAAACCCTCGTGATAATACTGAACGTTGGTTAGTTGACACCGTTGCTCGTCAAGCGCAGCAAGCTGGGATTAAAATGCCAGAAGTGGCAATTTACCAATCTGAAGAGATGAACGCATTTGCAACGGGCCCAAGTAAAGATAACGCGCTAGTTGCTGTGAGTTCAGGCTTACTTTACGGTATGACCCAAGATGAAATCGAAGGCGTACTGGCTCACGAAGTTAGCCACGTGGCTAACGGTGACATGGTCACCTTGACCCTTATTCAAGGTGTCGTGAATACCTTCGTTATTTTTGCCGCTCGTGTTGTTGCAGGTATTGTGAATAACTTCGTTGCGAGTAATGATGAAGAGGGTGAAGGTCTTGGTATGTTTGCATACATGGCTGTGGTTTTCGTACTTGACATGTTATTTGGTATTTTAGCGTCTATGGTTGTGGCTTACTTCTCTCGTATTCGTGAGTTTAAAGCCGATGAAGGTGCGGCCAAGCTTGCTGGCAAAGATAAGATGATTGCGGCATTAGAGCGTTTAAAAACTGGCCCAGAAACGGGTGCAATGCCAGCGCAAATGTCAGCATTAGGTATTAACGGTAAACGTTCAATGACTGACTTTTTAATGAGCCATCCACCACTAGAAAAACGTATTAGCGCCCTTAGAAATAGTTAATAATGTGATCTTGGTTATAAAAGGAGCTTAATAGCTCCTTTTTTATTGCTTCCCTTTTTATTTTAACTCGTTAATATAACCTTCTTTTCAAGGTGATACATTATGTAACGCTTTTTAGGTGTCAGAGATGATGATTGAATTTTGCCGCTGACTATTTAGTGTTGCTAAATTAACCAGTGTTAGCTAAGTTTATAACTGAGCCTAAAAAAGTCGTTCTGAAAATTGATATCGATTAAAGGTCTCTCTATTAGAGCCTTTTTGACTATCGTAACTGGAGGGTATAATAGTGAGCAATAAAATACTTGTAGCAATGTTTGCAGCAGCTTTAGCTGTAGTAACTTTGTCATCAAATGCATTCGCTGCAGATGAAGTTTTAGCTGATTTCCACGCTGAAATGGGTGGCTGTGAAAGTTGTCATGCTGATGGCGAGCCATCTGCTGACGGTGAGCATGAGTTCGCGCAGTGTCAAGACTGTCACGGAACACTTGCGGAAATGGATGAAAACCATGCGCCACATGATGGCATGTTAATGTGTCAAGACTGTCACGCACCACATGACATGAATGTTGGTGAAAAACCGACTTGTGATAGCTGCCATGATGATGGCCGCGTTGCTAAATAACTGATGATTATTTAGCTTTAAGCAAAGTTTAAAAGCGCTGAAATTCAGCGCTTTTTTATTGCCCCAGTTTTGCTGTTTATAAATAACTTTTATATTTCCGCCGACATTAGCTCAAAGAATAATTCCACATGAATATTCAATTCATGGCTTAGCATTTATCACACTACCTATACGGTATACCTCTAAAGTGGTATTAATTTTCTTTTGTTTTCAACGACATGTGCGTTATTGGTGCGGCTTGGTGCACTTTTGTTGAACAAAAGTAGCGATTTTAAATTTGCCTTATTTGTAAACGGTTTGTAAATCATTAAGTTAGCAATTGGCACGAGATTTGCGACGTTATTGTCATTGAATTTGAGTCAGTGAAGGGAAGTTGCATGTCTAATATCCAATCTAGTTGTGCTTATTGCGGCGTCGGCTGCGGAATAAGTGTAACCCCTAGCAGTCTTAACGACATTGGATTTGAGCTTGAAGGTGATCGTACTCACCCAGCCAATAAAGGTCAGTTATGTGCCAAAGGTGAGCGTTTATTAGAAAGCTTAGTCCAGCCAAATAGTTTACGTTATCCCAAATATAAGTCTGGTAAGTCAGTTGCTTGGCCTGAAGCTATCACGACAATTGCTGACACCTTTAAACAAACTATTGCGCAATATGGACCAGACTCAGTTGCATTTTATTTATCAGGGCAACTTTTAACTGAAGATTACTATGTGGCTAATAAATTGGCCAAAGGCTTTATTGGCACGGCGAATGTTGATACCAATTCACGCCTTTGTATGTCTTCTGCTGTAAGTGCGCACATGCGCGCATATGGAGAGGATGTTGTAGCGGGTTGTTATGACGATTTTGAACAGGCACAAGTAATAGTATTAGTGGGTTCAAACGCAGCGTGGACCCATCCGGTTTTATTTCAGCGGATGATTAAAGCCCGCCAGCGTTATGGCACTAAAATTGTCGTAATTGACCCAGCTAAAACTGCTACGGCAAGCCAAGCAGACTTACATCTTCAAATCGCGCCGGGGACAGATACGTTATTATTTAATGGCTTACTGAATTTCATTGCCAAAAATGAAGCGTTAAATCAGCCATATATTGATGCGCACACTGAAAACTTCACTCAAACCTTAGCACACGTTGCCAGTCAAGCCACTGATGTTGAAACACTTGCCCAAGCGTTATTAGTGCCTATTGCTCAGTTGCAGGATTTCTATCAGTTATTTATCTCTCACGCAAAAGTCATGACAGCTAGCTGCCAAGGGGTAAACCAATCTATTGCAGGCACTGACACTAGCAATGCGATAATCAATTGTCACTTAGCTCTTGGTCAGGTTGGTAAGGAAGGTTGTGGTTTCTTTTCACTTACAGGCCAACCGAATGCCATGGGTGGGCGTGAAGTGGGCGGTTTAGCGACACAACTTGCTTGTCATATGGGGTTTTCTGAGCCGGAGCGTCAAGTGTTAGGAGATTTTTGGCAGTCTGAGGTGATCGCGACTGATAAGGGTCTCACAGCCGTTGAATTATTTGATGCTATGGCAGATGGAACAATTAAAGCGGTGTGGATTATGGGCACTAATCCAGTGGTGTCATTGCCTAATACTGCAAAAATAACTGCGGCATTAGAAACCTGTCCTTTTGTGGTGGTGTCTGAGATAACACAAGACTCTGCGACTGCGCAATTAGCCGATGTGTTATTACCTGCACAGGGTTGGTCTGAAAAATGTGGCACTGTCACTAACAGTGAGCGAGTGATTAGCCGCCAACGTGGCTTTATACAAGCTAAAGGCACTGCAAAAGCTGATTGGTGGGCCTTGGCAGAAGTCGCAAAAGCGATGGGTTTTGAACAAAGTTTTAGCTTTAAAAACAGTGCTGCCGTTTTTAAAGAATTTGCCCAGTTATCTAAGCTTGTAAAGCAATCTTTTCCAGGCAAGCAGTTTGATTTAAGCGGTTTGGCTGATTTAACGGATGAGCAATATGATGAGTTACTACCGACGCAGTGGCCTGCTGCTAACCATGGTGCCATAGGGGGCAATAAGCAAAGATTGTTTGCCGATGGCATATTCGCCACCGCATCATCAAAAGCGCAATTTATTGAAACCACTGCAGATTGCCAAATAGCCCCTTTGCCAGCTGGGCAAGTACGCTTAAACAGTGGTCGCAGCCGAGATCAATGGCACACCATGACCCGCACAGGTCATATTGCGGCGCTTAGAGCCAGTATCCCAGAGCCTGTTATTGCTGTTCATCCTTCGACTTTAGCGCAATTAAAATTAATTGAAGACGACTTGGTAACTTTTGCTGCCCCCAATTTATCAATAACCAATTTTGCCGTGGCAAGAGTGGTTGCAGATGACTCCCAAGCGCCAGACTTGGGGTTTATGTCAATGCATTGGTCTGAGCAGTTCTCGTTAGGTAAGGGCGTTAATACCCCACTTGATAGTCAGTTTGACCCTTACTCAAAACAGCCAGCGTTTAAATGCCAACCCGTGTCGTTAACTAAAGTTGCTGTGACATTGCAAGGGATCGTTTTTGGTCTGCATGATCCACACATGCAAGGCCTGAACTGGAATGTTCAGCAAACATTAACCACTGGCAGTTGTTATCACATCGGTTTTGAAAATACAGATGCAGCATTTGCTTATCAGTCAACGGTACACGCTTTAAAATGGACAATTTCCCTTGCTAGTCAGCAAATTATCCATGTGCATTGCAATATCAGTAACGGCTTGTTGGTATCACTGAAACTGTTAAGTCGCACAAAGGTCGCTGTTTCCCTTGAAGCGATGAATTTGCTTATTGGTCAAACAGTAGATGTTGCATTAATGCGTCAATTACATCAGCTGATTAAAGCTGGTAACAGCCCACTAATTTGCGCCTGTACCGGTGTCACACAAGCCAATATTGAATATGCCATGCTGCAAAAACTTGATAATGCAGTATTCAGTAAACGTGCTTTAGCATCTGATTTTACTAGCGCCACAGCGATTAACACTGATATCACACAAGCAGATTTTGATAAGGCGTTAGATGAAACCCAAACAGAGCTAGGCTGCGGCAGACAATGTGGTAGCTGCCACAGTGAAGTGGGTCAATGTGCCAATGATATTTGGCATATTGCTTTAGCTGAGATAACGACTGAGTTGTCAGAGCAAGAACGTAAATCAGCCCAAGAGGAGGTGGCGTAATGAGTCATACATTGAATAAGCTAATTAACTTTAATAGCGCAGCCGCTAATAATGATTTGATTTCGGGTGATGTCGAAATTGTCGGTGCAGGTTGCGGGCAATTAGATTTAATGACCATTAAAGCCGCCAGAATAGTGTCTCAAGCTGAGGCGCTGGTTTATGACAGCTTGGTCAGCAGCGATATTCTTTCATTAGTCTCTGCAGATTGTCAGCGCCACTTTGTGGGTAAACGTTGTGGTCAGCCAAGTTATAAGCAAGATGATATAAACGCTTTACTAGCAAAGCTTGCCACACAAGGACTCAAAGTTGTACGTTTAAAAGGTGGCGATCCGCATATTTTTGGGCGCGGGGCTGAAGAGTCTCTGTATCTTGCTAAATTAGGGATCGCTAGCCGATTTACCCCTGGTATTACAGCAGCTTTAGGCTGCGCCTCAACCACAGGTATTCCGCTAACGTACCGCGGCATGGCTCGTTCAGTCACGTTAGTCACTGGTACCCGCATTACAAATGATGGGCTAGATCAGGCTCCAACTCATTGGAAAGGCTTATTAGAAGCACAATCTACCTTAGTTTTTTACATGGGCAAGGAGCAAGCAGCAGCAATTTCAGCAGGACTTATGTCTGTTAAAGCTGAGGCAAACTTACCCGTGGCACTTGTCACCAATGGCGGCAGACCTAATCAGTTAATCACTTATGCCAATGTTAGCAATATGGCCAAGCAAGCGACATTAATTAAAGACAGTGGCCCAACCTTAATCATCATTGGTGAAGTGGTTGCAGTGGGTCAAGAATTAGCTGGCTTATTGTCTGATATAAAAGCCAAGCCAACAGATTTTGTGGAGGTGGCTTATGGTTGAGCAACAAACGCAAGATATGCTTAATGCCGCTGATTTTGATAGCCGTAAGCTCATCAAAGCAATGGGCAAAGGGGTTAAAGGTAGCCGCAGTTTGAATTTTGCTGAAGCCGCTTACTTGATTAAAGGTTTTGCAAGTGGTGACATTTCTACTGCGCAAATGGCGGCAGCGATGATGCTTATGCGAGTGCGAGGTGAGTCAGTTGAAGAACTTGCTGGTGTAGCGTCTGGGCTAAAGCAGTTGGTTTCTTCTCAGTGGAAAACTATTAAAGCAGATATTGATTGGCCGGTATATGCCGGTAAGCGCGAGCAGTTACCTTGGTTATTATTAGCGGCAAAAATGCTGGCTAAACAAGGTAAAACCATTGTATTACATGGAGATAGTCAATCATTACCTCATCGTCGTCATGTTGAATCATATATTGCGGCTTTAGATATTCCTAAATGTGACAACGCCGAAACCGCCGCAGAAATGTTAGCGAAAACAGGGCTGATTTACCTTAACAGCGCAGATGTTATTCCAGTATTAAATGATTGCCGCGCTTTACATCAAGAGTTGGGTTTACGAAGTTTTATTCAAATGTCTGTTCGCTGCGTTAACCCGTGTAATGCAGCATTTAGCCTACGCAGTTATTTTCATCCTGGATTAGATAAATTGCATCATCAAGTGGCAGCGCTTTTGGCAAAGGATAGCTGCCAAAGCGAAGCGGCAGATATTGCTATTTTTAAAGGCCTGCAGGGGGAGACAGAAATCAACCCTCGTGTCAGTACTCGGGTAGGTTTACTGCGTTTTAATGGCCAACATGAAGCTAACTTTGCAGAGATTAATCTGCCTACCCAACTTGAGGCATTTGTGGGGGCAAAGCTTGGTCAAGCTGATTTGTCTGCTGCTGTACTGGCGCAACTTTGGCGGGCTGAAGACATTGCTGAGGCCGATTTATCAACGGCACAATTACAGCAAGCGATAGCCAGTGTCACCGCCACGATAGCGCTGGTAAATGTGCTATGTAATAAAGGATTAGCTATTAGTGATGCCTTAGAACATGCCAAAAAAGTCTGGTTTGAGCGAAATAAATATGTCATTCAAGACTCAAATGTCATGGGGTCGTCCCTTTGGCAACATATTGAAAATAACGTTATTCCGTCAACTCGTCATGCAGTAAGGAGTTAAGCATATGGTTAATTATATCTATTGTGACCCATCATTTAATAACAATGCATTGCTGACAGATTATAAAATCCAACTAAATCAGTTTCAGGCATGTGTAGAAGTAACAAGCCTCAGCCAACTAGAACAAAATGTGCTTAAAGGAAACGGATCATGTTTAGTATTTCTAACCAATGAGTTACAACCCTTGCAGCAAGCATTTATTGAGCGTTTGTTATCGAATACGGCTTTACCCATTATTGTGAATGCTCAGCATTGGGATGAAAATCATCTAGCCAGTTTGTTACTTTGTGGCAGGGTGACTTTCGTACCCGAGCAGCTGTCAGCAAAACGCTTAAGCTCTTTAGTTAACCTAGCAAAAATTCGCTTTGATAATGCTTCAAATATGCTCGAAAAAGTGAAGCAATTAGATGAGAAATGTGTCGCGATGAAGCTGGTGTCAAAAGCCAAGTCGTTACTGCAATTGCAGGGTATTAGCGAAAAAGTAGCGCATGAATTGATCCAAAAACAGGCTATGAGCAAGGGGGTAACCGTAGCTGAAATGGCAAAAAGTATCATTGCAGCGGCAAAACAAATTGAAGCAAATCAAAGAGGGACGAACCGAATGCAACAATTTGGTGCGAGTGCGCCTGTGGTGACCAGTATAGCCTAGTATCTTTTTAGGCTAATACATTATTTTGTATATTTACAATGACTTATGATTTTATGTTTGTTGGCATAGTCAATGCTTAGTATTTGCTAGATCGTGTGAGCAATTAAGTTGTGTGAAGCATTAGCTGGCATTAATAAATCGCTGTGTAAATAAATAACCGTGGAAATAAAGAGTTTAGGTCAAGCGTTATCATCATGACAAACTGTAGCTTGAATCTCTAACTTCTAAATGCAATGGCGCGTGCACGTAATCGTCGTTAATCGAGACGCTATAACAGTGTAGTTTAAACAGTTTATAGTTAAAATTTGAAGGCTTTTGGCAATGGCGCCAGCTCTGTTAACCCAGAGGCTGGCGCTTTTTTGTTTTTAGGGCTTTAACAAAAATTCAAGGAGCCTTCTATGGCAAATGCAAAATCCAAGCTGGTAGTAATAGGTAATGGCATGGTGGGTCATCACTTTATCGAGCAATTATGTAGTCAAGGGTTGCAGCAGCAATTTGATATTGAAGTGTTTGGTGAAGAGCCCCGACCTGCATACGATAGGGTGCAACTGTCAAAATATTTTGAAACCGGTAGTGCCGATGAATTGATGCTAACTAGCGCTGAGGATTATCAAGATTGGGGGGTAAAGTTGCACCTTGATAGCCGAATTACCGTGCTAGATACCGCCAATAAAACCGTGACCACAGAAGCGGGCATAACGACAGCCTATGACAGTTTAGTCCTTGCAACAGGATCTTATCCATTTGTCCCACCTATTGCTGGTAACGATAGAGAAAGCTGTGTGGTGTACCGCACCATAGAAGATTTACAAGACATTGAAGCTGCGGCGAAAAAATCTAAAGTTGGCGTGGTAGTCGGTGGCGGCTTATTAGGCCTTGAAGCGGCAAATGCATTAATGGCCCTTGGCGTAACAACTCATGTTGTTGAATTTGCACCACAGTTAATGCCAGTACAATTAAATGATAAAGCGGGTGACTTACTTAAAAGTAAAATTAATGACTTAGGTGTATCAGTACATACCTCTAAAGCCACCACCGCCATTATCGATGGTGAGAGCGCACAGCACCGCATGACATTCAACGATGATAGTTTTCTTGAAACTGACATGATTGTGTTTTCTGCCGGTATTCGACCTCAAGATGCATTAGCGAGAAGCAGCGGTATGCAAATGGGTGATCGCGGCGGCATTGCAATTGATGATAACTGCTTAACCTCAGCTCCCGATGTTTATGCCATCGGTGAATGTGCATTATGGCAAAACCGCATTTTTGGCCTAGTTGCCCCAGGTTATCAAATGGCGCGAGTCGCTGTGTCGCATTTAGCGGCAGGAGTTGCTAAGGCGCCTGCGCCATCATTGGCATTTACTGGTGCGGATATGAGCACCAAACTCAAGCTATTAGGTGTTGATGTTGCCGCTATTGGTGAAAGCCGCGGTTTCGACAATGCGCAATTTGTGGAGTTATCTGACAATCAATCAGGCATATATAAAAAGCTGTGGTTAGATGAGTCGGGTCAATATCTTAAAGGCGCAGTATTAGTGGGCGATAACAGTGATTATGCCCGTTTACTGGATTTGTATTTATCGCAAGATGCAATTGAAGGCAATGCGGTTGAATTATTAATGACGGGTGATGAAACGGCGCTTGAATTAAAAGACAGCTCAATAGTTTGTTCTTGTCATCAAGTGACTAAGGCTGATATCGCCACTTCAGTGACCAAAGGCAATCATACCATTGCTGAAATCAAGACCTGCACCCGAGCCGCATCTGGCTGTGGTGGTTGCGCGCCATTGGTGAAGAAAATCATGGATGAAGCGCTCGTAGCAGAAGGGGTTGAGTGCAATACTGGCATTTGTGAGCATTTTGAACAGGATAGACAGTCTTTGTATCACTTGTGCCAAGTTGAAAACATTACTGACTTTGAGACGTTAATTACTCGCCATGGTAAACACGCTGGTACCAATGCTGGGTCGACGTTTGGTTGTGACATTTGTAAGCCCGCAGCAGGGTCAATTTTTGCTTCATTGCAGAATAAATATGTTTTAAACCAAGAGAGCAGTCATGTTCAGTTGCAAGATACTAACGATGCCTATCTTGGCAATATACAAAAAGATGGTACTTACTCTGTGGTGCCGCGAATTGCAGGTGGTGAAATTACCCCTGATGGTTTAATTGCCATTGGCGCCGTAGCCAAAGAATATGACTTGTACACCAAAATCACTGGTGGTCAGCGAATCGACTTATTTGGCGCAAAATTATCAGAGTTACCGAGTATTTGGGGCAAATTAATTGCTGCCGGGTTTGAAACCGGTCATGCCTACGGTAAATCGCTGCGTACGGTTAAATCTTGTGTGGGTAGCACTTGGTGTCGTTATGGTGTTCAAGACTCTGTGTCTACAGCCATTGATTTAGAGAACCGCTATAAAGGCTTACGTGCGCCCCATAAAATTAAGTTTGCTGTCTCGGGTTGTACTCGAGAATGCGCAGAAGCCCAAAGCAAAGATATTGGTGTTATCGCAACCGATAAAGGTTGGAACTTATATGTTGCTGGGAATGGCGGTATGCGCCCACGTCATGGTGATTTATTTGCTACCGATTTAGATACCGATACCTTAGTCAAATATATCGACAGAGTTCTGATGTTTTATATTAAAACCGCTGATAAATTACAACGCACTTCAGTGTGGATGGAGTCGCTTGAAGGTGGTTTAGCATATCTACAGTCGGTGGTGATACAAGATAGTTTAGGCCTTGCTGCAGAGCTTGATAGTCAAATGGCCAAAGTGGTCGCGGCTTATCAATGTGAGTGGAAAACCAGTCTTGAAAAACCTGAATATCTTGCCCGTTTTAATGAGTTCGTTAACCCTGATGCTCAGCCTGAAGGTGAAACACACCTGTATCATCGCGCCCGTCAGCAGCGTTTTCCTGCTATGTCGTCTACCGGTGCAGGAAACATTGCGATTAAAGAAATTGAATCAGAATTAGAATCAGAAATTGCGGAGGAGTTGGTATGAGTTGGGTGAATGTATGTAATGAGTCAAGCTTACCTCAAGGCACGGGGATTGCGGCGTGGGTTGCAGGTAAAGCCGTCGCCATTTTTGATTTAGGTAAACACGGTTTGTTTGCCATTGATAATATCGATCCGGCGACAGGGGTAAGTTTGCTTGCTCGCGGCTTGATTTGTGACGTTGAAGGTCAGTTATGTGTGGCTTCTCCATTATATAAGCAACATTACAACTTAGTGACTGGCGTGTGTATTGAAAATGAAGCGATGGTGGCTTCACCCTATGAAATTAAAAAGGAAGCTGGCCAAGTATTAATACTGGCTAAATCATAGGGGCATATTATAAGCGTTTGAAGCATTTAATTACTTTTTATGCAAACACGAGTAACACTCATCAGCGTTAACTCACTTTAGGGTCGGTAGTGCTGTTGAGTTTACGCTATTCATAAATGATAAGACTAATATTTTTAATTGTTTCTATGTTTTTCAATCCGCAAAGAAATTATAAATGTCGGGGATTACAAATAATGCTGGTAATTATTAATTAAGCATTTTTTACACTGTTCACTAATAACTTTCCTTATTTCACCTCATATTTTTCATTAAATTATTTACCACTTTAAAGTTTTTAATTTTATTTAGATTAAAGTTTAATGCTAAAAACAGCCCGGTTTAAGATTAATGGTTGCATAATCTTCTGAACTAATCTTATCAGTTTAATGGTCTGTTTTTATTAGTTAAATTTAAGTGAAAGGTTGGTAAGTGGTTTTATTTTTTTATACTAAAGTGGGGGGGGGGGAGGATTTTATAGCTATTAGTCTATGAGGTTTTAATACTCGTGGTGGATTTAGAATAGATTTTATTGAGCAATACTTTACCCACTGAAAATGTGAAGGGAATTCTCCTTTCAGTCAGTTGTTAAAGGCAGAAAGCATGGACGTATTAAAAAGTAAGTATTTACATCGCTTAACTAAGATAATAGCAATTTCATTTGCCTTTGTCGTCTGTCTAGCTTCATTTCCTACTTTCAGTCAGTCTGATTTAAGTGATTTTGATGAACTTGCCAGTGGGGCTAATTTAGCTCGAGTTTCACAAGATGGCAGTGATAGTTCATTAAGCTTATATCAGTCTGGTAGCGCTAATCGTTTTCAATCTCAACAATTCGGTTTTAATAATTCAATAAATGTTAATCAGCAAGGCTCGCAACATATTGCAGGCCTTAGGCAGTCTGGTGCCAATATTGAGGCTGAAATCTTGCAGATGGGTTTTGGAAATGCGGTTGTTTCGTTGCAACGCGGAGAAAATTTATACCTCGATGTGATGCAAACAGGAACTGGGAACCTAGCTTTAATTAAGCAAAGTGGTTACGACAATTCGATAGAGATCCAGCAGCACGGGTCTGGAAACGCAGTGGGTGTACTTCAATGGGGAAACTCACAAGATGTTGTGATCACCCAAAGATAATTTATCTAACTAAACGTATAGGGAAAGACAATAATGAAACATTCAAAATTAGCTTTATTAATTTCAGCGGTATTATTTGCTTCAACTAGTGCCCATGCCAGCGATAATAATAAGGCAACCGTCGATCAAGTTGGTAATGATAATGCTGTCATGATTACGCAACAAGAAAATAGCGAGTCAAACGAAGCTACAGTGGCTCAAACTGGTAACTTGAATAAAGCAGAAGTAACTCAAGCTAATACTCGCGATACTACAGCTTTTATTACTCAAGTGGGTAATGGGAATGAAGGGGCAATCTCTCAGCATAATTCAACCGCTACAGCATCAGCGACGATTGATACTGAAGGTAGTTTGAATAAAGCGAATATAGTGCAGAAATATTACAATGCCCAAGCTGCAGAAGCGGCAGTAAATCAAGTGGGTGATAGTAATACTGCAACTATTACGCAAGAAAATGCCGATGGCGCATCATCGACCATCAATCAGTTAGGTGATGGTGATACTGCAGAAATTAACAATTATGTGTCTGACTTTGCCGATGCCACCATTAATCAGTCTGTTGGCACTGGTAATGATGCCTACATTGAGCAGGATAATTCAGATGGTGCAGAAGCGACCATATCGCAGGCTGGAGCTGGCAATACAGGTAGCATATTTCAGCAAACAAATACGCTAACAGATAATGCTTTGGAAGAGACAGTCGCGGTAATTGATCAATCTGGCGATAATAACTGGGCAGATATTGTACAAACAGGCTTGTCGAATGATGCTGCAGTGATGCAAATGGGCAATGGTAACGAGGCATTTGTTACTCAATCTAATTTGAATAATGAGGCTGATGTTAACCAGACAGGTGATAGCGGTTTGGCTACTGTGATGCAAAGTGGTGTTGATGGTCAAGCTACTGTTGAGCAATCAGACTTTAACCAAACTACAACCGTAACTCAGTCTGGTGACGGTCAAATGGCATTTGTTAATCAAAGTAATGCTAACAATACTGCAATTGTTACCCAAAGCGATATGAGTAACTTAGCGACAGTTAATCAAGCTGGTAACGGTGATACTGCAACTGTTGTTCAAGCAGGTATTTCAAACGAGGCATTAGTAGATCAAACGGCTGGTAGCGTATCAAATACAGTATCTGTATACCAAACTGGTAATGAAAACTATGCTGGTGCAAAAACAGGGTTTAACGCTAACAACACTATTACTATCACTCAAACCGGTAATAATAATTCAGTGACAGATAATGCTAATGCAAGTGGTTTTTATGGAACGGGTTTTGGTGCCGGTGTTTGGGGAAGTGATAACACTGTGAATATCTCTCAAACTGGTAATGACAATACTGCTTATGCCGATGGTTCAAGTAATGGCTCTATGGTTGATATTGTACAGGTAGGCAGCATGAACGAAGCGATTGGAGAGTCTTGGTTTGGTTCAAATAATGACCTTGATATTAGCCAAACCGGTACAAATCACTTTGCTGATGTTTATATCAGTGGCAGTACAAATGTTATTGCAGTAACACAAACTGATATGGGTAATAATTCGTCAGTAAACACCTTTGGTAATGGTAACTCTGTGACCATTAATCAAGGCGCAGTGATGATGCCATAGTAGTACAAAAGTATATTTAAAATAATTTAAACACTCTTTTGGCTAATAGTATATGTCAGGTTGGCTTGCTAACCTGACTTTATACAATTTCTACAGGTTTGTTTAAGTAATAACATGGAGTGAAGGGTGATGTTTAAAGTTATCAATTGGATGATCGTTTCTCGTTCGCAATTGCTTGTTGACCTACTTGATTGTCGTTGGCCCCAAGAGTTTTTGGTCAAGCTAGCTAAAGCAACTCCAGCAACTATGAGTACTAAATTAAATTCACATGAAATCTCTTTAGTGGTGTTTGATTTAGCTACCATAGATTTACAACAAGCTTATCAATTACAGCGTTTAATCGAACGCGAACACAGCTCGGTGAAAACGGTATTTATTAATTTCCCCAAACAAGTTGATGCAAAATTTTTGATCCACCCAGCTACAACGTTTGGTGTATTTTACAGTGATGCTGAACTTACCGCTATTAGCAGTGGATTTAACGAAATACTTAAAGGTCGCAGCATTATACCCCATGATTTACATAAATCAGTCACTGGTGATGAAGCTGACGATGATAGTGAGCATTTAACCATACGTGAAAGAGAAGTACTTCAAGCGTTACTGGCTGGCAGTACAAATTTGGATATCGCCAATCAATTGTTTGTCAGCGAGAGTACAATTAAAACTCATTTATATCGCGCTTTCAGAAAAATTGGGGTATCCAGTCGCGGTCAAGCAATAGCTTGGGCACAGACTCACATGCATGAGGTTAGAGTATGAAAAGCATCTTATTGATGTTTTTTCTGTTCATCTTTTCAAGTCATGTCATTGCCGCTGGTAATTCAGTAACAAAACCTTTAGTTACTGAATCAAGGTTATCTACAGAGTCAACACTAGATATTAAATCAACTTTAGTGACTGAACCTTCTTTAAAGCAAATCAGCACTAAAAATAAACCGCCAATAGATCAAAGCCACGCAGAAAAGCTTAATAATGCCAAAGAGCCAACAACGTCAGCGACAGATAAGAATATTCAAAAAGCTCCCAAAACTAAGCCTATTAATATTAATGATGCCGTCCCTAAGGATGAAGCTGATTTAATTGATGGGTTAATCTTAAACCGTGCGATGACCCGACTCGGCCATCGCTTTTACCGTGAATTTGTCGCGGCATACAGAGATATTGGTGGCGAGTCTAAACATACCGGGCTCACCGTTATTGAACAAGCTACAGCAAGAAGTGGTAGCAAAATATTAATACAACAAAACAGAAAAACCGTTTTTGTGACTTTTGTGTCGCCTATTAGTCGGAATATAGATGACCAAGCCAATTATGCCGCTAAACGCGTTAACTCTGCGGTAGTTAAGCAAAATGAACAAGCCGTTTTAGGAGCGTTGTTTGACCCAGATCTCGCACCTGACGAATTCTAAGCATGGAAAGCCAAAATGAAAAAAATAACATTTACTTCAATATTGCTCATTCTTTCAGTTGATTGCTTTGCCACTCAACTTATTTATCAACCAGTAAACCCAGCCTTTGGTGGCAGCTATTTAAATGGCTCATATCTACTGGCTAATGCAGCTGCGCAAAATGACCATGAAAGTAGTGGTGGCTCAGGTTATGTGGCCCCAACAGCATTAGAACGTCTCTCAAGTTCGTTACAGTCTCGGTTGATGAGCCAACTTTTTAATGATGCCGCCAATGGGGGGGAAGGTTATCTATTAACTGATGATTTTGAAATTAATGTCGTTAATGAAGACGGCTCATTGATTGTTCATATTACCGACGTATTAACCGGTGAAACCACCATTATTGAAGTTGGCGGTATTGTTGATGACAGTGTCGGGGGTTAATAATGAAAAAATTAATTATTAGCTTGTGCCTACTATCTTTAACAGCTTGCTCATCAATTGATGAAGAATTTGAAAATATAGATGCCACTTCAAGTTTAATGCCTAAAGGTGAAACTTATTACGATCTAACCAGTTTACCTTTTCCACAAGGTGCGATGGTTGCTGCAGTATATGATTTTCGCGATCAAACAGGACAATACAAGCCCATTCCATCAAGTAACTTTTCAACGGCAGTGCCACAATCCGGTACGGCATTTTTAGCCCAGTCACTTAATGATTCAGCATGGTTTATACCCGTTGAGCGTGAAGGACTGCAAAACCTATTAACAGAACGTAAAATTTTACGGGCAGGACTTAAAGGTGATGCCAGTAAATTACCGCAACTTAATAGTGCGCAGGTATTAATGGAAGGTGGCATTGTTGCCTATGACACAAATATTAAAACGGGCGGTGCTGGAGCACGGTATTTAGGCATTGGCGCTTCAGGTCAATACCGAGTCGATAGCATTACCGTTAATTTACGCGCTGTGGATATTCGAACTGGCCGATTACTCAGTAGTGTTACCACCACCAAATCGGTGATATCAAAAGAAATTACCGCGGGTGTATTTAAGTTTATTGATGCACAAGATTTGTTAGAGGCTGAAGCGGGTTATACTTCCAATGAGCCTGTGAGTTTATGCGTAGTCGCAGCCATTGAGAGCGCTGTTGTGCATCTTATTGCCGATGGCATTTGGAAAGGGGCTTGGAGGCTAGGGGATGCCACTACAGGTTTGCAAAATACTACCTTGCAAAAGTATTGGTTAGAAGCCCATAAAGAAGCGCAAGTCAGTGCCAGAATTAAGCGTGGCTAATTATCCGTCCTGAATAAATAGCCCCTAATTAACAGTCCCTTATGTTTCAATCACGATAAAGGTGCCAATGGCGCCTTTTATGTTTTCTGGGGGTAAACTTCTAGATACACAGACGCAGCCCTTAAGGCGATAACCACATAAGCAGCTTAGCTTTCATTATGGTTAAGTTAATCCAAGCTTTCATTATGTGGTGATCAAAAAGATGCCTAAGAAGTCTAATTGCATAAGGTTTAAAGGTAACCACCAAGAAATATAGCGCTTTTTTTAGCGACTTCAATGTTAATTGCTGGGGATACTTCAAATAAATCCCCTTTAGCATTGATAACAATGATGTGATAATGCCTAGATAAACTCTAAGTAAGTGAGCGTTGCTATAGTTAATCGAGCTGTCAAAATTGGCTTGATAGTGCCAACAACATTCAACAGTGATTAATAGCAAAGTGTTAAACTTGCTTGGCTTAAGTGACAAATGCAACAGTAGCTATTATATAGTTAAGCAAGCGCTTAGTTGGCTGCTTGATTAGCGCATTCAACAATGATTTTCACTACTTCGATTATAATAACCAAAAGGATGATCAATCATGGCTGAAGAAACCATTTTCAGTAAAATTATACGCCGAGAAATTCCTGCCGACATTTTGTTTCAGGATGAGCTCGTCACCGCTTTTCGCGATATAAACCCACAGGCACCAACACATATTCTGATTATTCCAAACCATTTGATCCCCACAGCCAATGATGTAAAAGCATCTGACGAACTGGCATTAGGGCGAATGATGACAGTTGCGGCAAAGCTGGCTGATGAAGCGGGTATTGCACAAGATGGTTACCGCTTAATCATGAACTGTAATAAACACGGTGGCCAAGAGGTTTACCATATCCATATGCATCTACTTGGCGGTAAGTCACTTGGGCCAATGCTAAGTCGGTTGGATTAATACTAATAACATGAAAATAAACAGTGATTTTTTTCCGTTAACCGGCGTAGCAAGCCGATTTGTTAATCAGCTTGCCCATTGCCGTCGATTGAATATTAGTGCGTTAGAAGCCAGTGAACATCACGTATTACTGGAGTTGCCTTATAGCCAAGATATCATTGGTGACCCAGATACTGGGGTGATACACGGCGGTGTGGTGACTACGATCATTGATACCGCATCCGGCACTTCTGTTGTATGCGCTATTTTAGAGAAGTATAAATCCTTAGAAATATCGCCAACCTTAGATTTACGGGTTGACTACATGAAACCGGCTGAGCCAAACAAACCGCTGTATGCATTTGCAGAATGTTATCGTTTGTCTGCCAATGTGGCGTTTACCCGTGCGATTGCTTATCAAGACAGTATTGATGATCCTATTGCGCATGCTGTTGGCTCATTTATGCGTATTAGTCCAGAAATGGTGGGTGAAGAGTTTAGACAAGCTTTGATGGGCTGCGCTGATGAAGCAAGTGCAGTCAATTCAGCTGCTAATAACCAGCCTGATACTCAAAGTGTTGAAGTTATGCAGGCTGGCAATGCCAGTTTAACTGTGGGCGATATTAATGTTCATGATGTGGTTAAGCGGGCCATTGATTTAAATGACTATAGTTATTTATTAGAGAAAGTCCCTTATACCCAATTTATCGGGATGAGTGTTGATCGCTTTGGTGATGAAATGGTATTTAAGCTGCCAACTAAAGATGACAACATTGGTAATCCTATTCTGCCAGCCATACATGGCGGGGTTATTGCTGGATTTATGGAAATGTCGGCGATTGTGCAGTTAATGGTATTTATGCAAGCTAAGAAAGTGCCAAAAATTATCGATTTTTCAATTGATTATTTACGTGCGGGTTTACATCAAGATACGTTTGCTGAATGTAAAATTACTCGTCAAGGACGCCGAGTTGCTAATGTTAGCATTAATTGCTGGCAGAAAAATCGTAAGCAGCTAATTGCTACTGCGAGAGCGCATTTCTTGCTTGATCAGTAGAAGTAACACACAGTTGATGCATAGATGAGCAAGCTGTTTGACACTGAGCCGACCATTTATTTTTAATACTTAAAAAAAGGAATTAATGATGACATTAAGAGTAATAATGATATCGCTAGCGTTAATGCTATCAGCTTGTGCTAATCATACCGCGGGAGTCATGGTTAGCTCTAATAGCGAAGTGAGAGTTGATAATAACTCTTTTGCGAGAAAAGTCGCTGTTGAGCAAGTCAATGTCAGAACGCAAGCGGATTTATTGCAAGGTTCTGCATTAATCATTAGCAAGGTGTCAACGGATTTAAGGCTGCAATATAAGTTTACTTGGTTTGATGTTGGTGGCTTTACCATTGAAGATGAAGCAAGCAGCTGGAAGTCATTAAAGCTACATGGCAAACAACAAATGCAGGTTAGCGCCGTTGCCCCTAATGCCAATGCAAGCCGTTTTGAAGTATATGTAAGAGAAGCATTCTCTAACTAAGTGTATCTTTTAAAATATAAAACACGCTTAATTGCGTGTTTTTTGTTTTATAGGCTTAGCTAATCATAAAAATATCTATGTGATAATTTTTTGTACTTAAATAGTTAATAAAAAGTGCCTGTTAGTGCTGTTGCACAGATGAAGGATAGTTTATAATCCGCCGCGCCAAGGGGTGTTTATCGTGTTGATAAACTGAGATGTCTAAAGACAAACCCTTAGAACCTGATCCGGCTCATACCGGCGTAGGAATAGGCTGCATGCTTTGCCGTAAATGTTAGTCATTAACTCAGTCATAAACCAAGTCGTAAACGAAAAACGACACCAATTTAATAACTGATAATTGTAATGACAGTCATGGATGCACATAACTAATTCACTATGCTTGCCGGATCTCAAAATTATAATTTGAGGTCCTATGTCTGTAATAAAATCTAAATCGCCACTAGCGATTGCCATTCTTGCCGTTTTATCCACTTCCGTTGTCGCTCAAACAGAAAATGTTGAACGCGTGGCGCCCGCTGCTGAAAAAATGGAAGTCATAGTGGTTAACGCTGACTTTAGTAATATAGCGCTAGAAAAAGTGCCATCCAGTGTTACCGTCATCGATAGCCAACAATTGCAAGATGAGGGCGCTCAACATTTTGAAGATGTATTAAACTCTATTGCTAATTTTAACTGGTCTGGCGGCAGCTCTCGGCCAAAGTATTTCCAAATTCGTGGTGTGGGTGAGCAAGAAGAATATCAAGGCGCGCCAAATTCTTCTGTTGGCTTCATTGTTGATGATATCGATTTATCTGGGATCGGCATGGTGTCGAGCATGTACGATATACAACAGGTTGAAGTTCTTCGTGGCCCACAAGGTACACAATATGGCGCCAATGCGTTAGCGGGTCTTATATACCTTAAAAGTAACGATCCCACCGATGTGTTTGAACATGGCGCACAAGTCTCTCTTGGTGACGATGACTTACAAACCTTCTCCGGTTTTAGCTCTGGCCCAATAACTGACTCTGGTAAGCTACTTTATCGGGTGTCTTTAGAGCAGCATTCACAAAATGGCTACCGCGACAATACTTACCTTGAACGTGAAGATACCAATGGCCGTGATGAATTCACTGCCCGTGCTAAATTGCGTTGGTATGCTGCAGATGATGTGCAACTGGATTTAACCTTTTTACATGCTAATTTTGATAATGGCTATGATGCCTGGACGTTAGATAATAATGGCTTTGAAACTATTACCGATAAGCCTGGTGTTGATGCGCAAAAGACCACTGGTGCTGGCTTAAAAGCCACATTCAGCAGTTTTGAAAAGTTCGAACTCACCTCGTTAACTTCATTTGCACAAACCGATCATCACCATAATTATGACGGCGATTGGGCCAACCCTGATTACTGGGATTCGAAACAATGCAGCATTTATGATAATGACTGGAACGTGATTGGGACTGAGCCATGTGTTTATGATTACACCTGGGATAAACAGGGTGAGCGTAAAACCGTGTCACAGGAACTTCGTATCAGCTCAAACGAAGCTGGCCGAATTTTTAACGATTCGACTGATTGGTTAATGGGCTTATATGGCATGAACCTTCAAGAGGATAATGACTTATATTCTGAATACAATGGCTGGCCAGATGAAGTGCTGCAATCGGAGTATGAAGCGACCAACTATGCTATTTTTGCGCAAACAGATACCCAGTTTGGCAATGGCTATGTCTTTTCTGCAGGGGTGCGTTTAGAGCGCCGAGAAAGCGAATATTCAGACAGTAATGGTGATGAGTTCTCGCCTAGTGAAAACATGTGGGGTGGTCACTTAGCGATTTCTAAAAGCTTAAATCAAGATCACAATGCGTATTTTAGAATTGCCCGCGGCTACAAAGCGGGTGGTTTTAATATGACATTACCAGCAGAACTTGCTGACAAGAAAGATTACGATACTGAAATCCTATACAACTATGAGTTAGGCCTTAAATCAACATGGCTAGACGGTGCAGTTGCGACCAATATGGCGCTGTTTTACATGGACCGTCAAAATCAACAAGTTTCTGCATCACAGCAATATTATGATCCTATTACAGATACTAGGCCTTTTGCTTTATATATTGAGAATGCCGGTAGTGCTAAAAACTATGGTGCAGAAGCTGACTTTAAATACTATGCCACGAGTAACATTCAATTTTATGGCAGTGTAGGTTGGTTAGAAACTGAATACGGTGATTATCAATACAATGATACAAATGGCATTATTGTTGACTTAAGCGGCCGAGAGCAAGCCCATGCACCTAACTTCACTTATAGCGCGGGAATGAGTTACGTCAGCGATTCAGGCTGGTTTACCAATTTAAATGCTAGCGGTAAAAGTGATTTTTACTACTCTGATAGTAACGAATCAAAGTCAGACGCTTATACTATTTTCAATGCTCGAGTGGGTTATGAAACACAAATGTGGTCAGCGTATTTATGGGGCCGCAACTTATTTGACGAGCAATATGGCACCAGAGGCTTCTACTTTGGTAATGAACCAGACTTAGATTGGGCCGATAAGCAATATGTACGTTTCGGCGATCCACGTCAGCTAGGTATTACCTTAAACGTCAAGTTTATGTAGCTTGGCTGCAAACTATGTTAATTAAAGGGGGCTGTTAACCTGTTGGGTTACAGTTGATTTATTTAATAATAACAATACTTAACACTAAATTGCCGTCATGTTTTGAAAAGTTTTTTACCTTAAACTTTGATAGACTATGACGGTATTTTTATCACGATTAAGGAATTTCCATGAAATTGACTGCCGAAATCAGCATGTATCCATTTAATGAAAACTATTTAGACCCGATAAAGTGGTTTATTGGCCGAGTAGATAGCTACCCTAATATTGAACGTAAAACCAATGCGATGGCGACTCAGGTGTGCGGTGAATACGCAGATGTGATGGCCATGCTAGCAACCGAAATGGAAGCGGCCCATCAAAAATGGGGCAAAGCAGTATTTGTATGTAAATTTATTGGTGGCGAGCTTGATTTAAGCCACACCGAATAACCTGTAAATTCATCATAGTAATGAAATAGTAGCCAACGTTATGTTATCTGAGATCGTTCAATCAATACAAATTGCCATTACTGAAGTGTCTGTAATGACAGGCTGGGAAGCTGTTGCAGTGATTCTGGCAATTGCGTATTTGATATTAGCCATGAAAACCAATATTTGGTGTTGGGCGGCAGCCTTTGCCAGTACTGCCATATACACAGTGCTGTTTTGGAATGTGTCATTGTTGATGGAATCAGTGCTAAATGTATATTACATGGCGATGGCGATTTATGGCTTTTGGCTGTGGCGCTATGGTGCTGACAGTCGTCATCAAACTGAACTGCCAATTATTAGTTGGTCTCTAAACAAACACTTAGTGATTATTGCCGTTACTAGTGGTGTATCCTTGATTGTGGGCTACTTAATGGCCACAAATACAAGTGCTTCGTTTCCATATCTTGATGCATTAACAACCTGTTTTGCGGTGATGACTACTTATCTAGTGGCGAAAAAGGTAATAGAAAATTGGTATTACTGGATGGTGATTAATTCGCTATCAATTTACTTATACCTTCAAAAAGGTTTAATGCTAACTTCTGGTTTACTTATCCTGTATTTATTTATGGCTGTCAGCGGTTACTTTATGTGGCGTAAAAAAATGCTGCAAAATCATGCACCAGATGATGCAGCCTTAGCAAGCTAATGGCTATTTAGATAATGAGTCACTTTAACCCATGGCAATGGCTACCTTCGGATATTAAACGCCAATTACCGAATATATTAGCCGATGAGATCGAAGCAGATTGTCATGGGGTTAAAGTGTTATCTGATGGATTAAGTAACCAAAACTTCCATATAGCCTTAAGTGATAGCGATTGGGTATTACGGGTTAATCAAGATAATGCCCCGTGGTGTGAACGAGACAACGAAGTGAGCAGTTGGCGCTTGGTTGAAGCCATTAATCGGGCGCCTAAATTAATTTGGCTTAGTGATGATAAACGCTTTTACCTAAGTCAGTTTATACCTGAAAATAATCACTTATGGTCAAATTATGTCGCCGAGTTTAGTTTTTATGATAACAAGCGCCCACAGCAGTCGGTGTTTGCGGCGCTAGACCCTGTTGCTCACCTACTGGGGTTATTAACCCCGCTATCAAAATTACCTTTGCCGACGAAACAAATTACCATGACTCAGCAATGGCAAGTTTATGTAAACTCATTATCTGACTTAGGCAACTCAATTGCTGATGCAAGCGTCGCAAACAAAGGCGATGCTGATGAAACTCAGGCGTTAGTGACATGGCAGCAGCTTTATCGAAAATTAACCAATAAATATGCCCAAATGGCTATTTGGCTTGAACAACTAGAAACCTGCGTGATTTCGCCGCAGTTCTGTCACCGAGATTTGTCGCCGTATAATTTACTGTTTGATGGTAAACAACTTAAGTGTATTGATTTTGAATATTGCGCTGCCAGTCATCCGCTGTTTGATTTAGTCGCCGTGGTGGTGACGCATCAATTAACTCAAGAGCAAGTAAAACAACTGACGGAAAAATATCTACAACATCAGCTGAATTTGACTTATGATTGTACTGACTACCTTGCTGAAATGGCTCATTGCTTTTGGCTATTTGCCGCAGCTTGGGCTTTAATGATGGCAGCTAACCAGCAATTATCTCCTCAGCAATATTTTAACTTATTCAACAAATACCTATCTTTAGTGCCATAAGGCTATTATTCTTAACTTATGCTGTTTGTAGGGGAGAATGACCGTTGAAAAAGCCATTAATTCCAATATTACTTGTTATCTTTTTAGCAGGATGTTCCACCAAATTTAGTTACTTCTTTCTCGACTGGGCCATTGAGTGGCGCGTTGATGAATATGTAGAATTAGATAAATCTCAACAAGCTCAATTTGATAAGCTGCTAGATAAGTTTTTGCTTTGGCATCAACAGCAAGAATTGGCTCGCTATAGCGAGCAGCTGCAGCAACTTTCCGACAATATTAATAAACACACGCTCACCATTGAAATTTGGGAGCAACAAGTTACTGCAGCTAAAGCCCATTGGTTTCGTGTTTTTGAATTTTTACTACCCGATTTACTACCTATTATTACTAGCTTAAGCGATCAACAAGTTAAATCTATTATTACTCAGCTTAAACTTGATAATGATGAATTAAATGCCAAGTATGCAGGAAAAAACCAACTAGAATTAGTCGCCGATGCCAACAAAAGAACCATCAATCGGGTTGATGATTGGTTAGGAAGCACCACAGCAGAACAAGAAGTGTTAATTAAAGCGTTTAATCAACAGCGTTTAGCAACCCTTGATATGTGGCTAGAGTATCGACTTGAATGGTTACGTCAGTTTGAAACTGCGCTGAGTCAACGAGATGATACAGCCTTACTTGAGCAGAGAATGCGGTTATTAATGACCCAGCCAGATGAATTAAAATCGGCAATCTATCAGCAAAATGCAGATAGAAATACTCGATTGTTTGGTCAGTTAATGATTGAAATTAATCACAGTTTATCTAGCAAGCAGCGCCGTCATTTAAACAAAAAAATAGTCACGTTAATTGAGGATTTACAAGATCTGTCTGACGATGTGGAGCGTTAATTTATAGCTGATGTAAATAGATGAAATAAAACTTGTTATTCCAAGGTCTAATGATGTAATTATCGCAGCAAGGTTAAGGAATTATCATGGTGAACCTATATCAGCAATTTTTAAGTTTATTAAGGCACATTGAAGGCATAGCACCACTGGCTTTGCGACTTTATTTAGCCCCAGTATTAATGCAAGCAGGTTATAACAAGTTATCTAATTTTAGTGACACAGCGGCTTGGTTTGGTAATCCTGATTGGGGTTTAGGTATACCTATGCCTGAAGTCATGACCGCATTAGCTGCCGGCACCGAATTATTTGGCGGAGCGCTACTGCTGATAGGCTTAGCTACACGTTTAGTGGCCATCCCTATGATGGTAACCATGTTAGTTGCGGCGTTTGCGGTGCACATTAATAATGGCTGGTTGGCCATTGCTGATGCCAGTTCCTGGCTTGCTAACGATAATGTCACCGCTTCTGCTGAAAAGCTTGCTGCGGCTAAAGCACTTTTACAGCAACATGGTAATTACGAATGGCTCACAAGCTCAGGCAACTTTGTTATTTTAAATAATGGTATTGAGTTTGCCATAACCTATTTCATCATGTTGCTTGCGCTGTTATTTATGGGCGGAGGCCGATATACCAGCGTGGATCACTTTATTGCCAAGCGTGCTAGCTAGCGATTAATAACCTCATCTAACAATTTATCATGACATGTAAAAATCCCACTTTAATGTGGGATTTTTGTTAATATTCTTGAGAGATTAATTATCGGCGTGGACATGTGTCTGCGCAATGAAAAGACAGGGATTTTGCAATTGGACGCTTCAGAATTATTACTTACTCGCCAGTCAACACCTCGTTTAACAACGCCTGCGCCGAATGAACAACAATTGGACTTCATTCTTAATGCTGCTGCCAGAGTGCCAGATCACGGCGCTTTAACCCCTTGGGAATTTATTATCGCCACTGATGCAGGGTTAGAGACCTTAGCAGAGATATTTGTTACGGCGGCTAAGTCTAAAGGGGCGGATGAAACCTTTTTAACCAAAGTGAAAGGGATGCCACACCGAGCGCCAATGGTCATTACTGTCGTCGCCAAAAGTCAGTCACATCCTAAAGTGCCATTATTAGAGCAGCAGTTAGCCGCGGGCTGCGCCACCATGGCAATGCAACAAGCAGCGTTTTCTTTAGGATTGGGCGCAGTTTGGCGTACTGGTGACTTTGCTTTTAACGCGATGGTTAATCAAGGTTTGGGTATTGCCGCTGAAGATCAAATCGTGGGCTTTTTGTATATCGGCACCCCTGCGGTTAAAGCGCCGCTTAAACCGTTAAAACCAGGCCGACAATTCGCTCGATATTTATAACCTGTTTCTATGAAGTGGGCTTATCAACTTAATTGCTGAGCTCGAGAACAGTGCTAATTATAAAGGCGATCAAAAGCGTTAATAAAAATATAGTGACTCCAGTTGTGGAATCACTATATTTAATATTTTTAAATAAAAATGTTTGAGTTACCTAGGTCGGTGACTTTGCTCGTTATAATTAAATGTCTTAGTCGCTTGGGTCTAATGCATCTAACGGCAGCAAGTTCTGATATAAGTAATAGCCTAACGGGCCTAAAAATAGGCTTATTGTTCCCCATAGATAACGTTTAACGTTATCTATCTTTGCTGCTGTGTTAATCGCGCGGTAGCAAAACATAATATGCAATACGATTAACAGTGGTATGAGCACAAGCACCAAATCCATTTGTTCCATGTCTACATCCTTGGTCACTGCATGAGAGGATTACCTAAGCTTAATCCTATTTTGGAGATTAGCTGCTTAATCACTATAAAATCCATCTTATAGTTGACTTAACATAGCGCATTTACAGTACTTTTATCAATCATATATATGAATAACTATACAAAAGATTGATCTGTTGTTGCTAATATAAGCAGTTAGTAATATATCGACGCTATTTGAGGTAATGTTGCTGGGTTAAATCATCTAACCAGAGAGAGTGTTTTTTCATAACCATTTTAAATAAATCACTTTCTAGATGGATTTTGAGCCATTGTTTTACATTTTTATATGGGCTTTGCTGGAACCAGAGCTTATTAACATGTGCAAATTGTCTTACAAACGGAAAAATAGCGTAGTCAGCCATCGAGGGTGAGTCTGACAGCAGTTGTTTATTATCAGACAGCTTTTCTTCTAAAATTTCAATGAATTCACAGGCTTTAATGCGGTAATACTCTTCAGGATACTCAAGGTGTCTATCAGCATACTTGTATTTGTCTAGCCAAGGTTTAAATTGAAAATCATTCAATTCAATCAGATCAATTGCTGCTTTATCGGTTATAGAGCAGACTAAGCTTACATAAGCACTGTTGCATAAATATTCAGTATCAGCACAAGAATAATGACTTAATAAATACTTGAAGATATCAATGCTTTCGTCTAATACTTTAGGATGATTAATTTGCGGATCATTCAGTACTAATACTGGTACTGTGCCTTTTGGCGACAGCTTTAGCATTTCTGCAGGTTTATTACGTAACTCAATTTCTCTTAATTCAGGATTTAACGAACTTAAATGCAAGCCTATACGCGCTCTCATCGCATAAGGGCAGCGCCTGAAGGTATAAAGAATAGCGGAAGACATATATAACTAGACCTTGTTATCGTGAAGTAAACAATGAGTGAGCTTATTCTATGTTTTTTATCTGTGGGTGTGTGAACTTTTTGCTTAGGTTGTCGGTTGGTTTTGCGGGTTTGTTGAAACATATGTGTTTACTGACACGAACTGAAGACGCTGCATTACGCCTAGCTATGGTTGTGTGATTAAGTTACAATTTCGCGCCATAATTTGAGGTTGATCACTCTTTTGTGCTTATTTGTCCTTAATCGTTATTAATTGCACTGGAAATTAAGTTCCAGCTAGCGGAGATATTCATGTCACAAGTTGTCGTTTGCGCGTTATATAAGTTTGTTGCTTTACCGCATTTTGAATCAATAAAAGCGCCATTATTAGCCCATATGGAGCAACAAGAAATTAAAGGCACTTTATTACTGGCCAGTGAAGGTATTAACGGCACAGTAGCAGGCTCGCAACAAAGTATTGATAGCCTGTTAGCCTGGTTGGCGTCACAAGATGGCTTAAATGAAATTGTGTATAAATTATCCTTTGACGACAACATGCCATTTTACCGCACCAAAGTGAAACTCAAGAAAGAAATTGTCACTATGGGGGTTGAAGGGATTGATCCAAGGGAAGTGGTAGGGACATACGTTAAACCAAAAGATTGGAACAAACTGATCTCAGATCCTGAGGTGTTATTAGTCGATACCCGTAACGATTATGAAGTACAAATCGGCACCTTCAAAAATGCAGTTAACCCTGTAACTGAAACCTTCAGAGAGTTTCCTCAATACGTCAAAGAAAACCTCGATCCAACTAAGCACAAAAAAGTCGCCATGTTCTGTACCGGTGGCATTCGCTGTGAAAAATCCACCGCTTACCTTAAAGAGCAGGGTTTTGATGAGGTGTATCACCTTGAAGGCGGGATTTTAAAATACCTTGAAGAAGTGAACCAAGAGCAAAGCCTGTGGCAAGGTGAGTGTTTTGTATTTGATAATCGGGTGGCGGTAAATCATGATTTAGATAAAGGTATTTACGATCAATGTAATGCTTGCCGCATGCCAATCACACAAGAAGAAATGCAGACCCCAGCTTTTGTTCAAGGCGTCAGTTGTCCACACTGTATCGATAAAATTTCAGATGAGCAGCGTCAACGTTTTATTGAACGTGAAAGACAGGTTCAACTGGCTAAACAGCGTGGCGAAGCCCATATAGGTAGTGACGTTAAACAAGTTATTCAGCAAAGACGTCAACATAAAGAAAGCGTGAAGCTAGCCCAAAATGAAGCTAAATAATTAGAGTCACTAAAGGTCGATTAAGCCAGTTTGATGAAAGCATCCATTGTCATGTGGGTGCTTTTTTGTATTGATTTTAGCTTTTTGAGGCCGATGTTATTTTTACTGTGCCTAAACAAGTCATTATTATAAATGAAACAGGTTGCTGGATTTAGCAGCGAAAGATTTGTTATTGCTAAAGTGAATAACAAATCTTAATCAGCTTATGTTATTTTTAGCATTGATCTAGAAATATAAAGTTGGAAGTTAATGTTTATTGGTTTTGATTACGGCAGTGCAAACTGCTCAGTGGGTATCGAGCAAGATGGTCAGGTGACACTTATTCCGATTAATGGTGATAGTTGTTTCTTATCTTCAACCTTATATGCCATGGATAGAGAACTTATCGCTGAAGCTGTTTATCACCGCATTGCGGATGAGTTAAAACCACAATATGGCCACTTGCGTTCATCGCAATTAAGCCGCGCCAGACAAGTCCGCCATGAGTTGGATATTTACCCAGACGAGCAAGTGGTATTTGTTGGTCCAGAAGCAATTGAAGCCTATTTGGAATTACCCGATGAAGGTTTTTACGTCCGGTCACCAAAATCATTTTTAGGCGCTAGTGGTTTAAGGGTCGATCAAGTGGCGTTATTTGAAGATATTGTCACCTTAATGATGCTTGAAGTGATGTCTCGGGCTAAAGCAGTAATTAAAGAGCCGATCACCAAAGCTGTCATTGGCCGACCTGTTAACTTTCAAGGTGTTGGCGGTGAGGAAAGTAATCAGCAAGCACAAGCTATTTTAGAAACAGCGGCTAAAAGAGCAGGCTTTGAACAAGTAAGCTTTTTATTTGAACCTATGGCTGCTGCGATGGATTATGAAGCGTCAATGACGTCCCACAAAACCGTACTAGTGGTTGATGTTGGCGGCGGCACCACCGATTGCTCTATGGTAAAAATGGGCCCAGAGTTACAACATAAAACCGATCGTAGTGATGATGTGCTTGGCCATAGTGGTCAGCGTGTTGGCGGTAACGATCTTGATATTGCCGTTGCCATGAACTGTTTTATGCCGCATTTAGGCCTAGGCTCTACATTAAAAAATAACCTTACAGTACCGCGACAACCATTTTGGAATGGCGTTGCTGTTAATGACATTAGTGCTCAGCGAGAATTTGGCTCTATTGCGACGGCTAAATTAATTGACGAACTCATTAAAGATGCCGAGCAACCAGCGCTTCTTAAACGACTTAAATCATTACGCTTGCATCAAATGAGCTATCAATTTGTTCGTCAAGCAGAGCAGTGCAAAATTGGCCTGTCACAGCAGACAGACTTTGATACAGATTTATCCTTTATTGAAGCGAACTTTGAGATTAATGTGGTACTAGAAGCTTTTGAAGCTGCAGTTCAGCAACCTGTTAGCAAATTAATCACTATTATGAAGCAAGCTGTTGAGTCAGCAAGCGCCGAGCCTGATGTGGTTTATGTCACTGGCGGCACCGCAAAAAGTCCGGTGATCCACCATTGTATTTCAAGCCAATTTAGTGAAGCAGAAATTATTGTCGGCGACCATTTTGGCAGTGTAACCAGTGGTTTAGTGCGTTGGGCGGGTAAAGTTTTTCAGCACTAATTTTTTAGCTGTGATTTAACTGTAAGCATTTAAGCATAAGCCAGTTACAACAGGTGTTATTAATCGTGTTGTAGCCAGTAAGGATAAACATCAATATGGTTCGAGCAATGATTCAAAACACGCCGGTAAATAAAATAACTGCAATGGCATTAGTGCTAGGGACTAGCTTATTAACCATGAGTTGCAGTGACGATGTTGGCAAGGTGAGTTTAGGGATGTTTACCACCAAAGACATTAAACTTAATAAGATGGTTGACCCACTAGTACCTGGGGTAACTTGTCATGTTGCCAGTATCGAAGCGGATTTAAGCTTTTCAGATCCATCCGATTCATCTATTTCATGTCGTCAAACCGGTGAAATTACCTCGCAAATGATCGACACTATTGATAAGTCGGCATCAGGTGAGATTGTATTTAAAAAGTCTAAAAGTATTTTCTTTAAAACCATGAAAATCAGACGTATTTTAGATGCAGAAAATCAAACTCTGATGTATGTGTCTTATTCGACCAAGGAAACATCGGGTAGTTACAAACACAGCTTATCGACGGTGCCATTATGGGGCACTAAAGCTTATCAACAGCCACAAGCGGCGTACTAGTTTTTAAGCTAACTCACACGATTATTAGCATGAGGAGGGTAAATGGATTGTCCTTATTGTAAACAACAGCTTCATGTTGACGCACTAAAGTGTTGCCATTGCTTAGAATATCTATCTGATCATATTTGTCCAGATTGCCACAGTAGCTTGCCTAAAGATGCTGTGGTGTGCCGCCATTGTCATTATCGATTCAGCCAAATTTCAATCAGTGCGACTGAATTAACCATGGCATTTAAAGCCGAATTATTGGCATCGGTTTTATTTCGATTTAGATTGTTACCCCAAGAAATCGAAACTGATGTGGATAAAATTTGCATCAATGCACCGGGGCTATTTCGTTTGTGGAATAACACCGATGAAGTCCCGTGGAATAAAGTTGCCGGATTTAATTATCGCAGCGGCATTATTTGGGACCGCATCGAAATTGAAACCCGCGGTCAAAAGCCCAGTGTCATTTTGGGCTTGTCAAAGCACAATAGTGAGCAGTTACGAAAATTACTGCAATCTATTGTTAATGCTAATTAATTTTCTACTCGTCACATTATTATTAAGCGTGTTCAGATAATAATGTGACGGGGTTAAAGTGAAAATTGACAAGCCTCTCCATCCATAAGCAATGTTTTAAATTGCCGCTAAAAATGCATCCTTTAAACTGTCGTCTCTACTTCAGGGTGATTTACAGCATCATGTTGCTCTGCTCTACGTAGCATTAGCGCAATCACTTTAGAACACACTAAAGCCACTGCGACCATCACTACCGCCATGATAGTTAACATTTGAAAATAGTCACCATACATGTTTTGGGCGATGTCTTGGGTCAAGACTTGTCCTTTTTCAAGGGCAATATGAGTTGATAGCACCGCGCCCACAATCCCACTTAAAGCGATTCCCACTGAAAATAGGCTAACAGAAAAGTTTTCAATATGTGCGGGGGCAACAGACAAAATAAATGCCACTACCATTGAGCCGACAATCACTTCAGCAAGCGCTTGAAAAAAGTGCACTGCAAAAAAGACTTCAGGTCTAATGGTGACATCTGGGCCGATGTTTGAGATGAAATAGGTTAATATCCCAAATGCGATAGCTGTCATCACAAACGCCACCGACACCTTGGTTGCAGTCGACAGGTTAATGCCTTTTTTCTCTAAGGCAGAAAAAGCCATGGCGACCACAGGACCGCCAACCATACACCAGAGTGGGTTCATCGCCATTGCCGCTTCTGGTTGCAGTGGAATAAAGCCAAACAAATTGCCGCTCAGGGTATTAATGGCAACAATGTTCATTGATGTCATCATTTGTCCGTAATACACGAAAAAGCAGGTCGTTAAAAAAGTGGCAATTAAAATGGTGCCCATTCTAAGTTTTTCTGCGTGACCTACCTGAAACATCAAAGCAATGAAGTAACCAATTGCCATTAAGCCAATGGCATAAACGATATTTTGTCCAATTTCCATATTTGAGAACATGAAAAACACTAGGCCAACCATGGCGAAAGAAATAACAGCAAAGCCAAACCAGGCTTTAATTGATAGTGATTTTTGATCGATAGGTTTTCCTAAAGCTGAAAAAGGCTTTTTGAGCACCACAAGAACGAATAGGGCAACAGCTGCCAATATGGCAGAAAGCATGAAACCGCCAGTAAAACCAATATACAGAATTAACATCGGGAACAAATACTGCCCAGCAAAGGCGCCAATATTATTGACCGAGTAATTGATTGGGAAACCTTGTTCAAACTCTTTTTGAGAGTTAAATGTTCTTCTATAAAGGCTCGGGTAAGATGGCGACATTAACCCGCGGCCATAACTAGCGAGTGCTATACCAGCCATTGCGGTAGGGACATGTAATGAGGATGCGCCCACGACCAGTAGAATATAACCGGTAACAAATGCAGCATAACTAATGGTGAGTGAGCGATAAGCACCGAGTAATTTATCGGCGATAAAACCGCCTGCAATAGCAAATAATGGCCCGATAGCGGCGAATGCGCCGACAACCATCATGGTCTCGGATTCACCGTAATTGAGTTCTTCTAGAAAAAAGCGCGTAAGGCTGACGAGCACGCCATAAAAAGATAAGCCAAAAAGCATTTGGCAGACCATCATCGACTTGTTGAGTTTATTCCACATTTTTTAGGCCCTGATATTTGTATGTCGCTAACGACAATTGCCCACGAGCACTGTGACTCATGAGAGAAAGGTCGTTGTTCACACCTTGATTGCAGCAAGGGAATTGAGGGAAATTAGCAATTGTTTGATGAACTTCTGAATCGCTTATGTAGGACGCGACCCTACAAAAAGGGCTAAGGATTTTGATGCTGACGATCCAAAGTGATTGGCTTAAAATAGCGTATAGGTTGATTAATTCAGCAGTGACGCCATGGGGGCATTATAAAACAGTCACATAAGCTATTTTCATTGAGATATTTACTGACGATAAATCAGCTTGATGCCATAAAGCCGCACAGCAGAGAGCCCCTAGGGTATTGAAGCAAGCTTAGATATTTGTTTGATTAAATTAATAGGCTTTACACGTCTGGATGATTTTTCAGCGCATTTTGCACCAGTAAATAGGCGCGCCAGTAATTAAATATGCCACCTAGAAAGAACAGGATACTGCCCAGCATATATTGCCAAGCAAGAAAGTTGAGAATAAGCAGGTGATCATTTGGCGATTCAAAAGCCCACAGATAAGGGATAGAGGCCATACCATAAAGCACAGAGCCGACAATAAAGGTGATTGCGGTTAGGTTCATCAATTGCAGTAATTGCACAGATTCAGCCTTGATAATCAGTAACACATTGGCTGCAGCGCCAAGCACAAACAATGTGCTGCCAATGATAAACAACCAAGTGCCGAGGATCAGATCATCAACCGCAGGGAAATAAGATATTCGGCCAAAAACAAAACATAGGGTACCCAGCAGATAACTGATACCTGCAAAATATTCTAATTTTAAATCAATCCCGTGGGATGACTGGCTTTTCCAATGTCGCCTGATCTCAGCCATATCGTGAATATTAACCGCTAAGTAAATCAGCGAAGCTGCAAGAAAAAACCAACCGCCAATATGGGCATATTCAGCCCGACTAGGGAAAAAAAAGAAACTGCCAATAACAAAAAGAATACCACCGACTTTATAAGCTATCGCATTAATGGTTTCCCAGCGAAACTGTGCTCTAAGTTCTTTCTTATTTGCAGTTAAATTAAGAATACGTCGACGATTTGAAAATATATGCGGCATGTAAGTTTTGTCTCGGTTCTGGGGGGAAGAGGTTTCTTAAGTTAGTTTTGCTCATAATCTACAAGTACATCAATAAATGTGTTTTACTGACGTTTGTTTAACCTAGGTGCCTAAGCGTCTAAATTAACGCTTCGATTTAAAAATTCTGCTACAACTGCCAAAGGATGATAAACCACAGCTGTGAATAAGTGAAATATTCAACTCCACATCAGCCTAATTATAATCGCTAGTTACATTTATTGTTAAAACGAGTTGTCGCGACAAGAGTTGGCGGTTTGGATACAAGAAACCCTTGATAAATGGATAAAACTGGATTGATGTTCGTATTATGCACAATCAAGGTGTCCTAGCAGAGGATGATTGGCACTTAATCGCTTGGAGTAATGCCTTAACTTATAGTCCAATATTTTCAGAAAATATAGTAGATAAATTTTCGCAAATTAGTAGTGAAACCTTTCTAATCATCGGCACTAGGGATAGAACAGGCCCTGGCCGAGGTTGGTTAAAAAAAGGTGTTAATAGAAAACTTGGAGATGACCAAAACCTTGGCAAACAAGCTCAGGCAATGATTAAAGGTTCAAGCCTTATTGAGTTGGAAGGTTTAGGTCACATGCCAAAATATGAAAATTATAAAGCTTTTCATGCGGCATTTACTCAAGTGATTGATGAATAGTTTACTTTGTTAATTAGGGTGACTTATCTATTTTAGCCATTCAAAACATTAAAAAGGCCGAACATATTACACTGTTCGGCCTTTTTATTATCGATTATTTGTGTTGTTGATAAGCTCTAAATCAGGGCTTAGCGCTTAGATTCAACCTCGTTATAACGCTCAAATGCTGCGGTTAAGTCGGCTATAAGATCATCGGGATCTTCAAGGCCAATATGTAGGCGAATAAGCGGCTTGCTGGTGTCCCATGTGGTGGCAGTTCTAATTTTATCAATGCCAAAGACACCGAGAATTAAACTTTCATAACCACCCCAAGAAAAGCCCATTTTGAAGTGACGCATGTTTTCTACAAAAGCGGTCACAGAGGCTAAGTTGCCTTGTTTGAGTACGAATGAGAATAAGCCATTACCGCCACTGAAATCTCGCTGGTAAAACTCATGGCCCGGACAAGTTTCAAACCCAGGGTGGCGCAGGTGGTCTACTTCAGGTCTGGAGGCTAACCAATTAGCGACCTTTAAGGCATTTTTGTCATGTTGGGCCATTCTGACGCCTAAGGTGCGTAAACCTCTTGCGGCAAGATAAACATCATCTGGTGAAGTAGTTTGACCCATGATGTAACTGTTTTCACGCAGTTGTTCCCAGCAGGCTTCATTAGCGGTTGCTGTGCCCATCATCACATCAGAGTGACCAACAATGTATTTAGTGGCAGCTTGAATTGAAATATCAACGCCCATCTCAAATGGACGACAATTGATAGGCGAAGCCCAAGTGTTATCGAGCATGACGACCATATCATGTTCGTGTGCGATACGACTTAAAGTGGGAACATCTTGAATTTCCATGGTGATAGAGCCTGGTGATTCAAGGAATAACACCTTGGTGTTGGGTTTAATCAGCGCTTTAATCCCTTCACCAATTAACGGATCGTAATAGGTGGTTTCAATGCCAAAGCCAGCTAACAGCTTATTACATAAATCGCGGGTAGGTTCGTAAGCATTATCAACCATTAATAAATGGTCACCACTTTTTAAAAATGACAGTAACGCGCTGCTTATTGCTCCCGCACCTGACGGATACAAGGCGGTACCTACGCCACCTTCAAGTTCACTGATGGCTTGCTGAAATGAAAAATGCGTTGGGGTGCCACGGCGACCATAAAACATTTCGCCATTGGTTTTATTTTTAATGGCAAAACGCATGTCATCCATGGTGTCAAACACTACGGTTGAGGCGCGAAACACCGGTGGGTTAATAATCCCTTTGGTGTATTTTTTGTCTCTGCCGACACTGACGATTTGCGTGGCTAATTTGTCTTGCTGATTGCTCATAGATTCATTCCCAACTGGCACAACGGATGTTATGAATTATTGTTTTAGCCATCCTAACATCTATACGGCTAAAATAAAGGTTATTTTGAGTCTGCTAAGGGGAATATCAGCACGAACTTAACCCCACTGCCATCGGCTAGATTCTCAGCCTTAATGCTGCCTTGGTGAAACTCAGTCACTAATCTTGCAATGTACAAACCTAGCCCTAGATGCGGCTTGGCTTGCACGCCTTGTGGACGTATTGACACCATAGATTCAAAGATTTGCGCTGTCATGTCTGCAGGCAATAATGGCCCTTGGTTAGCCAGTTCGATAATCGCAGTTTTAGCGGTGCGTTTAAGTGTCAGCCTAATAGGATCATCAGTACTGAACTCAATGGCGTTATTAATCAGTTTATCCATCAGCTGCGCTATGTATTCAGGTACACCGAACATGATCATTGGGCCATCATCAATGTCTAGGGTAAATTGAGTTTCAGGGTAGGTATATTGATAACCTTGCATGCAGCCGCTAATGACTTCTGTTAAAGAAAACTGGCTTTGCTCTGCATGGGATAAACTGGCTTCTAAGCGGGTTGCTTCACTTAAGTTGTTTAAGATTAAATGCAAACGGCTGACACCTTCTTGAGCGCGAGCGACGTATTTTTCACTGCCAGGCTCAAGTTGTTGCAAGCTTAAATGCTCAAGGGATGAACGCACTACGGCAACTGGGGTACGTAGTTCGTGTGACAGCCTTGATGACATGTTCTCTAAGTAGTGGGTGTATTGACCTAAACGGCCAACAATATTGGCAAAGCTGCGAGATAAATCGCCAATTTCATCACGGGTTTTAGAGGGGACAATTTGTTGTCTCACTCGGCCTTGGCTATCGATAGCTTGTTCAGATTGATCTCTGAGTTTGCGAATGCGGCTTGAAATGCTGGATGCAAAGATAAACAGCGCCAAGGTGCCCATACTCATGATGGTTAAAATCACATTAAACAGTTTTTCTAGCGCGCGGTTACGCAGGGTACGAATTCCGTGGGTGGTTTCTTCAGCAATGACGGCGCCCATAACTTTATCATCAATCCAGATAGGACTGGCCGCGGCTAATACCACCGCTTTACTATCAGGGGTTAAGCGCCAGGTTGAGCCTTGTTTTCCATTAAGGGCTTGTTGTATATGACTGCCACTTAACTCGGTTGAGTCTTGCAATGAATCGACAAAATCCTGCGGCGGTTTAGTGAGGATTTTATAATATAGCGGCAATAGGTAATCAGTTTTAAATTGCCCCCAAATGCTAGGCTCACGGGTGTCATCTAAGCTTGATGACCAAAGATTATTGCTGGCGCGAATGTCACCCGATTTAGCTAATACCCGGCCATGATTATCAACCACCCAAATACGCGAGCTGTTATGACTCATACCTTTGATAATATTTTCAATTTCAGGTGATGGCACTAACACTGTGCCTAAATGCGCCACAGAATCGATAGCTGAGGTACCGATAATAGTATTCACTGTACGGGTTTGGCTGTCATCAACATTGTAAATGGCGAACCCGAGTTTACTGCCTAGCATATTTAGCGGCATTCTAAATTCAATGTTATAACCTCTATCGGTGGCAAGCCATTGTCCTTGAATGCGAATTTCTGGTGTTACGGGCATTGATTGAGTTGGATCTTGTGGCAGCTCAAAGGCACTTAACCAACCGTCTTGAGTGTTGGCGACAATATAACGCTTAAATTGGCCATCAGGTGTTTGAGTGGCAATCACTAAATGATCGTTTTTATCTACCCGTAAGCTATTTTTACTACGATAGACCAGATGCTTATCGGCAACCTCAAAAAATCCATATAAATAGCCGGCGTATTTACCCACCATGTGACTAAAGTGAATATCAACGACTTGGTTTTCATTACGATTAAAAATCACGTGATCAGTGCCATAATTGATCACTCTATGCTGATATTGCTGCCAATCAGTCAGTTTACCATCAAGTTGAATTGGCCCCGAAAGTGGATAGGCGTATAAGTCGCGGCCTTTTTCAACCTGACTTAAAAAACTGGCTTGGTGATTAAACAGTTTCGGGCGTTCATGCAATGCGGTGGCTAAGGCTTGAGTGGTGCCCACCAAGGTTTTTTCTTGGCCGTGGCGCAGGTATTTTTCCATTTCCCACACGTATTCATAGCCAAGCCAAGGTAAGCACAGCAAAAATAGCGATAAGATAACGACTTTAGCGCGCAGCCCTATGGGAATATTAAACATTAACTGACACTGTCCCAGCGGTAACCCATGCCATACACGGTATCGATGCAATTAAAGTCTTTATCTGCGCTTAAAAACTTTTTACGAATACGTTTAACGTGGGAGGTAATGGTACTGTCATCGACAAATATTTTAGCTTCTTGCATTAAGTCTTGGCGACTTCGCACATGACCTGGATGTTTTGCCATCGCGTGCACCATCCAAAACTCTGTCACGGTCAACTCTATAGGTTGCTGCTGCCAGTGCACCTGAATACGGTTGCCATCAATGGTGAGCTTGCCGTGTTCAATCAGGTTATCTTCAACGATGGCTGCGCCAATCAGTTCTGAGCGTCTAAATAAAGCGGCAATACGAGCAATTAAGTGCGGAAAGCTGACATCTTTTGATAGGTAATCATCAGCGCCTAATCTAAGGCCGCAAACGGTATCAAAGTCACTGTCTCGGGCGGTTAAAAAGATAATCGGTAAACTGCTAGACATAGATCGCAGCGACTGACATAAGGTAAAGCCGCCATCTATTTCGGTCTCAAGGCCAATATCAATAATGGCTAGGTCAGGTAAACGGGCATTAAAAGCCAACATGGCAGCAGGGCGGTTGGCATAACCCTGCACGCTATAGCCTTGTTGTTGCAGTAACTCTTTATAGTTTTCTCTAATGGCTACTTCATCTTCTACAATCGCAATTCTTTTCATATCACCATCTTTGTTTTGTCTTATATGGCTGACTATACATTATTTTTATGGCCAAAAAAGCGCTCCCTAGCAATTGCCATATTGTTGCCACATTTCATCGCTACATTGCCACTTTTACGCCCCTTAATTGCCATTTCAATGCTGTTTAATAGTTTCATCGAATGAGCAAACGCACTTCATTCAAATTAATTATTAATCTGAAATAAAGGACAACACCATGAAAAAGCAATTAATCGCCATCGCAATCATCAGCAGTTTATCGATCGCCAACATCACTCACTTACACGCAGAAGAAATGAAACCAGCGATTGATTCAACCATTGATTCAAGTGATGTTTTAGCACAAACACCAGAAAGAGAGCACACAGAAGAGTTAGTCGGCTTGTCATCTGGGGCCATATTAGGCGCTGTGGTAGGCGGACCTGTTGGCGCCATCGTTGGCAGCTTTGTTGGGGTACTTATTGGTAAGACTGTGGGTGATGATTCTGAGATTGAAACTCAAAATGAGTTACTCGCCAAGCAACAACAGGCACTCGAGCTGCAAACTTATGAACTTACGGCGCTACATGAAAAGCAACAGTCTTTGGCGGAGGTCAATGATGAATATATACAAGTGCAGACGCAATTAGCCGATTTGCGCCATGCTCAAGAGCAAAAAATGCAAGAGCTGGCCATCGGGCTAAATGTGCAATTCAAAACCGGCTCAGCGACTATCGAGCCTCATTTTGAACAACAACTCGATGATGTTGCTTATGTGATGGCATTATCACCAGATTTGATGTTGGATTTAACCGGTTACGCTGACCGCCGCGGTGACAGTAAATTTAACCAAGCACTATCAGAGCAGCGTTTAATAGCAGTGACCAAGTATTTGGCTAATCAAGGCATAGCTGATGAACGCTTACATGCCAAAGCCTATGGCGCGACAGCGCCTTTACATGAGCAACAAAATTTTGAAAACGACTTTTTTGATCGCCGCGTGACTTTAAAAATTATCCCTGTGGGTGAAGCTTTAGCCGCTAATTAATATGACGAAAATTCAGTGTAAACCTTGGACTGGTGAGAATGCTGGTTTTGAGGTTTACGCTAATTTCATGGAGAGAAAACAATGAATATTAGTGTTAATCGTCATAGGGTGCATTACCTTTGCTCGAGCTTAATTTTACTGGGTTTAGTGATTTTGAATGTGCTATTTCCAGTATATGCAATGCCAACAAGTAAAGCAGATGGGCGCTCTGCTGAGATAACCCAGGGTGTGCTTGAATATATACAAGAGGGTGAAATCCACTATAGCTTGCCTTTATCCACCGATGTGTCAATGAAAGTATCTGGCTGGGTTAATCGCGTTAAGGTTAAGCAAACCTTTACCAATAACACCCAAGGCTTTATAAACGGTAAGTATCATTTTCCGTTATCCCACAATGGAGCGGTGGATCAAATGCGGTTAGTCATTGGCGAGCGTATTATTGAAGGCGAAGTACAACCAAAATTACAAGCCAAAGCCACCTTTGAAAAAGCCAAAGCTGCAGGTAAACGTGCCAGTTTAGTGAGTCAGCAAAGGGTGAATATTTTTACCACAGAAGTGGCGAATTTAGCCCCTAACGAGACTTTAACTGTTGAGATAAGTTATCAAGAAAAACTTAATTATAAAGAGGGTCAGTTTAGTTTACGGTTTCCAATGACCATTACGCCGCGTTATTCGCCAACAGCTTTATCAGAGCAAGTTTTAGTCGGTAATAGTGCTAGCAGTCAGAGTTCTAGTGAAAGTCCTAGTCGGCAACAGCGCCATAACCATTTGGGCATATTTGATTCTATTGCTGAAATGCTACCTGAGATGCTAACCGGCTTTAATTTGAATAACTTTGCAGAAGGGGCTGTAACTGATGATGCCTCTTCGGATTCTGCTGGTAATATCATGGTTAATATTAATGTCGAATTAAATACAGGTTTTGAACTTGGTGCGGTAACCAGTCCGTATCACAAAATTAAAGCAGCGCCAGTGGCAGGCAAGCAACAATGGATGGTAGAACTTGATCGCGCTGTGGTCGCCAATCAAGATTTTGTATTGAATTGGAAGCCTGTTGATGCAGCTAAATCGCATGCTGCAAATCATGCTGAAGTTACGTTGCCGCTGCCATCAATGTTCATTCAACAAGGATTAACTCATCAATCAGCTGAACTTAGGTCAGCTAAAAATAGTATCAACAATCAAGATTATTACGGCTTAGTGATGTTAACGCCGCCACAAGTTAAAACGTATAACGGGGTCACTCCTCGGGAGTTAATCTTGGTTATTGATACCTCTGGCTCTATGGAAGGGGACTCTATAGTGCAGGCCAAACAGGCTTTACTGTCTGCGCTTGCAGGTTTAAGAACGAAAGATAAGTTTAATATTATTGGATTTAATCATCAGTTAACAAAACTATCTGCATCATCTTTGAAAGTTAACAGCCGTAATATTGCTAAAGCCAATCAATTTGTCCAAGGATTACAAGCCAATGGCGGCACTGAAATTAGCATGGCGCTTTCTGCCTCTTTGCTAATTCAAGATCAAAGCAATCAAATCGGGAGTGAAAACGCGCTACGTCAGGTGATATTTATTACAGACGGCGCGGTGGCTAACGAGCAAGGTTTATTTAAGCAAATAGAAGCCGACTTAGGTCAAAGTCGATTATTCACTGTCGGGATAGGCTCGGCCCCGAATACGCACTTTATGGAGCGCGCAGCCATGTTTGGCCGTGGCATTTACACCTACATTGGTAAAACGGCTGAGGTAAAACAAAAAATCGAAGGGTTACTGCAAAAGATTGAGCAACCAGTGGCAACAGATGTAAAAGTCACTTATCAAGACGGCACAATTCCTGATCATTGGCCTGCAAGAATCCCTGATTTATATACTGATGAACCAATCTTAGTCAGCTTTAAATCTCCGGCATACAATCAGCAAGATATTGTTATATCAGGCGAGACTCAGGGCGAATATTGGCAACTACAGATACCTAATCCACACCAGACTCGTCATTTAGATAATTCAGACATTGAGGCCCCAGGGTTAGATCTTATCTGGGCTAATGCGCAAATCAATGCCATTGAAGCCACCCAAACTAGGGCGAACAGTGAAAGAATAAAACAGCAAGTTAAAGCATTAGGAATGAAGTATCACCTGGTGACCTCACAAACAAGTCTAGTGGCGGTCGATAAAACCCCAGTTAATTTTACCCCTGAATTTAACGCTGATTATCAAGTAAAGCCACATTTACCAAAGGGATTACAAAAAGCAGGTGTCTTACCGCAAACAGCAACATCGAGCCGTTTGAATATACTCATTGGATTAAGCTTTTTATTGATTGCGCTTTTGCATGGACTTTGGCTTAAGCAGTGTCTTCCTGGTCAGCGGTTAACCATACCTAAGCATAAATAAGGAGCGCTGCGTTGATAAGTTTAAAAATGCTCATCCCTGGTTGTTTAGCCGTCTTAGGAGTCAGTTTTTTATCACATGGAGCCTATATGCAAGTTAAAGCGAATTTTGCGCAATATTTAATTGAGCAAGCATGGAATAAAACCTTGCAAGACCAAACACCCCATAAGCCTTGGAGCTGGGCTGATACGCATCCAGTTGGCAAGTTAATGCTTTATGCAGATAAAGAAACAGATGTTTATCCTGTAGGGGATCCTATGTTTGTGCTAGCGGGGGCTTCGGGCCGAAATTTGGCGTTTGGCCCAAGCTTGATGCTTAAAGGTGCAGGGGTTGGAGAGGTTGGTAATACAATCATTGCTGGCCACAGAGACACCCATTTTTCACACTTAAAAAATGTTAAAAAAGGCGACATCGTAGAATTAGAAACCGCAATTGGGCAAATACAAAGTTACTTAATAACCGGCATCGATATAGTACATGAAACGCAAACAGAGATACTCGATATGACGGCGGATAATCAGCTAACATTGATAACCTGTTACCCGTTTGAAGACTTGTCTGCAAGCAGTGATTACCGTTACGTGGTAACGGCAAAACAAGTAAATCACAGTTAGTTGTTTTAATTGGACGGTTTAATTTAACTCGCTACTTAATCGCTTTAACTATATAGGCATGACTCTATTACGCCCTAATCTTTTTGCTTGATATAACAACTGGTCAGCAGCCTCAATTAGCTGACTAGTTGTTTGATTTTCTTGCCACTGCACCACACCAAATGACGCATTGATATTATCAATTCGAGTGTCACTGCGCCTGTCTTTGACCCTGAGTTTTTCAATGGAGCGTCTCATGGCTTCGGCTAATTGTCTGGCGATCCTTAATTGGCTATTTGGGACGATAATGGCAAACTCTTCACCGCCAAAACGGTATAACTTTACCCCTTCTCGACAAGATTCCTGTAGCCGTTTGGCTACCACTCTAAGTACTAAGTCCCCAAGCTGGTGGCCATAAGTATCATTAAATAGTTTAAAGTTATCAATGTCAGCCATAATCAAGCAGCAGCCTTGGGGCGATTGTGCAATAACCGCATTAATATCGTCATTAAAGGCGCGACGATTTAACGTTTCGGTGAGTGCATCATACAAAACATCTTTTTCTGTTTTAGCCAGCTTTTGTTTTAAAATATTAATCTCGGACTGCGCTTTATTGAGTTGTTCAGTAAAACTCTTGCTACTTGATTGAATACGCGAAGATTCTTTAACCATACTGCGCACCACAGTGACCAATTGTTCCAGTGAAAAATCTTGGTTTTCAAACTCAGTTAATTTACGGACATTTTTTTGTATTTGAGATTGAAAAGTACGGGTGTCATGATGGGTATCTTTGATTGATTGAGATAACTCGCACACCATAGCATCAAGATTTTGACGCATAGTTCTGACATCTAACTCAACAGGATCGGCGATATGTTCTCGATACAGTAACTCACTTGAAACGGGTGAATATTGTTGATTTAGCTTAATATTTTCATCAAGTGCCAGATTTAGCTTAGGATTGGTTTCGCTAACATAGGCATACCAAAGTGCATAATTGGTTGGTGTTGTTGGAATGCTGTGTTTTAGCATTAAAGGTACGGCTTTTTTTAGATGAAGCGCGGCCGTTTTCAATAAATCGTTAGACATTCAATCCCTCAACAAAATAGGTAATAAAGCGAATGAACCAATTAGGTTTATCAATGAAATATAACAATTAATTAATGTGATAGATATTTTGTTAGTAAGTTTTTTGATAAACAGGCAAACCTTAAATAAAGTTTGCCCGTTTATTGATTGAAGATAAGATATTTTGCCGTGATTAAAAATGTAGTTGTTTAAAAGCGGTAGGACACTGCAAACATAGGGCCGGTGAAACCATAGTTTATGTTGTAATCTAGGGTACGATATTCTTCATCTATAATACTTCTAGATTGTTCAATATCAACATCGACATCATAATAGTTATACGCCAGTGCTAATTGCCAGTTATCGCTAATTTTTGCCTGCACGCCAGCCCTGATGTCGACTAACGAACCTTTAAAATTATCATATTTGATCGCAAAATATTGAACATGGGCGCCAAATGTCCAACCAGGATAAAATTCATAGTTACCATATAAGCCGATATTAGGCAGAGGCGCAGTGATTGCGTTATCAACAACTTTTGGAGTAAAGGTCGTCGTATCACACAAACTATTGGGGTCACTGTGACCTTCACATAAACTAATATTGCCTTCGAAAATGGTTTCAACAAACATGGTGTGCATACCAATCGATGCGCCGACAAAATATTGTTCACCTTGCCAAATATCATAACCATAACCTAAACGGAGAATATCGATATTTAACGTGGTGGAAATAGTGGCACTACCATCAATAAGGTAATTCTGATCATTATCGCCAAATTCAGGGATTTCAATATCAAACCCCAGTTGTGGGGTTTCAGCATCTCGATGTAGAGATTTCCAATCAAGGTAAATATTATGACGGTCTTTGAAGTGATAGCGGAATTCGAAAAAAGGTAGAAATTGATCTTCTGTTAAAAGTAAGTCGTCTTCAAAATCAAGCAAATAGTAATTACCTGTATCTCTGGCACTTTTAACTAACATGGTGGAATCTGTATTGGCATAAAAAGCCCCGAGAGTAAATTTATACTCGTCAGCAGACACACTGTTAGATATACATAGGGCTGTCAATAGACCGATAGGGACTCGCTTTAACATTATTTCTCCGCACTCTATGGGGCTCATTTGGGGTAATAAATGAGGGTCGTGCATTATTATTTTTTTAGTTTTACTAGGCTAATATCTTAGCACTGAAATATATTAGCATTATGTAAGCAAATGTGAAGTTTTTGTTGCTAAAGCGGTGGTTTTTTTGATCTAGTACAGGTTAACAAGCGTATTGGGCTAAAAACAAACGAAAGTCGCATTAAACCAGCTTGTTTAATGCGCATTTATAACCATACCTGATAATAACTACATCGTAGAGGGGCGCAGAATTGCTGTGGCTGATTGACAAGATTAAAAAGTAAAAGAGACTAATTCAGCACATAGGCATTAATCAAAATACATGCCCAAGTGATCCCACATAGGGCTAGGCTCATAAATACTGCTGCAGAGGCAGTATCTTTGGCTTGGCCACTTAAGGGATGAATTTCATCACTAATGCGATCCACTACAGCTTCAATTGCAGAGTTAACTAATTCGGTGATCAGAACAATAAATAAAGTCATGATTAACAGCAACTTTTCAATAAGGCTGACATCGACCATAATAGCCACTGGCAGTAAAATCCCCGCTAAAATCAGTTCTTGTCTGAATGCTGCTTCGTTAACCCATGCACTTTTAAGCCCTTTAAATGAAAAACCTGTCGCACGTAAGACACGTTTTAATCCATGATTGTTTTCAGGTTTCATATTGGCTGACTTAGTCCCTAAATGGTTTGGTGGATGATGGTCCAATTGATGACAAAAGTAGCCAAACATTGGCTAACTTATGGCAGTTTATTGATCATGCACTAAAATTGCTAATCAATTTGTTTAATTATTAGTTTACTTTTACGGCAACAGGATGTTGTTCCAAATACCAGCAAGGATGCAGCTATGTCTATTTTTTTATCAACAACTATTGCTACGCCAGTGTCAGCTCTGTCGTTGATAGTAATTATATTGGCTGATTTTATAAGGCGTAATATATCAATCATCATGACAGTATTGAGTCTCTTTGCGCCCCCCATATTGCTTGCTGCAGATAAGCCAGCAATCCAACTTGCTACCAAAATCACTGAAGGAATTGATATTAATCAATATTATGTCAGTGAAAAGTTAGATGGTGTACGTGGTTATTGGACTGGGGACAAAATGCTTTCACGTTCAGGTCGAGAGTTCATTTTACCGCAATGGTTCGTGGCAGATTTTCCCAAGCAGGTTTTAGAAGGGGAGTTATGGCTAGGAAGAGCAAGCTTTGAAGCCATGTCAGGGCTTGCACGAAAAAATATCCCAGACAGTGAAATGTGGCGGCAAGTGAAGTTTATGCTGTTTGACTTACCTGAACATGGGGGCATGTTTCGTGACAGATACATAGCACTGCAACAGCTGGCCAAGCAGTCTAAATATCTGCAAGTCATACCCCAAGAAACGATAACCTCTGACACCATGCTGTATAAAAAACTGGATTTAGTCGTGAGTGCCCAAGGTGAAGGGCTAATGCTTCATCGCAAGCAAGCTTTTTATAAAGTAGGTCGCAGCCAAGATATTATGAAATTAAAACCCAAATATGATGCTGAAGCCATTGTTATTAAGCATATTGAAGGCAAGGGGAAATATACCGGTATGCTAGGGGCAATAGTTGTCAGCATGCCCGATGGGCTTGAGTTTAAAATCGGTAGCGGCTTTAGCGATGAACAAAGGCGTAAGCCGCCCCAAATAGGCGCAACGATAACTTATCAGTACTTAGGTCTAACCAAAAATGGTGTGCCACGATTCGCTCATTTTTTAAGAGAAAGACCTAAAATGTGATAGACATAAAAACAATTTTTAATACGCTGAAAAAGGAACTTATGTGAATACAATTAACTCGGTACTATTCGTATGCCTAGGTAACATCTGCCGCTCACCTAGCGCTGAAGCTGTGTTTCGTAGTAAAGCGGCTGAATATGGCTTAGTCATCGAGATTGCCTCTGCTGGCACCTTAGCTTACCACCAAGGTAATGCGCCCGATCCGCGCGCGATTAAAGCGGGTAATGCCAGAGGGTTAGACTTTTCAGGCATGTATGCAAGGCAAATCGCTCAGGCTGATTTTGAAAAATTTGATTTAATACTGGCTGCAGATAATTTTAACTTAAAGGACTTGCAGGCAATATGCCCGCAAGAACATCAACATAAGCTTAAATTAATGCTTAGTTATATGAGTGACGATATAGCTGATTTTGATGAACTGAGTATGGATAAGTTTTCCCTTGAGCAAGTGAATCATGCCAAGGAAGTTCCTGACCCTTACTATGGCGGCGCTAATGGTTTTGAAACGGTTTTGGACTTACTGGAGTCTAGCCTTGATAATTTAGCAAAGCAGATAGCGAAAAACCGTTAATATTATCTATACATATTCGCTCTTTAACGGGTAAAAACAATAAAGGCTTAGCATTGCTGCTAAGCCTTTATTTTAAAAATGTCGTTTATCAAACACATTGCAGATAAGCTGGATGTTTTTGTTAAAGCCTTATTCGCCTTGGTGACGTTTACCTGATCGTTTCAGATTTTCTTGCTCTAATTTCTGCTGCTTAATAGCTTCTTTTTCAGCCAACACTCTAGCGACTTCTTCTTTCTCGATTTCGGCCATTTCAGGGGTTTCAAGGGTAAGTAGCCCTGTTTTGCCAGAGCGGAATTCATGTAACAGTAATTCTGATGCTTTATGTAAATCGATACGGCCACCAGGTCTTAGTGCTCCGCGCTTACGGCCAATTTCTTCAAGTAATTCAATGTCGGTTTCTGGCAATGATTTAAGCTTATAACGCTCACAAATTTCTTGTGGGTAAGCTTTTAAGAAATATTCAGCAGCAAACATGGCAACGTCTTCATATTCCATTGCGGTGTCTTTAATTGCACCAGTAACAGCAAGGCGGTAGCTACTGGCTTCGTTATCTACTTTAGGCCATAAAATACCCGGCGTATCTGATAGTACGATGCCATTTCGTAAATTAATTCGTTGTTGACGTTTAGTTACAGCTGGCTCATTACCGGTTTTAGCAATGGTTCTACCTGCAAGTGTATTAATGATGGTAGATTTACCAACGTTAGGGATCCCCATGATCATGGTACGAATATCTTTTTCGATTTTGTCTCTGGCAGGTACCAGTTTGCGGCAGATATCAGGAATGTTTTTGACCTGACCAGGTTGTAGCGTGGTGATAGCAGTGGCTTTTACGCCTTGTTCCTGCTCAAGGTACTCAATCCAACGCGCCGTGACTTTTGGATCTGCTAAGTCAGACTTGTTCAGTAGTTTGATACATGGCTTATCGCCCCTTAGCTTAGAAACCATTGGGTTTTCACTACTATAAGGAATACGGGCATCAAGCACCTCAATAACAAGATCGACTTGAGGCATTGCCTCTTCAATCTCTTTACGAGCTTTATGCATGTGACCTGGGTACCATTGAATTGCCATGATTTTGCCTTTTATAAATCTACTACTAACAAAGGGGGCATATTCTACCTTGTTATGAGTAAAAATGATAAAAAAAAGCGCCTATTGGCGCTTTAATATCATTAACGATGTCACTAAATAAGCAGTAGGGTTAAATAACCCCAAGCTCACGCAGTCTTTCCATTAAGTAGCTGTCAGCGGTGTGACGCTCTGACAATACTACTTCTGGATTTGGGTGTAAGAATAGTGGTAATGAAATTCTTGATTTAGTTTTATCACTGCCTTGAGGGTTAATCACCCGATGTGACGTTGAAGGGTAGTAACCTGCTGATGCCTCTTGTAGCATATCACCGATATTGATAATGATATTACCAAAGTCACTGGGTACATCAACCCAGTTACCTTCTTTGGTTTTAACTTGTAGTCCTGGCTCATTGGCAGCAGGTAGTACAGTAATAAGGTTTATGTCCTCATGTGCAGCAGCTCTGATAGCGCCTAACTCTTCATCGCCAAGCATTGGCGGGTAGTGCAGTACTCTTAATAATGTCTTCTGACTATTTTCAATCATTTGTGGTAATGGCATTGAGAATTTGTCAGCAATATCCTTAGGTGCGTACTCTTCAATCCAGCCGAGTAACTCTGCTGCTAGCGCGTTGGCATGTGCATAATAGGCTAAGATATTTTGTTTTAACGATTCAGGAATACGGCCCCAAGGATAAACGTGAAAATATTCTTTGATATCTTTTACGCTATGGCCTTTAGCGGTTTCAGAAATTGAAGCAGGGAAAAATCCATCTTGGGTTTCTGGTTTAAATAGATAATCATTTTTTTGTTCAGATTGAAAAAATGCATACCACTCTTGATAAATTTTTTCGACCAGTTCTTGACTGACTGGGTGGTTAGAAAGAACGCCAAACCCGGTTTCTCTTAATGAAGCGACAAACTGTTGTGGACAATCTTTTGCGCGGTAATCAATTGTTTCTAGTTTCATATTTTTCTTCTATTGTTTTTATTTGACCCAGCGCGATTCTAACCTTGGTCACACTTTGTCGCAATTTTTTGATGCGAAATATGTCTTGGTCAGTCGAAATAGTGATCTTTATTGTGCATACTGCCATAGTTGTAATACTTGCAGTACAGTAAACCTAATCAAAACAGAAGTAGAGATGGAACTCATGAAGCAGTTAACGGAATTCGAAAAGTATGTGATTGAACAAAAAGGAACTGAGCAACCTTTTAGCGGCGAATACGTCAAACATGATGCCCCAGGGGTGTATTTATGCAAAAAGTGCTTAGCGCCTCTGTACAAAAGTGAGCATAAATTTAATGCTCATTGTGGTTGGCCTGCTTTTGATGATGAAATACCGGGAGCAATTGACCGAACTCCCGATGAAGATGGCCATCGAATCGAAATCACCTGCCGAAAATGTGACGGCCACCTAGGGCATATATTTGAAGGCGAAATGTTAACCGCTAAAAATATCCGTCACTGTGTCAATTCTGTTTCGATGATATTTCAAACGGCAGATGAATTACAAAAAGTAAATAGTAATCAGTTTGCTACTTTTGGCGCGGGCTGTTTTTGGTGCATTGAAGCGGTATTTAATGAGTTAAAGGGAGTGATTGAGGTAACGCCAGGCTACAGTGGCGGTAGTGGTAGCGATGCAAATTATATGGCGGTATGTTCTGGTGATACTGGACATGCTGAAGTTATATTGGTGGAATTTGATCCTAGTATCATTAGTTACCAAAGCTTACTGGCGGTTTTCTTTGCCATTCACAATCCCACCACCTTAAATCAGCAGGGTAATGATAAAGGTCCGCAATACCGTTCAGTTATTTTTACTCATTCAACAGAGCAGGTTGATCAAGCGACCATCGCTATTAGTAAACTAATTCAGCAAGCCATTTGGCCTAAACCTATAGTGACCGAAGTTGCCATGTTCGAAGCTTTTTATCCTGCAGAAAGTGTTCACGAAAATTATTATGCTAATAATGCTGAGCAGCCATATTGTGAGTTAATTATTAAACCAAAATTTGAAATGGCGATGAAACGATTTGAGCAGTTGTTAAAGGACACTGATAAATAATGACTAGCTAAGGTTAGTTTACATCGGCAACAAAAAAGGCGAACTGAGTTCGCCTTTTTTAATGTGTAAACCTAACGATTAAGAGTCTAATGCGTCGTCAGCCACTTTGTAATGGGGATCTTCAATCACATTGACCTCGACTAACGCTCTAGCTTTATGGAGTAAATCTTTACAATCACCGCTCAAATGGCGCAAGTGTAACTTCTTACCGGCAGCAAGATAACGCTCTGCTAAGGTGTCAATTGCATCGAGGGCAGAATGATCTGCAACCCGTGAGTTTTGGAAGTCTACGATAATGTCTTCAGGATCATTCTCTGCGTCAAACAGCTCTAAGAAATTAGATACCGAACCAAAAAATAACGGTCCATTTAATTTGTAAACTTTCCAACCGTTGGCATCAATATTGGTTTCAACATTAATATGTTTGGCATGCTCCCAAGCAAAGACTAATGCAGACACAATAACGCCGACAAATACTGCGAAGGCTAAATCTGTGAACACGGTTACCGTTGTTACTAACACAATGACAAACGCATCATGCTTAGGCACTTTGCCCATGACTTTGAAACTGGCCCATTCAAAGGTACCTAAAACGACAATGAACATAACCCCAACTAATGCAGCTAACGGAATTATTTCAATAAAGGCTGCACCAAATAAGATAAATGCCAATAAAGCGAGTGCTGCAGTGATCCCTGATAATCGTCCACGACCGCCAGAGTTGATGTTAATCATCGATTGTCCAATCATCGCACAGCCACCCATAGCGCCGAAAAAGCCACTGGTAATATTACCAACACCTTGACCAACACATTCTTTGTTACCTTTACCACGGCTGTTAGTCATTTCATCAATAACGGTTAGCGTCAGCAATGATTCAATCAAGCCTACAGCAGCAAGAATACAGGCATAAGGCAGAATGATATAAAGCGTTTCTAGCGTGAATGGGACACTTGGGATAGCAAAGCTTGGCAGGCTACCTGCAATTGTTGCTTGTTCATCGCCGCTCATGGTTTTTAAGAAATCGAGTACATTGCGAGTATCTAAATCTAAGCCTACAACCAATGCCGTTACCGTTAAAATAGCCACCAATGAAGAAGGGATAGCAGTGGTTATTTTGGGTAAGAAGTGAATGATCGCCATAGTTAGTGCCACTAAAGCTAACATAATCATTAGGGGCTCTTGTGCAAGCCATACCATGTTGCCAGCAGCATCTTTTACTTTAAATTGGCCTAATTGTGCAAGGAAAATCACAATGGCTAAGCCATTCACAAAACCTATCATCACAGGATAAGGAACAATACGGATAAATTTACCCAGTTTAAAAATACCGGCAGAAATTTGTATTATCCCTGCCAGTACTACTGCGGCAAATAGGTATTGAACACCATGTTCAACCACCAGTGATACCATAACAACAGCCATCGCGCCGGTAGCGCCAGAAATCATCCCAGGACGGCCACCAATAACAGCAGTAATTAGCCCCATGATGAAGGCTGCGTAAAGTCCTACCATAGGCTCAACTTGTGCGACAAAAGCAAAAGCAACGGCTTCAGGAATAAGCGCGAGTGCAACGGTTAAACCAGATAATATATCTGCTTTGCCGCTACTGGTTTTATGACGTAGTAGATCGAACATTTAACCTCTGAAATCTATTGATGTGTTTGATAATAAAAGTGTGAGCATGTTAACAAAAATGACAAACCTTCTAAACCTGAAATTAAACTTAATTTGTGCTAATTCGTATCGTTAGGGTTTTAGAGAGAATTTTTAAGAGGATAAGCTAAGCTTGATATTTTCGTTAGTAACAGAAAAACTAGATCACAGCTGAGGTTTTATAATCAGGATTAATATCAAGGCTTGATAAGGGCTGGTAGTTTGAACAGTCTCTAAGTTTTTAGTAAAAGTTAAGCATAAAAAAACCACGCTAAGAAGCGTGGTTTTTATTACCATCAAAGGTGAATGCTAACAGTTATGCTTTAGACATATCTGCTGAAGCACTATTGGCCACTTTTGACTTAACGCTATTGGCTTCAGTTTGCGAAGCTTGATACTCGCGGCCTTTTGGCACAGCTTGCTGAGTACGAACCTCTGTTACTGGCTTAGTCGTATCTGACATGACCATAGAGCCGAAGCGGCTAGCGACAGGTGCTTTTTTAACAGCTGGTTCAGCTTTAACTTCGGTTGGTGCGACAGTTGTTGGTGCGACTGCGGCTTTACGTTGTATTGCAACAGGCTTAGTCATAGGTGCAGATGCAACCGTTTTAACTTCAACTTTAGCTGTTTCAGGTTTAACTTCAACCGCTGGCGTTTCAGTTTTAACTTCAACCGCTGGCGTTTCAGTTTTAACTTCAACCGCTGGCGTTTCAGTTTTTACTTCAACTGCTGGCGTTTCAGTTTTAACTTCAACCGCTGGCGTTTCAGTTTTAACTTCAACCGCTGGCGTTTCAGTTTTCACTTCAACTGTTGGCGTTTCAGTTTTAACTTCAACTGCTGGCGTTTCAGTTTTTACTTCAACTGCTGGCGTTTCAGTTTTCACTTCAACTGCTGGGGTTTCAGTTTTAACTTCAACCGCTGGCGTTTCAATTTTAACTTCTACTGCAGGTGTTTCGGCTTTAACTTCGACAGCTGGCGTTTCTACAGTAGGTGCAGCTTTAGCTTCGTTAGCTTGCTCTGCATCAAGTTGTTTTTCTAGCTCATCAACAGATGTAAATACAGCAGGGCTTGACGAGGTATCATCTTCATCACGACGACGACGTTGACCCGCTGCACGAAGGTGGCGAGGGCTACGACGGCTACGGCGCTGTCCTTCACGCTTGTCATCAGCATCTTCATTTACGGTTTCAGAAGCATCTTGAGTTGCTGTGATTTCTTCTGCAGATGTTGTGTTAGCAACAGCGGTTTCAGTAACAGGCGCCTGAACCGGTGCTTGCGCTTCAACTGGCGTTTCAGCTTCTACTTTAATGTCAGTTTCAGTGCTAACGTCTTTAGTCACTGGAACAGCAGCCTTAGCTTCAGATTTAGCTGAATCATTTTTAGTGATAACTTCAGCGTCTTTTCTTGGGCGGCGAGTACGGGCAGGTTTTGAATCCTGTTTGGTCTCTGGCTTAGCTTTAGGTTCAACTGCAACTTCAACCTGTGAAGTGGTGGTTTCCGCTAATTTAGCTTCGTTTTGCTCATTTTCAATTCGCACTTTACGACGCATGTTACGACGTTGACGACGCTCTCTCGCTGCTTCTTGCTTAGGCGATTTCTCAGCATCTTGACGTGGCTTTTCTGTCTTCGCTTTTGGCTCTGCTTTAGTTGGACGCTTATCAAGTTGTTCTTTATTAGCTACATCTCTGTCCGACTTTTTATTGCGCGCTTTATTATCACGACCTTTATTATCAGCGTCGTTGCGAGTATTACGGCGGTTGTCATTTCGAGAATCGTTACGACGACTGTCATTACGAGAGTCGTTACGACGATTACGACGGTTGTTTTGTGCTTCTTTACGGTTCTTATCAGCAGATTTAGTTTCAGTTTTAACTGGCTCTGGTGAGGCGAATAAACCACTAATAGCAGCAACAATTTTTGAGAAGAACCCAGGCTCTGCAGGCGCAGCCGGTTTGGCTACTGCAGCAGGTTTAGCTGCAGTTGTAGCTGCAGGCGCCGCTTTAGGGGTACCGAAGCCTTTAATTGCTGGCTGTTGTGCTTCCGCGCGCTCTAATTTGCGAGGCTCGTAAAGTTTTGCAGCAGGCTTTTCAACACGCTTGTAGCTTGACTCAACCACTTCATCATCGCTTCTGAGGCGTGATACGCGGTAATCTGGTGTGGTCATATGTGCATCTGGGATGACATAAACTTCAACTTTATGGCGCTCTTCAGTAATACGAATTGCTTTACGCTTTTCATTTAACAAGAAGGCCGCTACATCGACAGGCACTACTGCTTCTATTTGAGTGGTGTTTTCTTTAATTGCTTCTTCTTCCATTAAGCGAAGAATAGAAAGCGCTAAAGACTCAGTGCTACGAATCGTACCTTGACCGTGACAGCGAGGACATAAATGGCCAGCTGATTCACCAAGAGAAGGACGAAGACGTTGACGAGACATTTCCATCAGGCCGAAGCGTGAGATGCGACCGAGTTGAACACGGGCACGATCTAAATGAACCGCATCACGCATTCTATTTTCAACTTCACGTTGGTGTCTAACAGGGGTCATATCGATGAAATCGATAACCACTAAACCGCCTAAGTCACGAAGACGTAATTGACGGGCAATTTCATCAGCAGCTTCTAGGTTAGTGTTTAATGCTGTTTCTTCGATATCACCGCCTTTGGTTGCGCGTGCAGAGTTAATATCGATAGAGGTCAACGCTTCAGTTGGGTCAATAACGATTGAACCACCTGAAGGCAAACGTACTTCACGTTGGAAAGCCGACTCGATTTGAGATTCAATTTGGAAGTGAGTAAATAACGGCACTTCTGATTCATAACGCTTAACGCGCTCAACAAAATCTGGTCGAACTAAACCTATGTGCTGTTTAGCTTCTTCAAAAATGCGCGGGTGGTCGATTAGAATTTCACCGACATCACGGCGTAAGTAGTCACGTATTGCGCGAACAATAACGTTACTCTCTTGGTGAATTAAGAAAGGTGCAGGTTTGGTTTGCGCGGCCTCTTGAATTGCATCCCAGTGATGTTGTAAAACTTTCAAGTCCCACTTTAATTCAGCAGCATCTTTACCAACACCTGCAGTTCGAACGATTAAGCCCATACCGTTTGGCACTGATAACTCAGACATTGCCGCTTTAAGTTCAGTACGCTCATCACCTTCAATGCGACGAGAAATACCGCCAGCACGTGGGTTATTAGGCATAAGTACTAAGTAAGAACCTGCAAGACTGATAAAGGTTGTTAGCGCAGCGCCTTTATTACCGCGTTCTTCTTTATCAATTTGAACGATAACTTCTTGACCTTCAGATACCACTTCTTTGATATTTGGACGGCCTTGGAAAGAGTAACCTTTAGGGAAGTATTCGCGAGCAATTTCTTTTAGCGGTAAGAAACCATGGCGATCAGCACCATAGTCAACAAAAGCAGCTTCTAAAGAAGGTTCTACGCGGGTGATAGTACCTTTATAGATATTTGATTTTTTTTGTTCATGGCCTGGGCTTTCGATGTCCAGATCATACAATTGTTGCCCATCAACTAGGGCAACACGCAACTCTTCAGACTGAGTTGCATTAATTAACATACGTTTCATGATGACTTAATTCTTCTAATAAGGTCATCAAACAAAGTAAATTCGCTGCATTACGGGCCTAAAATGGTTATGCACAAAGCCTCGCGGCTGGTTTTTAGGCAAGTTAGGTGCGCATTACTGTAAGACGCATCGCTGCGTGTCGCATCCTATTTATGGCTTATTTTTTAATAATTACAAAAACAAGGAATTGGTTGTTCATTATCAACCAACCCCATAAATTTAATATTTCTTCCGATAATGCCCAAGTCGAATTGGTTTGTTTGATAACAAGCTAAAATTTGTTCGAATTTGGGATGGTATTTTTCAGGAAAACTTTTAAAATAAAGATGACACCGACGGTTTAATTGTAAAAACGAATTATTTCGTTTTGTGATGTTTACAATTTGCAAATCAATGACTTGCTACCAGTCTTGTTCATGAATTCTACTGAAAAAACACCGTAATAAATTGAGTTTGTGAACATTTTATCCACTGTTTATCCTCAATCACAGCGCAAATATAGCAATAATCAATTTAGACAGCAATCAAAACTCTCATTCTTATTGTCCCATCAGGTAGAAACTTAGGTTACAATACGCGCCGTAATAACTTAAGGCGCATCATGAATACAGAAACTCCCACAAAAGTTCAATTGGTCACTATTGATGAAGACCATTTCGAACAACGCATTGACAATTTTCTTCTCACCAAATTGAAAGGTGTACCTAAAAGCATGATTTACCGAATCGTGCGTAAAGGTGAGGTGAGGGTTAATAAAAAAAGAGTGAAGCCAGAATACAAGCTTCAACTTGAAGATGTTGTTCGTATTCCGCCAGTTAGAATTGCGGAAAAAGACAACCGCACAGCGCCGTCTGCAAAACTGTCTAAAGTAAGCCAGTTAGAAAGCAGAATCATTCATGAAGATAATCATCTTATCGTGCTGAACAAACCTGCAGGTATCGCAGTTCATGGTGGTAGCGGTGTCGATTACGGTGTGATTGAAGGATTACGTTCTTTAAGGCCACAGCAAAAATTTTTAGAGCTAGTACATCGTTTAGATAAAGACACCTCTGGCGTGTTGCTTATTGCCAAAAAGCGCAGTGCACTTAAGCATTTGCATGAGCAACTTAGAAACAAAACGATGCAAAAGGATTACCTTGCATTAGTTAGAGGTGATTGGCAGGCAAAAGACAAAGTGGTTAAAGTGCCTTTGCTAAAAATTACCTTAAAATCCGGCGAACGTATTGTTCGTGCCAATCAAGAAGGTAAACCTTCTGAAACACGTTACAAAATTATGCAGCGTTACCAAGGATGTACCTTAGTCAAAGCCAGTCCAGTGACAGGTCGAACTCACCAAATTCGCGTGCATTGTCAATATGCCGGCCATGCTATTGCGTGTGACGACAAATACAGTGAGCAAAAATTTGACGATTCTATGCGGGCTAAAGGTTTAAATCGTTTGTTCTTGCATGCTGCAGAGCTTAAATTTAAACATCCTGACAATGATGAAGTCACCACAGTCAAAGCGCCACTTGATGATGTTTTGTTAGCCACTTTAGATAAATTGACTCGTGCATGAAGCTAAATAATATAAAGCAGTACCAATTAGTGATTTTTGATTGGGATGGCACCTTAATGGATTCAGTCGGTAAAATTGTCGATTGTATGCAAAGCGTGGCGCAATCATTAGCACTTGATATTCCCTCTGAGCAAGCGGTTAGGGATATCATTGGCTTGTCTTTATTACCTGCGTTAGAAAAATTATTTCCTCATCATGGGAATAAGTACGATGAATTAATCGCAGGTTATAAACACTATTACCTTAATGTTAATCTAACACCATCGCCTTTGTTTGACGGCATAGAGCATTTACTTGCACAACTCAAAACCGCTGGTTACACCTTGGCAATTGCCACTGGTAAAAGGCGGGCGGGCTTAGACCGAATGTTGGCTGAAACTGGTTTAGGGCAATATTTTGTCGCGACTCGCTCAGCCGATGAAGCGCATTCGAAACCGCATCCATCGATGATTTTATCTTTGCTCGAAGAGTTAAATATTAACGCGGATCAAGCGGTGATGATCGGTGATTCAAAACTTGATATTGCGATGGCGAACAATGCTAAGGTAAACAGTATTGCGGTCACCTATGGCGCCCATAGCCTAGAGGATCTGTTAACTGAAGGGCCCACAGCCACAGTTAATCAGCCGAAAGATATTTTATTACATATATAAGCAGAGCCATAATACGCTTTGCTTACTTTTGTAATTCATAAAGCCGATGTTAACCGCATCGGCTTTTTTGTGAGCCAATTACCAGTTGAACTGACAGCTAGCAAAACGGCATTGTGCAAGCTAAAGACGGTCTTGTTGAAAATTTAGCATTGTGTAAATATTTTTTAGCATCAAAAAGTTTATAGCACGTTTATATTATGGCGCTTTAATAGCTCGATTAAGCGGATTAATGGCAGACCAATGAGGGTATTAGGGTCATCTCCCTCAAGGCGTTCAAATAAAGCAATACCCAGTCCTTCAGATTTAAAACTACCTGCGCAATATAAAGGCTGCTCTAAATCAACATAACGCTCAATTTCTGCAGTCGTTAATTTTTTAAAGTGCACAGTGAAGGGTTCTACAATGCTATAAGCTTGCTGTGTGACATTATGGATAACACTTAAGCCAGTATAAAAGGTAATAGATTGACCTGAGGCTTGCTTAAGTTGTTTAACTGCGTTTTGTTTGTTTAGTGGTTTACCAATGATTTGTCCATTAATGACGGCCACTTGATCAGAGCCGATGATCACAGCAGGAATATGCGCTTGCTGACAGCTCGTTTGATTAAATAACTCAACACCAGCATGTGCTTTTAATTGCGCTAAACGCAAAACTAATTGCTGCGCTGTTTCATCTTTAAGCGGCGTTTCATTGGTTTTTGGGCTGACACATTCAAACGGCAGTTGTAATTTTTCTAATAACGCTTTGCGATAAATAGAGGTGGAAGCTAGGATGATTTTAGTGTTCATGGCTCACTATTCGGGGAATTAGACAATTACTTCTATAATACGATAAAAAAGCGACTGAATGGAGTAATTTTAGTCGGATCGCGCTTGTGATCGCGGGCTGTGACAGGTAAAATTTCGCTTCGATCCATTTTAATGTTGGTGTTTAAGTAATGAGTCTATTTTGTTTGGTTAAGTCATTAACCACAATTTGGATAAATTTTCTTTGACTCTAGCGTTTTCAAACTATAATATGCGCGCCTTATGCAAACAGTAAAGATACCAGTATCAATTGATCCTATTCGAACTGCAGCCAGTGGTCTTCGTTATGAAGGCATAGTGCCTGGGGTTCAAAATAAGCGATTAAATGAATTATGTGCTGGCGATTGTTCCGATGTGACAGTGTCGTTAGAATGTGGCGTCGATATTCAGGGGATAGTCTACCTTCGCGGGAAGGCTGTGACGGAGCTCACTCTGCTATGTCAACGTTGTATGACACCATATACCACAAAGGTTACGGTCGACTTCAGCTTTGGTCTTTGTAAGACCCAAGATGAAATCGATGAGCTCCCGGATGCGTATGAGCCGATTGAGTGCAATGAAATTGGTGAAGTTCGTCTACATCAATTGGTTGAAGATGAATTGATAATCGCTATGCCAATTATTCCTATGCATCAGAATGATGATTGCAATTTAGGAACGAGCGACGTAGTTGTAGGCGAGATTGACCCCTCTCATGAGGAGCGTCCAAATCCGTTTGCAGTGTTAGAAAAACTGAAGAGCAAGTAATCTAGGAGACAGGTCAAATGGCTGTACAACAGAATAAAAAATCACGTTCAAAGCGCGGCATGCGCCGTTCACACGATGCATTGAGCACAGCTCAATTATCTGTAGACGCTACTAGCGGTGAATTACATCTACGTCACAATGTGACTGCTGATGGTTTTTACCGCGGTAAAAAGGTTATCAACAAGTAATTGTTGCTAATCTTATGACGAATCTGACGCTCGCGTTAGATGTGATGGGGGGCGATCATGGCCCCCTCGTCACAGTGCCTGCAGCCTTGCAGGCACTGAAATTTAACCCTCAATTATCAATTTATCTAGTCGGTAATCAAGCCGAAATAGACCCATATCTAATTGATATTGAAACGGCTATTCAAGCAAGAATTCAAATTATCCATACCACTGAAGTCATCACTATGTGTGATCGACCAATTCATGCTATCCGTTCTAAAAAACAAAGTTCAATGCGCTTAGCATTAGAATTAGTTAAAGATGGTAAGGCTCAGGCCTGTGTGAGTGCGGGTAATACTGGCGCGTTAATGGCGCTATCAAAGATCTTATTAAAAACCTTGCCCGGTGTAGATAGACCTGCATTAGTCAGTTGTTTACCTGCTATGACAGGTAAACCAGTCTATTTACTCGATCTGGGTGCTAACGTTTCTTGCGATTCTGAAACCTTGTTTCAGTTTGCTGTCATGGGCTCGGTGTTATGTGAAGTTGTGCATAAACGCTCTAGACCAAAAATTGCGTTACTTAACGTCGGTATTGAAGACGTTAAAGGTAACGATCAAGTCCAACAAGCAGCTCAGCACCTGATACACACTTCTCAAGTCAATTACGATGGCTTTATTGAAGGTGATGAGATATTTACCGGCAAAGTCGATGTTATCGTCTGTGACGGCTTTGTTGGCAACATTACATTAAAAACATCTGAAGGTATTGCTAAGTTATTAGTTCATCAATTAAAACATGGATTAACTCAAGGCTTTTTCGTTCGTTTGTTATCAAAATTCCTCGCTCCACGTATCCAAGCTGTACTGAGTAAGATGAACCCCGACCACTACAATGGTGCAAGTCTGATAGGATTGCGCGGAATAGTAGTAAAAAGTCACGGAAATGCTGATGAAGCCGCTTATTTACAAGCAATCAATTTAGCTGCAACGGAAGCAAAACGTCGTTTACCGGAAATGATTAAAGATCGTCTGGAGACGATTCTTTTAGACATCAATAGCTGATCTCATAATATGTATACAAAAATTCTCGGAACTGGTAGTTATCTGCCGGTGCAAGTTCGTAGTAACCACGATCTAGAAAAAATGGTCGACACCTCTGACCAATGGATTGTGGAACGTACGGGTATTTCAGAGCGACGCATCGCTGCTGAATATGAATCTGTGACTACCATGGGTTATCAAGCTGCGCTGAAAGCCTTAGAAATGGCAGGTGTTGAAGCAAGCGAATTAGATATGATTGTCTGTGGTACAACCAGTGCCAATAATGCATTTCCAGCTGCGGCTTGCGAAATACAAAAATTATTAGGCATTCATACTATTCCTGCATTTGATATTGCTGCCGCATGTTCAGGCTTTGTTTATGCATTGTCGGTTGCAGATCAATTTATTAAAACCGGTGCCGCTAAGAAAATATTGGTGGTGGGCGCTGACGTGTTGTCACGCCTGTGCGATCCTGAAGATCGCAGTACCATCATATTATTTGGTGATGGTGCTGGCGCTGCGGTTATTGGCGCCAGTGAGCAACCGGGTATTATTTCAACCCATATTTATGCCGATGGCCGCCAGGGGGATTTGCTAAAGTGCACATTCCCGCCTCGGGCCAGCGAAACATCAGAAGCTGTGAGCTTTATGACCATGAAGGGCAATGATGTCTTTAAGTTTGCGGTGACGCAATTATCCCATGTGGTGACAGAAACCCTGCGAATTAATAATATCGACAAGTCTGAAATTGATTGGTTAGTACCACATCAAGCCAACTTTAGAATTATTAAAGCGACCGCCAAAAAGTTAGATATGAGTTTAGATAAAGTGGTATTAACGCTGGCAAAGCACGGTAATACTTCAGCAGCTTCTGTGCCTATCGCGTTAGATGAGGCAGTAAGAGATGGCCGTATTAAACGCGGACAGCTTATTTTACTTGAAGCATTTGGCGGTGGATTTGCTTGGGGCAGTGCGCTAGTTAGATTCTAGATATCATTGATAAATAGCAGTAGGATATAACGCGATTAATTTATATTTTACAGCTAGCAAAAAATAAAAAGTTGTTTTTCAAAAACGAATAAAGGTAATAATTATAATGGAAAATATAGCGTTTGTTTTTCCAGGTCAAGGCTCGCAATCAGTTGGTATGCTTGCTGATTTAGCAGCTGATTACCCTGTAGTAACTGAGACATTTGCTCAGGCGAGTGCCGTATTAGGTTACGACTTATGGGCATTGGTGCAAGATGGACCTGCTGAAACTCTAAATGAAACAGATAAAACTCAGCCTGCATTATTAACCGCAAGTGTGGCTATCTGGCGCGTTATCGAAGCAAGTGGCACGATTAAACCTGCTGTTTTAGCAGGCCATAGTTTAGGTGAGTATTCAGCATTAGTGTGTGCTGGCATTATTGCCTTTGAAGATGCGGTAAAATTAGTTGAATTGCGCGGTCAATTAATGCAGCAAGCAGTACCAGCAGGTACCGGTGCTATGTACGCCATTATTGGTTTAGATAATGATGCAATTGCTAAGGCATGTGAAGAGTCAGCAAATGGCGCTGTTGTTAGCCCTGTGAATTTTAATAGTCCTGGCCAAGTAGTTATTGCGGGTGAAAAAGAAGCCACAGAAAGAGCCGCTGGCGCATGTAAAGCTGCTGGCGCTAAAATGGCAGTTGCTTTACCTGTGAGTGTGCCGTCACATTGCGCATTAATGAAACCTGCAGCTGATAAACTGGCACTTGCATTAGAGAATATCAAGTTTAACTCGCCGGTTATTTCTGTGATTAATAACGTTGATGTAGCAAGCCCTAATGATGCAGCTGCAATTAAAGATGCGCTAGTTCGCCAATTATATTGCCCGGTACGTTGGAGTGAGACAGTTGAGTTAATGGCAAGTCAGGGGATTACTGATTTAGCTGAAATTGGCCCTGGTAAAGTATTAACTGGGTTATCAAAAAGAATTAATAAGTCATTAAAAGGGCAAGCAATTAATAATGCAGCCACTTTATCAGCTTTAATCCAATAAGGAATATTCATGAGCATTAGCTTTGATTTAACAGGTAAAGTCGCGTTAGTTACTGGCGCAAGTCGTGGTATTGGCCGTGCCATCAGTGAAACACTGGTTGAAGCAGGCGCTACCGTGATCGGCACTGCAACCAGTGAAAAAGGTGCCGCTGCAATTCAAGATTACCTTGGTGATAACGGCTTTGGTTTAGTATTAAATGTGACTGATAGTGAATCAGTTACACAATTATTCAGCCAGATAAAAGAAAAAGCCGGTGATGTTGATATCTTAGTAAACAATGCTGGTATCACACGTGATAATTTATTAATGCGCATGAAAGATGATGAGTGGCATGATATTCTTGACACTAATTTGACATCACTGTTTAGATTATCCAAGCCGGTTATGCGGTCTATGATGAAAAAGCGCAGCGGCCGTATTATTAATATTGGCTCTGTGGTCGGAACCATGGGTAATGCCGGGCAAGTAAACTACTCAGCAGCTAAAGCTGGTTTGATTGGATTTACAAAATCTCTTGCAAGAGAGGTTGCATCTCGTCAAATTACCGTTAATGCTGTTGCCCCTGGATTTATCCAAACAGACATGACAGATGAGCTTAATGAAGAGCAGCAAAAAGCTTTCATGGCGCAAGTTCCAATGGCTCGACTCGGTCAGGCGCAAGAGATTGCCAATGCGGTATTGTTTCTAGCTTCTGACTCTGCAGCTTACATCACTGGTGAAACTTTGCATGTAAACGGCGGAATGTACATGGTCTAAGGACCATAATTGATAACGACTTTTATTGAATCTCGTTTGATATCAAAGTATGATAATTTTCGTGGTTAGACCACGAAAACTAAGCTTGCAATGTCAGCTGGATCGAATAAACTACTCTCAATCTTACGCAAGTGTGTAATTTGAATAGGAAAGAAAACTAATGAGCAACATCGAAGAACGTGTAAAGAAAATCATTATTGAGCAACTTGGCGTTAAGGAAGAAGACGTTAAATCAGCTGCATCATTCGTAGACGATTTAGGTGCAGATTCTCTGGACACTGTTGAATTGGTTATGGCTCTAGAAGAAGAGTTTGACACTGAGATCCCTGATGAAGAAGCTGAAAAGATCACTACTGTTCAAGCAGCGATCGATTACGTTTCAAAAAATCAGTAATCCCTGATTCACTAAAACAGGTGGCATTTATGCCGCCTGTTTTTGTTTGTGGCGTCGAATAAATGTCGACTTAACTCTCTATAAAAGTGAGTTAACCCATCATTTCTTATCATCCGTTTGATCTTTTTCCTTTGATTGGTGGTGGGTTAACAGAATATCTCTTGGCGAATGCCTCATAAAATACAAAGGTGAATGCTGTGTCTAAACGTCGTGTGGTAATTACAGGTTTAGGACTAGTTACTCCAGTGGGTAACGATGTCGAATCTTCTTGGCAATCTTTATTAGCTGGTAAAAGTGGTATTGCACCTATTACCAAATTTGATGCAACTGAATTTAGTACTCGTTTCAGTGGCTCGGTAAAAGACTTCGATGTTGAGCAATATATGTCTCGCAAAGATGCCCGTAAAATGGATTTATTTATCCAATACGGCATGGCTGCAGGTATACAAGCAATGACAGACTCAGGTCTTGATATGGAACAAGAAAATCCAGCGCGAGTTGGCACAGCGATTGGTGCTGGTATGGGCGGAATGCCATTAATTGAGCAAAATCATGCAGCATTGCTTAAAGGTGGCCCTCGAAAAGTGTCGCCATTTTTTGTTCCTAGCACCATTATTAATATGATTTCTGGTCATTTATCTATTAAGTATGGCATGACTGGGCCAAACTTTGCAGTGACAACAGCTTGTACAACGGGTGTGCATAATATTGGTTTTGCAGCGCGTACGATTGCCTACGGTGACGCCGACGTTATGGTTGCTGGCGGTGCTGAAGATGTTACTTGTCCGTTAGCTGTTGCTGGTTTTGGCAGCGCCAAAGCCTTATCAACTCGTAATGACGATCCAACCGCTGCAAGCCGCCCATGGGATAAAGACCGTGATGGTTTTGTTATCGGTGATGGCGCAGGTGTGTTGGTGATGGAAGAGTATGAGCATGCTAAGGCGCGCGGCGCTAAAATTTATGCAGAGCTTGTTGGCTTTGGTATGAGTGGCGATGCTTTTCATATGACATCACCACCAAGTGATGGTGCGGGCGCTGCTGCAGCAATGGTTAATGCCATTAATGATGCGCAAATTGCCAATGAAGAGGTTGGTTATATCAATGCCCATGGCACTTCGACTCCAGCAGGTGATAAAGCTGAAGCGGCTGCGGTTAAGTCGGTGTTTGGCGACCATGCTTATGATTTACTTGTAAGTTCTACTAAATCTATGACCGGACATTTATTAGGTGCAGCGGGCTCAGTTGAAGCAATTATTACAATCTTAGCGTTGCGGGATCAAATTGTACCGCCTACCATTAATTTGGATAACCCTGATGAAGGTTGTGACTTAGATTTTGTACCGCACGTAGCCAAACCCCATAGTTTTGATTATGCATTGTGTAACTCATTTGGCTTTGGTGGCACTAATGGTTCACTTTTATTTAAAAAGTAACGTGATTAAAATGTAATAAAAAGGCAGTCACTTTAAAAGTGACTGCCTTTTTATTTAAATTAATTAAAGCTTACAGTTTTATTAGTCGCTGCTGTACTCGCTCAATGTCGTTACTCTTACCCACTAATTGAATATGATCGCCTTCTTCAGTTATCAGATCAGGAGTAATCAACATATCAAATTTATTTCTGGCAAGTGCTGTAATACATACTGAACTGTCGGTATTGGCATTCAGCATTTTTTTAATCGCTTTTAGTGACAGACCAACTAAGTGGTTAGGCTTAATCACGTATTCAAATGTCGTTTCAATAATGTTGCTATCATCAATAGCGATTTCAGTACCAATGATATTATCATCATAATAATAAAGTGCATTATTAGGTCCGGTAATGGTCACAATATCACCTGCTGCAATCATATCAGGCTGTTGTTTATCAAGGTTTTGGCTTAAGGTTAATTCAAAACTCACATCAATTGCTGCCTCATTAAGTTGTAACAAGGTTTTATCGACGACCGTACTATCGTTATTTACTTCAAATGAGCGAGAAACAATATTTTTAGTGGTATTGATATTTTTTGGCTTAAATGGATCCATTAACAAGAGTTTACTCTCTGTATATTTAGAGCCAGATAAAAAACCAATGATATAGATAAATATACCCAATAGCAGTACACCAAGTTCTGGCTCTAAATGGAGATGAAGCAGTGTGATGGTGATGCAACCACCGATAAAACTAGCCAGAATACCAAAAACTCTGTGCATGCTAATTAAGCCGATTAAAAAACCTATTACTAATGTTAAAACAAAAGTGATGTATGGGTTGGAATGAAATAAATTTTCAATTGTTTCCATAATTATGACTACTTTATTTTGGAGCGATTTATGCCAACAATACTCATTACTGTATATATTAATTACATAGTAGAGATATTCACCCTTGGTAAAATATCACCAACGATAATCAATACAGTGTGGTGTTATGCAGTCATAATAAAGTGCAGTCAGTTTTATAGACAATCTCATTTGAAGGATGAAACCCTGCATTGAAGTTGCTGAAGATAACTAAAGGGATGAAAGCCTCTTAATGCAGAGGCTACTAATACAAATATGATGCTATTATTTGGATCTAACTCTATTTATATAGTTAGCTATGGCTGATGTGATAGACTTTTTGGCCGGCATAATTTGTTTTGAGTGTGGGTTCCAAAGTGATATAGGTACTTGTAATGCGTCTTGTATTTGTTCTATTTCTATCGGTATAAGATCGTGTGCAGTATATTCCATGGAATTGATTAACAATGGGAAAATGCTCCACCCAAGACCTTCTTCAACCATTTTAATGATGAGAGTCAGTTGATCTACCACTTCATAATTGGAGGAGACAATGATTTTTTTACTCATATCATCATCAAGCATGGATTTTAAGATAAACTGACGGCTAGTCTTCATTTTAGCCAAGGTTGCTTCAGAGTTTAGTGTTGCTAGGTCAGCGTCTTTGTTGGTGAAAGCGGCAAATGACATGTTACATAAAAAAGTATGATCGATGCTGTTTAGCACTTTGCTTTCGTATACATTCACAATTCCAAAATGAATACTGCCGTCTTGTATTCCCACTTTAATATCATTTTTGGTTCTGACGAGGAAGTTAACTTTTAATGATGGGCTGTCAATTAGCAGTTGTTTTCTAATCTCAGATATCACTTGTTGCGGTATAAAACTGCAATACCCAATTGTAATTGAATTAAGCTCACCAAATGCCAAGCTCATGGCCACTTGGTCAAAGGTTTTGGATTGCTCAATAGCCTGTTTGGCATAGTTATAAAGTAGTACTGCATCTTCAGTCGGTTCAACGGTTCTACCGATCCGTTCAAACAGGGTAATGGCTAATTGATCTTCAAGGTTATTAATGACTTGGCCAATAGTTGTACGATGTTTGTCCAGTTTCACCGCTGCTTTACTGAAAGCTTTCTGCTCATAGACAGTTACAAAGGCAAGAAGTTGTTCCAAACTAAAGTTCATAGTTGTCTCTTCAAATAATGAAAAATGCGATGTGGTATGCATTTGGGGTTATACCGTCACTTAAATCACAATTTATCACACATAAAAACAATTGTTTATAGATTTCGATGGGTGAGATCCATCATAGATGATTACAAGATTTTCTCTGCCGCCATTAAAATATATGCATAAATGAGTAAGAAGACATTAAGTCAATGTTTTTTAAATAGTTAATATTATTTAGGTGATAGGCGTATGAGCATAATGCCCCATGAAGTGGTAATCGGTGATGTGTATTTTCCGCCATTATTACTGGTTGCCGCTATGGCATATATATTAACCGGCGTAGTTACCGCTATTGGTACTAAAATTGGTTTACATAAATATGTCGCAGCTCCGGCCATAGTTGAATTGTCTATGGTTATTCTTTTTATCGGCTTAATTAGCCAATTTATTTCCATATTTTAAGTAGGTAACGCCAATGTTTAAACGTTATTTTATTACCCTGTTGCTGATGGCGGCGGCAATAGGTGTTTTGTATAGTCAGTATCAAACTTACACTGATAATCCTTGGACAAGAGACGGTCAAGTCAGAGCCTATGTTATCCAAGTAACCCCACGAGTGACAGGTCAAATTGTAAAAGTTAATGTCATTGATAATAGTCATGTACAAAAAGGTGATGTGCTTTTTGAGATTGACGCTAGCCTATACCAAACCAGTTTACAAAAAGCGGTAGCAACTGAAAAGCAATCACAAGCATTAGTTCGTAAGGCTCAGAACGAGTCTAGTCGTGCTATTGAATTAGAAAAGCTAACCCCTGGTGCTCAGTCAGTGTTAACCCTTAATAATCTACAAAATGCAGTTGAAACCGCACAAGCGAACTTGTTAATGGCAAAAGCCCAAGTGGCAGAAGCTAAATTAAATCTAGCTTACACTAAAATTACTGCACCAACAGATGGCTATATTACTAATTTGAATTATCGAGTAGGCTCACAAGTCGTTGCTAATTCGCCTGTTGTTGCTTTGATTGATGAAAACAGTTTTTGGATTGACGGTTTTTTTAAAGAAACTGATTTAAAAGATGTGGCTATTGATAATAAAGCCCAAGTCACATTAATGATGCATGACCAAGTCACTTTAGAAGGTAAAGTACAAAGTATTGGTTACGGCATTTCGAAAACTGATGGCAGTACCGGCAATTCGTTACTACCTAATGTGAACCCGAATTTCGAGTGGATCCGCTTAGCACAACGCATTCCAGTTAAGATAAAACTTGATAAGTTACCTGAAGATATTCAGCTGCGAGTTGGTATGACGGCATCGGTAAAAATTCTGAAGCATTAAATTTTATAGAGTGAGAATGTGTATGCTCAGTTTACCCGTTAAGGAAGCGATAAAAGTTTCTGTCTCTGTCGGTATAGCAATTGCCTTAGCATTGTTTTTTCAATGGGAAAAACCTTATTGGGCTGCTATTACCGTTATTGCCATTGCTTCAAATGAAACTCTTGGGCATGGCTTACACAAAGGTAAAAACCGCCTTATAGGTACAGTTTGCGGCATTAGTGTGGCGTTATTTCTGGTGAGCTTTTTTGCCCAGACTCCGATGTTATTCATTGGTTGTTTACTGTTGCTTTTGGCTGTTAGCGTGTGGTTTGCTGATAATTTGCGTTATGGTTATGCATTTACCATGGGCTTTACTGTGTGCACTATTGTTGCGGTAATGGGAGGCTTTAATGGTGAAGCTTCATTTGATATTGCGGTTTTACGAATACAAGATAATTTACTTGGAGTGCTAGTTTATTCAATTGTTTATCGTTTTATTTGGCCTTTAAACACTGAATCTTTATTCTTTAGCAGCGTTGACTCTGCGTTAAATGCTTTTCATAAAATAGATAACGCGCTTAACGAGGCTGCAAAAAGTGCTCATCATGATAATATTCAAGACTTATTAGTCGATGCACAATTACTGATTGATAAATTAAGTGACTTGATCAGTATGCCATTGAGTTCCAGTTATAAACTTCAACATGAAAAAGATAAATGGACTGTCATAGTCGATGGTTTTTCTCACGTTCTGCAGCATAGCAAATCCACCATCAAGTTGTTATCCAGTGATAAACCCAATGATGATAAGTTGCAACAGTTAGGTTATTTTTCCCAAGAAATTAAAATGCTTGATAATGCCATTAATGGCGAAAAGTTAGATGTTGAAATTTTAGCTAACTACTGGAAGCAAGAGAGCATAAAGCCCCAAAACTCGAAAGAGGCTGTAAAAGAAAATTTATTGAAAGTGAGAATTAACAGAGTTATAAAGGCGGTTGCAATAGCCTCAACTTGTTATGGCGCATGGATATATTTTGCCTTACCTGGTGGTATTTTTATCCCTATGTTTGGTTCAATTTTTGCCAATATAACAGTCAGTTTACCATTTCCTTTAATGAAGCAGGTGATATTATCTGCACTGCTATGGGGAGTGTTTTTTTTACTGCAATATATTTTTATAATGCCCGCATTTACAGAGCTTTGGCAGTTAGTTGGTTTTTATATGATTAACGTTTTCCTCATTTGGGGACTTTTTCCAAAGCCTGCAATGATGCTAGTGCGTATGCTAGGTGGCAATTTACTTATGGTAATGACTATGAGTGCATTACATTTAACGCCTAGTTATGACATTAATACGCCATTGCTGATACTGGTCATATTAATGATTACCGTGATTGTTGCACGTTTCTATAATCAATTATTTATGCTCAAATAAGAGAAATAAGATTTCCTCATGACGCTCAATACAGCATTGAGCGTCATTAATAGCCTCGAATTTAAATTCTTTTATATATAATTCCAGTTTAACCCCCTAATCCTTCTATTGGTTTTGATCCGTTTTTATTTTATCTACTTAGGTAATTTTGATGCTGATTTGCTGTTTATCTCAGTAGTGGTTTTTATTCATGTAGGGTTTAATCCATCAATAGCGATTAAATATCTAATAAATAAACACATACAATATTCCCATTGAACGGAAAAAGCGCGTTAGCCAATAACGTTTGCTGAACTTGCATTATGTTTTTCCGAAATTTGAATCAGGAAATGATTCGATAACTTATTTGCCATAGATTGGCTTTCAAAGGGTACTATTAATGAATCAAACGCTATTTTGTTCACTTAATCATTTTTCTACTTCTCGCTGTATTCTAAAAGCAATACCAATAGCCATATTGTTAACACTCTCAAACGTAAGTTATGCGCAGGAAAGTATTTTTGTTGAAGATAAAAACAACAAACAACTCATTAATTCAGCGGAGCAAAATGTTTTTCAACAATACGGCGTTTCAGAAGATATTTTGAAATTAGGCTTAAGCTCGCTGTCACTAGGTGATCAGCAAGTTGAGCGTGTGGTTAGAACCTTGGAAGTCGGCGATAAGGTAAAAAGTTCAGATGTGTTTTTGGTTCAAAGTACAGATACTCGCGGTAATATTGATCTGAGAATTAAATATGACCAATCTAAATTAGATGATAATGAGGATGTCATAAAAACTATCGAACAAATAACTAAAACAGAATATCGCTTGAAAAATTACATGGAAAGTTATGATAAGTCTTCCGTCGTTGTTGATGAGATATCTGCCAATGAAATAGAAATAAGCTTTAATTACTCTAAATATGGTTTACCGCAAGATATTGCTTATTTTCGTTTTATGCGGGTTAAGCTTACTGTAGTAAATGGTGTTGCAACCAAAATGGTCATGACCAATTCAAAACCATTTGATTTTGATGCGTTTAGTGTCGAACATTATCGTCAAGAAGTTGATTTAATGACACTGGTTAACGGACACACAGCCATTGCAAATAAAGTGATTCACGCTACTGGTAAAAAAGGTAACAAAGAAGCAAGTTATCACGCAACTATCAAGCCCGTGGCATTTTATGATGATGAACATGGTGCATTAGTTTTTGATGAAGCGTCATTAAAAATGGTTTCTGATCCGCGCATTCGTGAAGAAAAGGTCGATTTAGATAGACTCTTTCCGTTAATGAGTGATTTAGTTCGCCAGCAAGGTATTGATGTGCCACTGCCATTTGGTTTTTCGGTCGCTTATCGAAATCAAGATATGGATTTTGGTTTTGATAGTTTTAATATTATGGGGGTAGATTTGGATGAATGGTTTGATCCATCGAGCTCAGTTGGCACTGTTAATGCTGAAAGTTATTCATTCAGAGCTGATGTCAATATTTTACCGTTTTGGAATATATATGCTTTAGTGGGCAAGGTGAATGTGGATGCAGTCGTTGATGCCCAATATACCGGAAAACTTAAAGATGTGTTTGAAGATAAGCTCGGGGTTATCGGTGGCAGTTTGGCATGCAGTTTATTAGAAAATCAGGGCGCTGATTTATGCTCACCAGGAAGAGTCGAAGTGCCGCTACATTTAGAATATGATCTGGCAGGTTTGGGGACAACGCTTTCTGTCGGTTATAAAGAATTTTTTGCATCTGTTACTGCAACTTACTCTAAAACTCGTCTTGATGGCCAGGATTGGGGAGATGGTATTGTGACTATCCAGCCAATGCTTGGTTATCAATTCCTTGAGTCGCGAGCACAAATTTTTATCGGCGCAGAATATCAAGGCCTTAAGCCTTCGATGACTGGTAATTTAGGCGATATATTGGGAACCGGTGAAGACTTTACTTTTGATGTGGGTGTAGGGTTAGAACAATGGGCTTATTTAGTGGGTTTTAATAAACAGATAGGTCGTCATTTAAATTTGACAGGGCTGTACAATAAAGGTGAAACAAGAAGTTCATTTACTTTAAATTTAGGTTATCGTTTTTGATGTATTCAGTGGTAATTCAAGAGCCACCCATTAGCTAACCCTTTATAGTGTCAGTTTTAGTAAGCACAACTTTTTTAAGTTGTGCTTTTTTGTTTTTTGAAACTCAGCAGTATTTTTTTGAACTACCAAATAGCAATTAAGTACTCTTTCATCAAATATTTTCATTTAGGCATAATTTTTACTCATTTCTTTGATTAATTATCGTAAACTGACATTAATTAGCTGAATTAGGAGTCGTTATGGCCGGATTAGAAAGAGAAATTACCTTAAGGTTTTTAGCTGAACCTGCAGATGTGAACTTTGGCGGCAAAGTGCATGGTGGCGCGGTGATGAAATGGATTGATTTAGCTGCATATGCTGGTGCTGCAGGTTGGAGTGGTAAATATTGCATTACCGCTTATGCTGGTGGTATTCGTTTTGTAAAGCCTATCCATGTGGGCAATATTGTTGAAGTAAGCGCCAAAGTTATTTATACCGGCACATCGTCCATGCATTTTGGTATAGCGGTTAAAGCGGGTGACCCTAAAGAGCCTGAACGTCATCTTACTACCCATTGTATCGTGATTATGGTCGCAGTTGATGATGATGGTAAACCTACATCAGTACCTGAGTGGGTCCCCCAAACAGATGATGATATTCGTTTGAGGGATTCAGCATTACGTTTAATGGATATGCGCAAAAAAATTGGCTCTGAAATGGAAGCCCATGTAAAACCGGCTTTGTAATCAATGTAATAGCCAAAATTCAATCGCTTACTCATAAAGCCTGACTCGTTTTGGCTTGTAGCACAATCAACACTATTTTTAATAAACAACCACAATAATAATGAACGAAGGAATGATATGGCTAAAGTAGCATTTATCGGCTTGGGCGTGATGGGATACCCAATGGCAGGGCATTTGGCTAACCAAGGGCATCAAGTTACGGTTTATAATCGCACCACAGCAAAAGCGCAGCAATGGGCAGCGCAATATTCTGGTGAGTTAGCATTGACCCCAAAACTTGCGGCAGTAGAGCAAGATATCGTGTTTACTTGTGTGGGTAATGATGACGATCTTCGCCAAGTGGTTTTAGGGGAAGATGGCATTGTTCATGGGATAAAAGCTGGTGCAATTTTGGTCGATCACACCACCGCATCTGCCGATGTTGCTCGTGAACTGGCAGCCGTGCTTGCTAAGCAAGAGGTTGAGTTTCTAGATGCGCCCGTATCAGGTGGTCAAGCCGGTGCTGAAAATGGCGTGTTAACTGTGATGATGGGCGGAAAAGAAGCCGTTTTTAACCAAGTAAAACCGGTCATTGAGGCCTATAGTCGCTGCGCAGAATTATTAGGGGAGGTTGGCGCGGGCCAGTTAACCAAAATGGTCAATCAAATCTGTATCGCAGGAGTGGTGCAAGGGCTTGCCGAAGGGTTACACTTTGCTAAAAGTGCAGGTCTTGATGGTTTAAAAGTGGTTGAGGTGATCAGCAAGGGCGCAGCTCAAAGCTGGCAAATGGAAAATCGTTATCAAACCATGTGGCAAGGTGAGTATGACTTTGGCTTTGCCATTGACTGGATGCGTAAAGATTTAGCTATTGCTTTAGATGAAGGGCGTCGTAATGGTAGCCAGTTACCAGTTACTGCCTTAGTGGATCAATTTTATTCTGAAGTACAAGCCATGAAAGGTAACCGCTGGGATACTTCAAGTTTGTTAGCGCGTTTAGAAAAAAACCGCTAGACGCTCTCAATGGTGATAACTTATTAGCCATTGCACAATTTTGTCGTTTAAGTTGCGAATTTAGTTTGTTGGTAACATAAAAGCTCGCTGGTATTTAACATTGCCAGTGAGCTTTTTTGTTATCGTATTAGCCCTTGGTATTTGTAAAAAATTCAATAATTTACTATCACTTGTTGTAATAATGTTCATTGGTTCTCAAGGTGATTGATTAGCTTATAAGCATTTGCTGCTCATAAATGGCGCTTAAGTTAATAGATCGTTAATTTGTATTAAATTATACTATCGGAAATATAAATTCGATTTAATTTAAATGCCGCATTTTACTCAATAAAATCGTAATAAATGCTAGTAAATTAAGCTTAGCTAACGTAAAATTCCAGCTTTTGTTTTACCCCCATGCTTTAGGCATAAAGTTGACTTTGTGCCTAGACTACTATGTCGCCTGATAATCAGGCGCCCAATAGCATTTGATATGCAAAAATGCAGTGGATGAGAAAATGCAGCAGTTAACAGAGATCGTAGAACAAGCCTTAGAAGTAATAGGTAAGGCCGGTGATCTAAAGACACTGGATGATATCCGTGTCGACTACCTTGGTAAGAAAGGTAAGATCACTGACATGATGAAAATGATGGGTAGCTTAAGTCCAGCAGAGAAACCTGCCTTTGGACAAGCAGTCAACCAAGCTAAGCAAGCGGTACAGAAGCAACTTTCTGAGCGTATTGAAGGCTTAAAGGCTGCTGAATTAGAAGCGCAACTTATCGCAGATAAAATCGATGTAACCTTACCAGGTCGTACGCTTGAAATGGGCGGTTTACACCCAGTAACACGTACGATTGAACGTATTGAAACTTTCTTTGGCGAGCTTGGTTTTACCACTAAGCATGGTCCTGAAATCGAAGATGACTTTCATAACTTCGATGCATTGAATATTTCTGAGCATCATCCAGCTCGTGCTGATCATGACACCTTTTATTTCAATCCAAAAGTGATGTTGCGTACGCAAACTTCAGGGGTACAAATTCGTACCATGGAGCATGAAAAGCCACCTTTACGTATCATTTCTCCAGGTCGTGTTTATCGTAACGACTACGATCAAACTCACACGCCAATGTTCCACCAAGTGGAAGGTTTGTTAGTTGATGAAAAAGTTAACTTTGCAGAGCTGAAAGGCATTTTGCATGACTTCTTACGTAACTTTTTCGAAGAAGATTTAGAAGTGCGATTCCGTCCATCTTACTTCCCGTTTACTGAGCCTTCAGCTGAAGTTGATGTTATGGGTAAAAACGGTAAGTGGCTTGAAGTATTAGGTTGCGGCATGGTGCACCCTAATGTCCTTCGCAGTGTCGGTATCGACCCAGAAAAATACTCTGGTTTTGCTTTTGGTATGGGTGTTGAGCGTTTGACTATGCTGCGCTACGGTGTTAACGACTTACGTGCCTTCTTTGAAAACGATTTACGTTTTCTTAAGCAATTCAAATAACGGAGCAATATAAAGATGAAATTCAGTGAATCTTGGCTTCGTGAATGGGTTAGCCCATCTGTAAGCCGTGAAGAATTATCACACCAAATCACAATGGCCGGTCTTGAAGTTGACGGTATTGATGCCGTTGCAGCCGAATTTAGCGGTGTGATTGTTGGTGAAGTGGTTGAGTGTGGTCAGCATCCAGATGCTGACAAATTACGCGTAACTAAAATTAATGTTGGCGGCGATGAGTTAATTGATATCGTTTGCGGTGCACCAAACTGCCGTTTAGGCTTAAAAGTTGCGGTAGCAATGGTTGGGGCAGTGCTACCTGGCGATTTTAAAATTAAAAAAGCCAAACTACGCGGCCAGCCATCATTTGGTATGTTGTGTTCATACGGTGAGATCGGTATTGATATCGAAAGTGACGGTATTATTGAATTACCTGCAGATGCGCCGATTGGTAAAGATATCCGTGAATATCTTCAACTAAACGATGCCATCATCGACGTTGATTTAACCGCTAACCGTGCAGATTGTTTAGGTATGGCAGGCTTAGCGCGCGAAGTTGGTGTATTAAACCGTCAAGCGGTTGCTGAGCCGACGTGGGATCCTGTTACTGCAACTATCGATGATAAAGTTGAAATTAACGTTATTGCAGCAGATGCCTGTCCTCGTTATTTAGGCCGTGTGGTTAAGAATGTAAACTTAGCGGCAGCAACGCCTTTATGGATGCAAGAGAAGTTACGTCGTAGCGGTATTCGCTCAATCGATCCCATTGTAGATATTACTAACTACGTATTGATTGAATATGGTCAGCCAATGCATGCGTTTGATTTAGCAGCCTTAAATGGTGCTATTCAAGTGCGTTTAAGCGACGGCGTTGAAAAGCTTACTTTACTTGACGGTAACGAAATTACAGTACCAAGTGACACCCTAGTGATTGCTGACGATAAAGCAGCCGTTGCCTTAGCGGGTGTATTTGGCGGTGAAGCGTCAGGCGTAACTGCAAAGACCCAAGATATTTTATTAGAGTGCGCATTCTTTGCGCCTTTAGCCATTATGGGTAAATCGCGTCGCTTAGGCTTACACACAGATGCATCACACCGTTTTGAACGTGGTGTAGACCCAGAGCTTCAACATAAAGTGATGGACCGAGCTACGCGCTTAGTACTTGATATTTGTGGTGGTGAAGCAGGTCCTGTTGCTGAAGCAGTGTCTGAAGCGCATTTACCTAAGCCGGCTCAAATCACTTTGCGTCGCAGCAAGTTAGACAAAATTCTAGGTCATCATATTCCTGATACTGATGTAACAGAAATTCTTGAGCGTCTTGGATTTACTGTTGCAGTAACTGCTGACGCTTGGAATGTGACCACGGCAACATATCGTTTTGATATGGCCATTGAAGAAGATTTAATCGAAGAGGTTGCCCGTATTTATGGATATAACAATATCCCAAATATTGCACCTGTTGCTTCATTAAGTATGTCTGATCACAAAGAAGCGAATATTCCATTAAGCAAAGTGCGCAGTGTATTAGTGGCGCGCGGTTTCCAAGAGGCGGTGACCTATAGCTTTGTTGATCCTAAGTTACAAAACATTGTTCATCCAAATGAGCCAGCAATGATTTTACCGAATCCTATTTCGGTTGAAATGTCAGCGATGCGTTTATCGATGTTCACCGGTTTGTTAACTTCTGTTGGTTATAACCAAAGTCGTCAACAAGGTCGCGTACGTTTATTTGAAACCGGTTTACGCTTTGTTCCTGATGCCAAAGCAGATTCTGGTGTTAGACAAGAAGCGATGATTGGTGCAGTAATTTCTGGTGTTCAAAATGATGAACATTGGTCAATGGAATCTAAAACTGTCGACTTCTTTGATTTAAAAGGCGATTTAGAATCAATAATCGGCTTGACAGTTTCGACTTCTGAATTTACTTTTAGAAGTGCAACACATTCAGCTCTTCATCCAGGGCAATGTGCTGAAATATTGAGAAATAATCGAGTCATTGGTGTTATAGGTGCTATCCATCCGAGTTTGGAGAAGCCTTTTGGCCTTAATGGCAAAACAATTGTTTTTGAGTTAGAACTGGACGCTTTACTGCAAGCCAGTTTGCCGCTAGCCCAGGCTGTATCTAAGTTTCCTGCTAATCGACGTGATATTGCAGTCGTTGTAGACGAAGAAGTTTCTGCAACTAATGTTATGGATTTGATAAGAAAAGTTGGCGAAAATCAGTTGGTTGGCTTAAACTTGTTCGATGTATACCGGGGTAAAGGTGTTGACGCTGGCAAAAAGAGCCTTGCAATCGCACTTACATTACAAGACATTACTCGTACACTTGAAGAAAAAGACATCACTGAAACTGTTGATTCAGTTGTCTCGGCACTTAAGAGCGAGTTCAACGCATTGTTGAGGGATTAAAAGTATGGCACTTACCAAAGCCGAAATGGCAGAACATCTTTTCGAAACACTTGGCATGAATAAACGTGTAGCCAAAGAGATGGTTGAGTCTTTCTTTGAAGAGATTAGAGAAGCACTTGAAAGTGGTGAGCAGGTCAAGTTATCTGGCTTTGGAAACTTTGATTTGCGCGATAAAAACCAAAGACCGGGAAGGAACCCAAAAACTGGTGAAGATATTCCTATTTCAGCTCGCCGTGTAGTGACGTTCCGTCCGGGACAAAAACTCAAAACACGTGTTGAAGAAGCAAATGCTGAAAAGAAGTAGTTTCACTGTTTAATAAAAAAGCCACTCATTGAGTGGCTTTTTTATTTTAACAAATTAAGCAAGATTCAAAGTAGCAATTTTACAATATTCAGATGTTGTCCCGCTGATAAATTGGTATTATGGCCAATTCCTTAGGCTCTTTGTTTCACTGTGTTAATGTAATCTTTGAGGTTTCTTTTGGCTAGACAAGCAAAACATTTCGATCGTCGCTTTACCCTATCTTTATTGCACCCGAAATATTGGGGTACATGGCTAGCCATTATGGTGTTATTTATGTTTGGGGTGATGCCTGCTTGGTTGCGAGATCCTATAGCGCGACTATTAGCCAAGCTGGTACTGTCTTATGCGAAAAAACCCATCAATATTGCGCGTATCAATATTCAAACATGTTTTCCTGAGAAGTCAGCGACTGAGGTGGATGAGTTAATTAACGCCAACGTCGATATGTTTGTTTTAACCTTGGTATCTCAAGCTGAATTATTAATTCGCTCAGATGCGCATCTAAGGCGTCGAGTCAGTATTACAGGTTTTGAACATGTGCAAGCCGCGCGTGATGCTGGCCAGCCGATTATTTTTATCATGCCCCATGTATGGCCGATTGATTATGCCGGGCTGCGTTTAAATATCGAACTGCCTATGGTTACCATGGCCAAAGCTCATAATAACGGCTTATTCAATTGGTTTAGTAATCGACTACGCAGTAGTAAGAATGGCCGCGTTTACATGCGAGAGGCGGGCATACGCGCGCTAATCACTGAATTAAAGCAAGATAATAGCTTCTTTTATTTACCAGATGAAGATTTAGGTCCTGAGCAAAGTGTATTTGCTCCATTGCTGGCAACAGAAAAAGCCACCTTACCGGTAGTAGGGCGTTTAGCGCAAGCAGGTAAGGCGCAGGTTTTACCGGTAAAAATTGGTTACGACAAAACAGCTTACCAGTTTAAGTTGACCGTGATGCCGCAAGTTAAGCCTGAAGATATGCAAGGTAAGGATAACGAAGCCATTGCTTTAAATAAAATGGTTGAGCAAGTTATTCAAGCTTACCCTGAGCAATATATGTGGTTTTTGAAATTCCTTAAAACCCGTCCAGAAGGGCAAGCAAAAATCTATTAATTTGAATAACTAATAAACCAAAAAAGCACTCGATGAGTGCTTTTTTTTGGTTAAAGGAAAATTAGTGTGGCGCTAAGATGTCACTTTAATTAACGGTTACTCTGAAAAGTAATACCAACCTTGATTGATAAGCTGGGTTAATACCGTCATGACTTGCTGATCATTGAGCCAGTTTTGAAGCTGCGATTGAGTGAGTAGGTGATTATTGGCGATCTCGGCGATGATGTCTTGTTCAATCCCTGCGGCGCAAACCACTTCACCATTGATATACAACTGCGCTTGGGTATCAGCCTCTAGGCTTAATACCTTTAAGCCGCCAATACGTTGCATGTTAGCGCCATCTTCAATGGCTTCCTTAACATCTGTTGTTGAAATTGGCGCTTCAAAGGGATTGATATCGAGTTCAAAACGATTTTGGCTGAGTAACTTACCTAGCATAGTTTGGTATTGGGCAGGATCAGTTGCTAATTGAGCCAGTAAATCCATGATCCCTTGCTGCTGAGTTTGACTGACTAGGCCATGGCTTGCAGCTTCTTCGCTAGAGGTAAATCTATGTTGGCCAGCACTGTTATCAATCAGCGAATCAGCCAACTCAGTTAATAATTCTTGCTGACTTGGCGCTCTAAAACCAATAGAATAACTCATTGCAAGACTTAAGGTTTCACCGCAATGAGGGTAGCCTGGCGGAATATATAACATATCGCCTTTGCTGAGCACCACATCAATAATGGGTTCAAAGTCATCGACTAATGGACTTGATGGATCTCCACCACGGCATTGATGTTCGCCATTATGGCCCACTTTCCAGCGGCGTTCCCCTTCTCCTTGGATCAAGAACACATCATAATTATCAATATGTGGCCCAATGCCGCCTTGTGGGGTGGCAAACGATACCATTAAGTCATCAAAACGCCAATCAGGTAAAAATCTGAATGCTTCAACCAGTGGTTGAGACTCCGGATACCAATGGTTTACCGCTTGCACAAGTAACTGCCATTTGTCATCGCCATGTTCGTCATAGTCTTCAAACGGCCCTTGAATCACTTTCCAGTCATCGGTTTCAGTTTTAACGATGCGAGAAGAGATATCTTCTTCCATGGCTAGGCCTGCAAGTTCATCGGCCGATATTGGATCTTCAAATGCCTTAAAGGCATTTTTGATGACTATAGGTTTTTGTTGCCAATATTTACTGATGAACTCAGCAGTATCAAAATTTAATGTATACATAGTATTAAAAAAGGCGGCAATCCTTATGGAACTGCCGCCTATCCTTATTCAACAATCAATAGTTGTTATTGAGTGGAAGATTATTTTAACTCGTCAACAAATGCTTCAGCACGACCAATGTAGTTGGCTGGCGTCATTGTTTTAAGTTCAGCTTTAACGTTATCAGGTAACTCTAGACCATCGATAAAGACTGCAAGTTGATCGCCGTCGATACGCTTACCACGGGTTAACTCTTTTAATTTCTCGTATGGCTTTTCAATGCCGTAGCGACGCATCACTGTTTGTACTGGCTCTGCTAATACTTCCCAGTTTTTATCTAACTCAGCGCGAAGGTTTGCTTCATTCACTTCAAGCTTGCTGATGCCTTTCATTGTTGCTTGATAAGCAATTAATGAATGCGCCATACCAACACCTAAGTTACGCAATACTGTTGAGTCAGTTAAATCTCGCTGCCATCTTGATACAGGAAGCTTTGCGGCTAAATGCTGCATTAACGCGTTAGCAATACCTAAGTTACCTTCAGAATTTTCAAAATCAATTGGGTTAACTTTGTGCGGCATGGTTGATGAACCAATCTCGCCAGCGATAGTGCGTTGCTTGAAGTGACCTAATGCAATGTAGCCCCAAATGTCACGATCGAAATCGATTAAGATGGTGTTGAAACGGGCAATAGCATCAAATAACTCAGCGATGTAATCATGGGGCTCAATTTGAGTGGTGTATGCGTTCCAGTTAATACCTAAACTTGTCACAAAGCGTTGTGACAGCTCATGCCAGTTAACTTCTGGGTAAGCAGAAAGGTGAGCATTGTAGTTACCCACAGCGCCATTGATTTTACCCATGATTTCTACTGCATTGATTTGGTCTAGTTGGCGTTCTAAACGAACGGCAACGTTAGCCATTTCTTTACCCAGCGTAGAAGGCGAAGCCGGTTGACCATGTGTACGTGACATCAATGGTACTGATTTGTTGTCTCTTGCTAATTGCTTAAGCGCATTGACAATTTCTAGACACTGAGGCGCTAATACTAATTCACGTGCTTCTTTAAGCATTAATGCGTGAGATAAGTTATTAATATCTTCAGAAGTACAAGCAAAATGTACGAATTCGTCGATTGCAACTAATTCAGCGTTATCTGCAATTTGTTCTTTGATGAAATACTCAACCGCTTTAACGTCATGGTTAGTGGTTCTTTCAATCGTTTTAACGCGCAAAGCGTCTTCTTCACTGAAGTTATCCTTAATGCTATCTAGTAACGCTAATGCGTCTTCACTAAATGGCGGAACTTCTTCAATCTCTGGGCAACTTGAAAGTAGTTTTAACCAGTTAATTTCAACTTGAACACGGTATTTTGTTAAACCGAATTCGCTGAAAATACCTCGTAGAGAGGTGGTTTTACTACCGTAACGACCGTCTATCGGCGAGATAGCTGTCAGTGCAGAAAGATCCATTTGAAGCTCCTTGATGAACTTTTATTGTAAGTTGGAATATTTGTAGGGTGAATCGTTAATTATTTTTACGGCTACTGATAGCGGTATCCACAATGGCTTTACGGGCAAAAACTAAGTGACGGCGTTTGCCTCCCAGTTGTCGCCATAAAACGGCACTGCGCATCGCTGCTAGCAATAAAGCACGAATTTTTTGTTGTACTTGCGGTTGTTGTAAATAAGCTGGATTCCCAGAAATTTGCAATTTAGGTCCCAGTTCACTGATGGTATCACTGTAAATACTGGCAAGACTGGCGATGATTTGTTCATCAGTAATCGCAAAATGGTGTAGTTGTCGATGCACTTGGTTGATGCGTTCAGCTAACATGCCTAAGCCATTTGCTGAGCGAGCCAGTTTGCGCTCCAGTGCTAACATACCAACAAGGTAGCGGGTGGTTTCCACATCCTTGCTATTACCATCACCCAATTGGTTTTCAATGAGCTGATAACCTTTATTAAGTGCTTGCTTATCGGTATAGATATCACTAATAGAATCAGGATCTGTGACCATGATGGTGTTCAGACTTGCAGCAAGTGCGCTTTCATCTGAATCACCATGACGAGCAATATGTTGTACTTGAGCAATAGCTTGTAATATTCCGGCAAACGCCATAGTGCGTTCAAATAAGACTTGGCTCACAGACTATCCTCTAATTAAACAATCAATGATTCCGCCGCCAAGGCAGACTTCACCATCATAAAATACTGCAGATTGCCCTGGCGTTACCGCAGCAACGGGTTCATCAAAAATAACCCTTAAGTTACTGTCATCATCATAAGTCACAGTGCAGTGCACATCTTGCTGACGATAACGAGTTTTAACGGTAATTTTTGCTGGTGCGCTTGGGCCTTTGCGGTCAACCCAATGTAATTGATTGACCAACATGCCAGTAGACATTAACCGTGGATGCTTACCACCTTGGGCCACAACGAGCACATTGCGGGTTAAATCTTTATCAACCACATACCAAGGATCATCGTTACTATTTTTCAAGCCACCAATACCCAGACCTTTACGCTGGCCTAGTGTGTGGTACATCAATCCTTGGTGGGTACCAATCACTTCACCTTCATCAGCGGTTTCAATATCACCAGGCTGAGCAGGTAAGTAGGTTGCTAAAAAGTCAGTAAACTTGCGCTCACCGATAAAGCAGATGCCAGTACTGTCTTTTTTATCATGGGTGATTAAGCCCATTTCTTTGGCGATATCACGAACTTGGTGTTTTTCTAATTCGCCCACAGGGAATAAACTTTTAGCCACTTGCTCATGACTAAGGGTATAGAGGAAATAACTTTGATCTTTATTGCCATCAACACCACGTAACATTTGAGTTCCGTCAGCACTGTCATAACGGCGAACGTAGTGGCCCATAGCAATATAGTCAGCATCAAGAATTTCGTCAGCGAATTCTAAAAATGCTTTGAATTTGATTTCTTTGTTACAGATGATATCGGGATTTGGGGTACGACCTGCTTTATATTCCGCTAAGAAATACTCGAAAACATTGTCCCAATACTCTGCCGCAAAGTTAACTGTATGAAGTTTAATGCCTAATTTATCACAGACGGACTGGGCATCTTTTAAGTCTTCAGAAGCCGCACAATACTCATCGGTATCATCTTCTTCCCAGTTCTTCATGAACAATCCTTCTACTTGGTAGCCTTGCTGCATAAGCAAATACGCAGAAACAGAAGAATCTACACCGCCGGACATGCCAACGATGACTTTTTTACCATTTGGATTGGGAGTACTTAATGTCATAAAACCTAGAAACCATGAGTGTTTGGGTAGTTAGAGATCATAATGTGGTCGCCGTTAGTGCATTTCAAGTGCGCTGACAAATGAACCTATAAATCTCCAAAATGTGCGGCGCATATTCTATCATGCATTATTGGTTGCGGCTATGATCTGCAGTTCACTATTAATCAGTGATAATGGGCTGTGGGGTTTATGTAAATAGTCTTCAATAGATTTGAGTACTAATGGGCTGCGAAGTTGATTTTGACGGGCTTTTACCTGTTCTATAGTTAACCAATGGCAGGCACTAATAGCAGGATCTATTGGGGTGCATTCAACGCATTTGTTTACTTGTGCGCAAAAAGTAAATCGCATAAAAGACAATGCGTTTGATGCACTAAATTGGTAGATGCAAACGAGTGCCGAAATAGTAATATTTAATCCGGTTTCTTCTTTTACTTCCCGAATGCAGGCATCAATGATGGTTTCATTGGCTTCTAAATGCCCTGCAGGTTGGTTAAAGCGCACTTCACCATCAATAATTTCTTCAACTAATAAAAATTTATTATCACAATGGATAACACAAGCAACAGTGGTATTGGGTTTATAACGTGGTTTCACCATGACTTATCCTATTGCCTAAAAATCTTGTGTGACAGATTAACTTTCTTGTTTGTGGACTTTATATTCACCACAATTAATGTCATCTAAATTCCATTGACCTATTTTATAGCGAATTAATCTTAAAGTAGGGTGGCCGATATGCGCGGTCATGCGTCTAACTTGTCGGTTTCTGCCTTCACAAATTTGAATTTCTAACCAGGTTGTTGGAATAGACTTTCGCTCACGCACTGGCGGGGTTCGCTCCCAAACCGCAGGTTCATCGATTACTTTTGCTTTTGCTGGCAAGGTCATGCCATCTTTTAGTTCAACCCCTTGGCAGAGTGCTTTTATTGACGCTGCATCTGGCTCACCTTCAACTTGAGCCCAATAAGTCTTAAAGGTTTTCTTTTTCGGCTGGGTCAATTTCGCCTGCAGTTTACCGTCATTAGTGAGTAGCAATAAGCCTTCACTGTCTCTATCTAAACGTCCTGCAGCATAAACGTCTTTTACTGGAATAAAATCTTTTAAGGTTTGGCGACCAGATTCATCGGTAAATTGACATAAAACATCAAAAGGTTTGTTAAACAACACAATTACGGGATCGGATACTGGCTTAGCTACTGGGCGTTTAAAGCCTTTTTTCATTGGGCGAGTTGATGTTGGGGATGCAAATTTATTACTGAAACGTTTTGGTTTGCCATTGACTGACATATAAAAGCCTTTAATGATGAAATTGATTCATTTTGTATAGTTTACTCGGCATTGGGCCTTAGTGGAATTTGAATCTTGCACATAATGGTCTATGATGTTGGCCTAAAAATGTGATCTGTACCCGTTTTTAAAAAACAAGCAGCCACTATTTATTTTTCAAATTTCATATGGATTTGTGCCGCAAAATTACACTTTAACAATAGATTAAAGGTCTTTTTAGGTAGATACTTATTACAATAATAATTTATAAAAACTATTTATTTCAATAATGTAGGAAAAAGCATGAAAGATAATTCTCCAACGATCATTTATACTGAAACTGATGAAGCCCCCGCATTAGCTACGCTGTCATTACTCCCTATCATCCGCACATTTACCAATGCTGCAGGTGTAAAAGTCGAGACTAGAGATATATCTTTATCTGGCCGTATTATTGCTAACTTTCCTGAAAAGTTAACTGCAGAGCAAAAAATTGCTGATGCACTCACTGAGTTAGGCCTAATGGCAAATACGCCTGAAGCTAATATTATCAAGTTACCTAACATCAGTGCGTCAATTCCACAGTTAAAAGCCTGTATCGCTGAACTTCAAGCGAAAGGTTACGATATACCAAACTACCCAGATGAGCCATCGACTGATGCAGAGCGTGAATCTCAGTCACGTTATGACAAGATTAAAGGCAGTGCAGTAAACCCGGTATTGCGTGAAGGTAACTCTGATCGCCGCGCGCCAACATCGGTAAAAAATTACGCTAAGAAAAACCCGCATTCAATGGGTAAATGGGCAAGTGATTCAGCATCACACGTTGCGCATATGATTGAAGGTGATTTTTACGGTAGTGAGCAATCAGTCACCCTGACTGATGCTGATACTGTAGATATCGTGCTAACCCAAGCAGATGGCCAAAAAGTAGCTTTGAAAACGGGCTTATCTTTATTAGCCGGTGAAGTAATTGATACCGCAGTAATGAGCAACAAAGCTTTAGTTGCCTTTTACGAGCGAGAAATCGAAGCGGCTAAATCTGAAGATGTACTATTGTCATTGCACCTTAAAGCAACAATGATGAAAGTATCAGACCCGATTTTATTTGGTCACGCTGTAAAAGTTTTCTTTAAAGAGGTTTTTGACAAGCACCAAGTGCTGTTTGATGAATTAGGCGTTGATGTTAACAATGGTTTTGGTGATGTATACGCAAAAATTACCACATTACCAGAAGCCCAGCGCGCAGAAATCGAGGCTGATATTGCTGCGGTTTATGCTAAACGTCCAGCATTGGCGATGGTTGATTCAGATAAAGGCATCACTAACTTACACGTACCAAGTGATATTATTATTGATGCATCTATGCCTGCAGCTATTCGTTCTTCAGGTAAAATGTGGGGCCCAGATGGCCAACTTAAAGACACCAAAGCAATGATCCCTGATCGTTGTTATGCCGGTGTGTATCAAGAAACAATTGCATTTTGTAAAACCAATGGCGCATTTAACCCAACCACAATGGGCAGTGTGCCAAACGTCGGTTTGATGGCTCAAAAAGCCGAAGAATACGGTAGTCATGATAAAACATTTGAAATTGCACAAGCAGGTGTTGTTAACGTTGTTAACCGTGCTGGCAAGGTGTTGATGACGCATAATGTTGAAGTTGGTGACATTTTCAGAATGTGCCAGGTAAAAGATGCACCAATCCGCGATTGGGTTAAGTTAGCAGTTCGACGTTCACGTTTAAGTGCCACGCCTGCAATTTTCTGGTTAGACAGTAAGCGTGCTCATGACGCTCAATTAATCACTAAAGTTGAAGCTTATCTTCAAGATCATGATACTGACGGCTTGGATATACAAATTCTTGCACCAGTAGAAGCAACTCGAGTGACACTCGCTCGCGTTAAACAAGGTTTAGATACTATTTCTGTAACGGGTAACGTACTGCGTGATTACCTGACTGATCTATTCCCAATTCTTGAATTAGGCACTAGTGCTAAAATGCTATCAATTGTGCCGTTAATGAATGGCGGTGGCTTATTTGAAACAGGCGCGGGTGGTAGTGCACCTAAGCATGTTCAACAAGTTGAGAAAGAAGGCCATTTACGCTGGGATTCACTGGGTGAATTTTTGGCATTAGCGGCTTCTTTAGAGCATTTAAGCCAAACAGCAAATAACCCTAAAGCACAGGTGCTAGCGGATACGTTAGATATTGCTATCGGCCAATTCCTTGATAGCAATAAATCACCTTCACGTCGTGTTGGTGAGCTTGATAACCGTGGTAGTCACTTTTATTTAGCCATGTATTGGGCTCAAGCTGTCTCAGTGCAAACTGTTGATACGGAATTAGCTGCGCAGTTTACTGAACTTGCTGAGTCGCTAACATCTAACGAAGCGGCAATTGTGGCGGAATTGAATGCATCACAAGGCCCTGCTGTTGATTTAGGTGGTTACTACCGTTTAGACGCAGCAAAAGCTGAAGCTGCCATGCGTCCAAGTGCATTACTAAATCAATTTATTACACATTAAGCGTTTTTTTGTGGCTAAATTGAAGGCATAAAATTGATGCCGTAAAGCAGAGGGCTTGCTCTCTGCTTTTTTGTGCCTGTTTGCCGCCATAGCCAGTTCGACTGATTTTAATCGCACTCAGTTAATGGGATAAGCTTTCAAGGCTTGAATACTGAAACTAGGCTAAGTGAGATTTAGCCTCTGTCAGCAAATTTGTTAACGCCGGAGGTTGAAGTTGCTTAAGTTAAGATGAATTGAACCTCAGTTTTATTTACGATTAGGTGTTTTTTTGGGCAAACAGTTTAATATTTACTTTTTATTTGCCCAATAAAAAAGGCAGAGATTAAAATCTCTGCCTTTTTGATTTATAGTTTCACCGACTATTTTGTTGGTGAAATGGCTGAAGCATGCATGCCCTTTGGGCCCTGCTCAGTTTCGAAATCGACAGGCTGACCCGCTTTTAGCGTTCTGTAGCCTTCCATTTCAATAGTTGAATAATGTGCAAAAACATCTTCGCCACCCTGATCTGGGCATATAAACCCGAATCCTTTGGCGTTGTTGAACCATTTAACAGTTCCGCTTGCCATACTTCCACTTCCTTCTGTTGCCTACTTACCAGTAAGATAGTAAAACTTATTAAGAGCGGTCTACATGTGCCGCCTGCAAACAGAATGAAATTTGTACGAAAAGATGTCAAGTAAAAATTAACAAAATGACAACATTTAATTAATTTAATAATATCAATTGGTCTTGTACCAAACTAGAGGCTAGTATTAACACATGGGTAGATTAGGCAGCGTAGAGCACACTAAAGAGCGTGTTGAATCGGAGCTACAACCACCTTCAATGTATAAGGTCGTGTTAAATAACGATGATTACACACCGATGGATTTTGTTATTGAAGTGCTTCAACGCTTTTTTAACAAGGATGAACAGCAAGCCACAGACATCATGTTGGCTATCCATCACCAAGGTAAAGGAATATGTGGTGTTTTTTCATTTGGGATCGCTGAAACCAAAGTCTTACAAGTAAATCAATTTGCCAGAGAAAACGAACATCCGTTGCTGTGTACATTAGAAGCCGCATAGTGAACTTGCTGTTCACAACCGGTAACTCTGCAGTATTTGAGTATTTTTAGGGGGTGCTATGCTAAACAAAGATCTTGAAGTCACCTTGAATCTCGCTTTTCAACAAGCTCGAGATTCACGTCATGAATATATGACAGTAGAACATTTATTATTAGCATTAATTAATAACCCATCGGCTAAAGAAGCACTATTAGCCTGTGGTGCAGATCTGTCTCGTTTACACGAGGAAGTATCTAACTTCATCCAACAAACAACCCCATTAATCGCTGACACCACAGAAGAACGTGAAACTCAGCCTACCTTAGGCTTTCAACGTGTGCTTCAGCGTGCAGTATTTCATGTGCAGTCATCAGGTCGTAATGAAGTGACAGGTGCCAATGTCTTAGTTGCTATTTTTAGTGAGCAAGAGTCTCAGGCTGTATATTTACTGCGTCGCTGCGAAATAACGCGTTTAGATGTGGTTAACTATATCTCCCACGGTTTACCAAAAGACGATAGTGACGAAGAGATAAATAACCCAGAAGCCAGCGAAGAAGGCACTGAAGCCGGTGAAGATAGAAGTTTATTGGCTCAATTTGCTACAGACTTAAATCAATTATCTAAAGATGGGGTCATAGACCCACTCATTGGCCGTGATGATGAAGTTGAGCGTGCGATTCAAACCTTATGTCGTCGTCGTAAAAATAACCCATTATTGGTCGGTGAGGCTGGTGTGGGTAAAACAGCCATTGCTGAAGGTTTAGCCTACCGTATCGTTAATGAGCAAGTACCTGATGTTATCAAAGATGCTACTGTGTATTCGTTAGATTTAGGCTCATTACTCGCTGGCACTAAATACCGTGGTGATTTTGAAAAACGCTTTAAAGGGCTATTAAAAGAGCTGGCCAAAAATGAACATGCGATTTTATTTATTGATGAAATTCATACCATCATTGGTGCAGGTGCCGCTTCAGGTGGGGTAATGGATGCCTCAAATCTGTTAAAACCTTTGTTATCCAACGGCTCACTTCGATGTATGGGCTCAACCACATTCCAGGAATACCAAAGTATTTTTGAGAAAGACAGGGCTTTAGCCCGTCGTTTCCAAAAAATTGATATTAACGAACCTTCGGTTGCTGAAACCACTAAGATTTTACTGGGACTTAAATCAAAGTATGAAGAACATCATGGGGTTCGTTACACTCAGGCTGCAATCAGTTCTGCGGCTAGCTTGTCAGCTAAGCACATTAATGACCGTCACTTGCCTGACAAGGCCATTGATGTGATTGATGAGGCGGGCGCTAGAATGGTGATGCTGCCAGCTAGCAAACGTAAAAAAACCATCGGTCAGCCAGAAATTGAAGCCATTATTGCCAAAATAGCACGTATTCCTGAGAAGTCCGTATCGTCTACTGACAAAGATTTACTTAAGAACCTTGAACGTAACCTTAAGATGTTGGTATTCGGGCAGGACAAAGCCATTGAGGGCCTTAGCTCTGCCATACGTTTATCTCGAAGCGGCTTAGGTGCAGAGAAAAAGCCTGTGGGCAGTTTCTTATTTGCCGGCCCTACTGGGGTGGGTAAAACCGAGGTGACTAATCAGTTGGCATCATGTTTAAACATGAAGCTTATCCGTTTTGATATGTCTGAGTATACCGAAAGACATACGGTTTCACGTTTAATTGGTTCACCACCCGGTTATGTCGGTTACGAGCAAGGCGGTTTACTTACTGATGCCGTAATTAAAAACCCGCATTGTGTGGTGCTGCTAGATGAAATCGAAAAAGCTCACCCTGACATTTATAATTTGCTGTTGCAAGTCATGGATCACGGTACCTTAACCGATAATAACGGTCGCAAAGCAGACTTTAGAAATGTGACCTTGGTGATGACCACCAATGCTGGCGTTCAAGAGTCTATCCGTACTTCAATAGGCTTTAAGCAACAAGACAACAGCCTTAATGCGATGTCAGAAATTAATAAAGTGTTTTCACCAGAGTTTCGAAATCGTTTAGATTCGATTATTTGGTTTAATCATCTTGATATGACCATTATTGCTAAGGTTGTCGATAAGTTCCTTATTGAGCTGCAAGCGCAGTTAGATGAGAAGCGTGTCACCCTCGAGGTCACTGATGAAGCGCGCACTTTATTAGCTGAAAAGGGTTACGATAAAAATATGGGCGCTCGCCCGATGAGCCGTGTTGTTACTGAGTTAATCAAACGACCATTGGCTGATGAAATCTTATTTGGCAAGCTTGAAGCTGGTGGAATAGCAAAAGTTGATGTCAAAGATAATGAGCTGGTGATCAGTTGCGAATGTGAAGAGAAAGTCTCTTAAACCTTGTTAATTATTTGGCTCAAATAAAAATGGCTATCTGTTTTCAGATAGCCATTTTTTCTTGACGTTAATCGCCTAATTACTATTACTAAAAATTACTGCTAATTCTTAGTATTTGCCAGGATAGCTAGCAAATAAAAAACCCGACATTAAAGCCGGGTTTTTAATATATGAGGCAGGATTAACGTGCGCGGAAGACGATACGACCTTTACTTAAATCGTAAGGAGTCAACTGAACAGTGACTTTATCACCCGTTAAAATACGGATGTAGTTTTTGCGCATCTTGCCAGAAATGTGTGCTATCACTACATGACCATTTTCAAGTTCTACGCGGAACATTGTATTTGGCAAGGTCTCAAGGATAGTGCCCTGCATTTCAATGTTGTCTTCTTTCGCCATTAATTGGTTACCTTTATGCCTTCAAATATAAAAAATTCGCCGTATCATGCCGTAAAAAGCGCGAGCTGTAAAGGCTTGAAACACTAAAGCATAGGTTCTTTTTCAATATGTTGCCATCCTTGAGCTGTTAAGATTTGATAAGGACGATATAAACGCTTGTAATTCATTTTACGATTTTCATCAATTTGGTAGCCTAAATAAAGAAATTGCTTATGTTTTTGCTGCGCGAGCTGGCATTGCAATAAAATCATATATGACCCTAAGGAACGTTTTGCATATTCGGGGTCAAAATAACTGTAAATTGCCGACATTGAATGCGTCATCATATCGGTTACAGCAACGCCAATGAGCTTTTGTTGGTCATAAACTTCAATGAAGGTATCAGGTAGCCACTGGCAAGCAAGAAAGTCGTTAAACTGGCTCTCAGAGGGAGGATACATAGGACCATCAAAATGGCGACCAATAATATATTGTTCATATAATTGATAATGTGCCGCCGTACGCTCGTGCGTAACTTTCCAGGTTAAATCTTGATTATTCTTTAAGGTTCTTTTTTGTCTTTTGGATACCTTAAACTGGCCAACATCCACTCGAATGGACTGACAAGCCTGACAGCTAGGACATCTGGGTTTGTAAATTGAACTGCCATTACGTCTAAAACCCATTCCTAACAATTGTTCGAATAAGTTTGCGTCAAGTTCAGACTCTTGAATAACAAGTAATTGCTCTTGTAAACCGTCAATATAATTACAATCAAACGGCTGGGTTAGGCCTACGCTAATGCTTCTAGAACTCAAAATAGACCTCTTGTTGTAACCAAGTATCATCGTTAATAACTTGATTTCGTAATTGTTTTAGTTGAGCTAAAAATGCTTTTCTGGGAACGTCTACGGCGCCTAAATTGGCTAGGTGAGGGTTCATAATTTGTGCATCAATGAGTTTAAAACCCTTGTCGAATAAATGCTGGTTGAGCATAGCAAAGGCCGCTTTTGAGGCATTAGATTGACGATGAAACATTGACTCGCCACAAAACACGCTTCCCACTGCAATGCCGTATAAGCCGCCAACTAGCTCATCATTATCCCACACTTCAATTGAATGTGCTTTTCCCAGTTTATGCAGCTGTATATAGGCCTGCTGGATGTCAGATGAAATCCAAGTGCCTTGCTGTGTGAGCCTAGGTTGTGAGCAAGCATGGATAACCTCAGTGAAGGCTTTATTAATACTAAAGCGCCATGGACTTTTTTTGAGCAGCTTTAACATACTTTTATTTACTGCATGTCGCTTGGGGATAAAAATGGCTCTAGGATCTGGTGACCACCAAAGGATGGGGTCGTGTTCATTAAACCAAGGGAATATGCCTTGATAGTAGGCTTCCACAAGGCGTTGCGGGCTTAAATCACCACCAACAGCTAGTAAACCATTGGGATCTGACAATGCTTGTTGTGGATCAGGAAACAAAGGCAGTTTATTTAAATAGGACAGTGAGTTCACAATTGAGTATATTAATGAGTAGACCTTATGCATACGTTAGCGGAATTTTGCCTATGTTGAAACTCACAAACTGTTCTCGAGCACTTTTTAGTGCGATTTTGTTTATCTTAATCTCAGTGCCAGCAAGTGCGGCCTACGACCGAAATCAAGCTGTCCCAGTAGAAAAGGTTGTCTACGGCCAAGTTGAATCAATTAAACATGTCACTCAAACCCAGTTGGTGGAAGATCGAAATGTTGGCTGGAAAACATTTGGCGGCGCCTTGGTGGGCGGCGTTATTGGCCATCAATTTGGTGGTGGCTCAGGCCAAGATGTTGCAACTGTGCTTGGTGCGTTAGTGGGCGGCGCTGCTGCAAATCAGTATGGAAACACGACCAGAACATTAGAATATAAACTCATTGAAATGATGATAAACCTTGATGATGGTAGCCAAGTGATGGTGATTCAAGATCAAGATCCTGGCATGGCATTTAACGCAGGTGACGAAGTGAGGGTGGTTTATCTAAAAGGCTATGTCAGAGTTGATTTAGCCATGTAAGTCTGGATGTAATTTACACAATAAAAAAGGACACAATAAAAAAGGAGCCTAAGCTCCTTTTTTATTGTGTAAACGCACCTGAAACTAGAAACCGCGAGGTAAGGTACTTTTACCTGCCGCAGCTAGTTTTTCACGCCATAATTCTTTTGGCGTTTTACCACCAGAAGTTGACGTTGCTGGTGTACTTGCAACTTTAACAGCAGGCTTTTTAGCAACTGCTTTTTTTGCGACAACTGCTTTAACCGGCTTATCTGCTACAGGCGCAACAGCGGTTTGACCTTGTGTGGCTTCAAGGTGCATTTTCTCAAGTTCGCTAAAGCGTATCGACTTGCCGCCATCAATTTTGTACCAACTGCCTTTCTGTTCAATTTCAACAGATTTACCAGTTTGATTTTCAAGAGCCGCGGTTAATTCAGCGATAAGCGCTTCTTTTGTCAAGTTTGACATTTTGAGACCTATTTTTATTTATTGAATAGTTTATTTAATGTGTTCAACATCCCGTGGGCTAATTTTAATGTTTAATGTACTTAAAAGTCCAATTTATGCAAAAATCGTTCAGCTATTAGCCAATCTTAACAAGGGTTTTTCAATAAGTATTGGTCTGCGTTACACTATTACTATCAATAAATTTAGGGTTAGTTTTATGTCATTAACGTCTGTATCTCGCCAACAATTGTCTAAATATCTCAATGATTTTCTGAATGTGAATCAGTTTAAAGATTACGCTCCCAATGGGCTGCAAGTGCAGGGCACTGAACACATCAGCACGATTGTGACTGGCGTTACCGCTTGCCAAGCATTAATCGATCAAGCTGCAGCATTAAATGCAGACGCGATTTTAGTGCACCATGGTTTTTTTTGGAAAAATGAACCCGAAGTGCTTACTGGTATGAAATACCAAAGAATAAAATCACTAATGACCCACGATATGAATTTATTCGGCTATCATTTACCTTTAGATGCACATCAAACACTGGGTAATAATGCTGAATTAGCTAAAGAATTAGGTATTGTCGATGTTGAGGTGTGTACCGATATACCGCAAAATTTACTATGGCAGGGGAAATTTCCTCAGCCATTAACTGTTGCACAAGTTAATGCATTATTAACAGAGAAGCTTAATCGAGTGCCATTACACATTGGTGACGAGACTGAGGTTATTTCATCTATTGCTTGGTGTACTGGCGGGGCGCAGGATTATATTGATCATGCTGCAGGCTTGTACGTTGACGCCTTTATCAGTGGTGAAGTGTCAGAAAGGACCTTTCATTGCGCTATGGAGCAAGGGATCCATTACTTTGCCGCAGGTCATCATGCTACAGAGCAATTTGGTATAAAAGCTTTAGGTGAACATTTAGCCAATGAATTTGGTTTAACCCATCACTATATTGATATTGTGAACCCTGTGTAATGTTTGTCACCTGAGCGCAAAATAACTACAGATAAGGAATAAATGGATGACTGAGTATTTTTTACAAGCGTTTATATATTTATCAGCTGCAGTTATCGCCGTACCATTGGCTCAGCGTTTAGGGCTTGGCTCAGTGCTTGGCTATTTAATTGCCGGACTGGTCATTGGTCCCATCATCGGCCTTGTTGGCAGTGAAACCAGCACCATTCAGCATTTTGCTGAATTTGGTGTAGTGATGATGTTATTTCTGGTGGGCTTAGAGTTAGAGCCTAAAATGCTGTGGTCCATGCGGCATCGTCTTATTGGCATGGGCGGCTTACAAGTTGGCTTGTCAGTGGGCGGTGTGATGGCCATTGCGATGTTATTTGATATTCAATGGTCAATCGCATTAACCATAGGTTTGATTTTTTCATTGTCTTCAACAGCAATTGTATTGCAGACCTTTAATGAAAAAGGCTTAATTAAAACGCCTGCCGGTCGAAATGCATTCTCAGTGCTTCTGTTTCAAGATATTGCCGTGATCCCCATGCTGGCGTTAATCCCATTGCTAGCGTTACCTGAATTAGTCGCAGTGACACAAACAGCGGTGTCTGAGGCAGCAGCCCATCATGAAGAGTTATCCTTGGTGGCTGAACTCTCCAGTGGTGTGTATGCCATCGTTTTAGTGCTCTCAATCGCTTTTGTTATTTTTGGCGGCCATTATTTAACTCGACCCATTTTTAAATTTGTTGCAGATTCTGGTGTCAGAGAGATTTCAACTGCTGCGGCATTATTGTTAGTTATTGGCATTGCGGCATTAATGAGTTTGGTTGAGGTTTCACCTGCTTTGGGCACATTTTTAGCAGGTGTGGTACTGGCTAATAGTGAGTTTAAGCATGAACTTGAGGCGAATATTGCGCCGTTTAAAGGTTTATTACTGGGGCTATTTTTCATTACCGTGGGGGCGGGGATTGATTTTGACATCTTATGGCAATATCTAGGACCCATTTTAGCCATTACTTTTGGGGTGATGTTTTTAAAGGCATTGGTGTTATTTATATTGTCTTTTATATTCCGAATTACAGGTAGTGATAGGTGGCTGTTTACCCTAAGTCTCGCTCAAGCGGGTGAATTCGGTTTTGTGTTATTGAGCTTTAGCCAACAAAATGATGTATTACCCATTCATATCGCCCAGCCATTATCTATTGTGGTTGCCTTGTCGATGTTTTTGACTCCAGGCTTATTCATCTTCTATGAAAAGTTTATTGTGCCCAAATATGAAAAGAACTCAAACGAGCGGGAACAAGATACGGTTGATGAGCAAGGTGTGGTGATCATTGCCGGTATCGGTCGTTTTGGTCAAATAGTCAATCGATTACTGTTATCTAACGGGGTGAAAACGGTTGTACTAGACCGTCAGGCATCCCAAGTGGATACATTGAGAAAAATCAAAACCAAAGCCTTTTATGGTGATGCCACCAGGCCTGATTTATTAGAAACAGCTGGTGTTGCCAACGCTGCCGCCTTTGTCATTGCCATTGATGATCAGCAAAGTAGTATTGAGTTGGTTAAGTACCTTAAACATAAATACCCACAGCTTAAAGTCATCAGCCGTGCTTTTGACCGTGGTCATGGGCACTTATTGCGAGAAGCTGGCGCAGATTTTGTCGAGTCAGAAACCTTCCACTCCGCCCTGAAAGTTGGTGCGGCGTCGATGCGGGCAATGGGATTTTCTGATGAGTTAGTCAGTCAGCAAAAGCTAACATATCAAAGAGTTGAAAAAGAAGCGGCAGATGCCTTATATAAAGAATGGTTGAAGCGACCTGAAGGTGAACGCTATGGCAATGATTTCATCAGTCTGTTTATGCTTTACGAAGAGCGAATGAAGCAAGCCATTGAAGCAGATACTGAGGCTTATAATAGCCGTAACTTTGCCAAAGAGGCGCCTTGTGATAGCTCTGATGATTGTCAAAATCCAAGTCAAAAACCATCTCAAAGTCTAGTATAAATCTCAGCCTAAAATCTGAGTGCTAGTGCCATAAAAAAGGCCATCTTTTGATGGCCTTACTATTCAAGCTTTGTTGCTAATTACATGACTCGCATGCCAGGTTTCGCGCCTGCATGAGGCTCTAAAATCCAGATATCTTTTCCACCAGGGCCGGCGGCTAATACCATGCCTTCAGATTCACCGAACTTCATTTTACGTGGTGCAAGGTTGGCAACCATCACAGTGTGTTTGCCAATCAAATCTTCTGGTGCGTAAGCAGATTTAATGCCTGCAAAAACCTGCTTGGTTTCGCCGCCTAAATCTAACTCTAAACGGAGTAGTTTATTGGCTTTTTCAATATGCTCAGCTTTTGAAATAAGCGCGATACGCAAATCAACTTTGGCAAAATCATCAAAAGTAATTTCAGGGCTTAGGGGCTCTTTCTCAAGCTCAGTTTGAGTAGCTTCCGGCGCAGCATCAGTCACTTTACTTGCAGTTACTTGTAAGTTTTCAGTTGATGCCTCAATGATAGCTTCAATGCTTTTCATTTCAATGCGCTGCATTAATGCTTTAAACTTAGCAATTTCATGGCCAGCTAGATCTACAGCTAAATTATCCCATGTTAATGGCGTCTGTAAGAAAGCTTCAACATTGTCAGCTAGCTTAGGTAGTACCGGTTTAAGGTAAGTGACTAAGATGCGGAACAAGTTAAGTGCATTGCTACACACTTGATGGGCTTCATCTTGCTTGTCTTCTTGTTTGATTAACTGCCAAGGCGCGGCATCAGCAACATAGGCATTTGCCATGTCAGCTAAAGCCATAATTTCGCGCATCGCTTTACCAAACTCACGAGTCTCATATAAATCAGCAATGATATCCTGTTTAGCTAAAAAGGCCTCAGTCAAAGTCATATCGTTGATTTTAGCTAACTTGCCGTCAAAACGTTTACTGATAAAACCAGCGGTACGTGAGGCTAAGTTCACTAATTTACCAACTAGATCAGAGTTCACTCGCTGTGCGAAGTCTTCTAGATTTAAATCTAAGTCATCAACACGGCTGTTTAATTTCGCCGCGTAGTAATAGCGAAGATACTCAGGATCTAAATTATCTAAATAAGTACGCGCTTTAATAAACGTGCCTTTTGACTTAGACATTTTGGCACCATTTACCGTAACATAACCATGTGCATAAACAGCAGTAGGTTTACGAATACCCGCGCCATCTAGCACTGCAGGCCAAAATAAACCGTGGAAGTTGACAATATCTTTACCAATGAAGTGATAAAGCTCTGTTGTAGAGTCTTTTTTCCAAAATTCGTCAAAATCAAGGTCACCACGTTTATCACATAAGTTTTTAAACGAGCCCATGTAACCGATAGGTGCGTCTAACCATACGTAGAAAAATTTACCTGGTTGCTCTGGTATTTCAAAACCAAAATAAGGCGCATCACGGGAAATATCCCATTGCTGCAGACCTTGTTCGAACCATTCTCTTAGCTTGTTGGCAATTTCAGGTTGTAGTGAACCTGATGCAAGCCATTCACTTAACATGGTTTCAAATGCAGGTAAGTCAAAGAAGAAATGTTCACTGTCCTTCATTACTGGCGTAGCACCTGACACGACCGAGTAAGGATTGATTAAATCTGTGGTGCTATAAGTCGCACCACAGTTATCGCAGTTATCACCATATTGATCTTCACTCTTACATTTCGGGCAAGTGCCTTTGACAAAGCGGTCTGGTAAAAACATTTCTTTTTCAGGATCGAATAATTGAGAAATGGTTTTGGTTTTAATGTAACCACCATCACGCAACTTCAGATAAATATCGCTGGCAAGCTCACAGTTTTCTTTACAGTGCGTGCTATGGAAGTTATCAAAGTTGATATTGAAATCAGCGAAATCTTGTTCATGTTCTTTTTGAACTTGAGCAATCATTTCTTCTGGTGTAATACCCAGTTGTTGGGCTTTCAGCATGATTGGGGTGCCATGGGCATCATCTGCACAAATATAGTGACATTCATGTCCACGAAGTTTTTGGTAACGAGACCAAATATCAGTTTGAATATACTCAAGCATATGACCTAAATGGATAGGACCATTTGCATATGGGAGGGCACTTGTCACCAGAATTTTACGTTGTGAATTTGTCATTTTGTCTCAACAATCGATTACACCAAATATATGTTGATGATACTAACCGATCAAAGTGATTATTTCATCAAACAACAACAAAATGGGCTAAATTTGCGCTCATTTTTCTTGAATTCTGGTACACTTGAACAAATTTATCGCTGGGAGTTCTGCTTTTGTCTACTTCGCATACAGATTATCAATTAAGTGCTGACCTATTAGGTCCCGTGTTGAGTATTTTAGATGCATATCAAGATCCATATTTAGCCGAAGGGCTTGTATCTGCAGGTTGTGTCACTAAGCTTTCAATTGAAGGCAAACGTTTATCACTTGGGTTAGTTTATCCATACCCATGTATGACGCAATATCGTGATACTGTCATGGATGTGACTAAAAAATTAGCCGTACTTGATGCTATTGATGAAGTAGAGTGCGAAATTGATTTTCAGCCAAGAGTATTTTCTGCGGTTAGCTCTGTAGCGCCATTGCCAAATATTAAGCAAGTCATTGCTGTGGCTTCAGGTAAAGGCGGCGTGGGTAAATCAACCACGGCAGTTAACCTTGCATTAGCTTTAAAAGCAGAAGGTGCTGAAGTGGGCATCTTAGATGCTGACATTTACGGTCCTTCAATTCCTATGATGCTGGGTTTACAAGGTTTTAAACCGACTTCACCTGACGGGAAAATGATGACCGCAGCCAGTGCTCATGGCATTACTGCCCAATCAATCGGCTTTATGTTAGGTGATGGCGAAGCTGCAGTATGGCGTGGCCCAATGGCGGCCGGTGCTTTAAATCAGTTATTAACTGAAACCCAGTGGCCAGAACTTGATTATTTGGTTATCGATTTACCACCTGGAACCGGTGATATCCAATTAACCCTTTCGCAAAAATTTCCTGTGAGTGGCACGGTTGTGGTGACTACACCGCAAGATATTGCCCTTGAAGATGCGAAAAAAGGCATTACCATGTTCCAAAAAGTGGATATCCCAGTGTTAGGGATTATTGAGAACATGAGTTTTCATTTATGTCCAGAATGTGGCCATAAAGAACACCCATTTGGTACTCATGGTGGCAGTAAAATTGCCGAGCGTTATGAAGTACCGTTATTAGGTGCTTTGCCGCTTAATATCAACATTCGTGAATCAATGGATGAAGGTAACCCTGCAGTTGTGAGTCAGCCTGATTCTGAAGTGGCAGGGATTTATCGTGAGATCGCTCGTAAAGTTGGGGCTCAACTAGCCAAACAACAAAGTAAAAAGACAGTATCAATTAGTATTTCAGACGACGAGTAAGGTTTTAAATAATGAATTCTCCGCAATGTGTCATTATCGGTATCGCGGGTGCGTCAGCATCAGGTAAAAGTTTAATTGCTCAAACTATTTTTGAAGAGTTAAAGCGTGATTTAGGTACCGACCAAATTGGCGTAATCAATGAAGATGCCTATTATCGCGACCAGAGCCATTTATCAATGGAAGATCGTGTTAAAACCAATTATGACCACCCTAAAGCATTAGATCATCAGTTGTTGGCTGAGCATCTAAAACAGCTAAAACGAGGCGAGTCGGTTGATATTCCTTGCTACAGCTATAAGGAACATACTCGTATTGGCAAGACCTTAGATATGCAACCTAAAAAGGTGATTATTTTAGAAGGTATCTTATTATTAACGGATCCTAAACTGCGTGAATTAATGGATGCCAGTGTATTTATGGATACGCCGTTAGATATCTGTTTTTTACGTCGTCTATCACGTGATGTTGCTGAGCGCGGGCGTACCATGGAATCTGTGATTTCTCAGTATAAAGCGACCGTTAGGCCGATGTTTTTACAATTTATTGAGCCATCTAAGCAACATGCTGACATTATCGTGCCTCGTGGTGGTAAAAACCGTATTGCAACCGATATTCTTAAAGCAAGAATACAGCATTTATTGGCACGCTAGATATTAGCACGCTTAATATAGCCGTGTTTTGCGGATTAAAATTGTATTAAGATAAAATGATGACACAGAAAGGCTCCTACAAATGGGGCCATTCTTTTGTGTAAAACCGCTTGAATCGACATGCTAATATCAAGCTGGCAGTCAGATAACACTCAGGAACGAGAATGGCATCAGTATTTGTTAATGGATTACCACAACAGCAAATTAACCCACTGGATAGAGGTTTAGCCTACGGTGATGGTGCATTTGCCACCATGCGTGTGTTACAGGGTAAGGTGTTATTCATTGATGAACATATTGAGCGATTGCAGCAAGCATGTTTGCGTTTGGGCTTTGCATTACAAAATCAACTTGAGTTAATAAATCAGCTTGAGCAGCACGGCCAGGTTTTAAACCAAGGCTGTATCAAAATACTCATTAGCCGCGGTGTAGGTGGTCGAGGTTACAGTGCCCCAGACATTGTGGAGCAAACAAGCGTCATTTCCTTACATGATATTCCCGCTCACTATCAGCAATGGCAACAGCAGGGGATCAGTTTATCTTTAGCGGCGATTAGCTTAGCGCGCCAACCAATACTTGCTGGGATGAAACACCTTAATCGGCTTGAGCAAGTGCTGATAAAGCAAAACCTATTACCACAAGGTTGCGATGACTGGCTGGTACTTGACACCGATGGCAATGTGGTTGAATCATCAATGGCCAATGTCTTTATTGTAGAAGGCCAAAATGTTTATACCCCAGCAATCAGCCACAGCGGTGTATCAGGGGTGATGCGACAACAAGTTATTATCGCGTTATTAGAAAACAACATTAACGTTTACGCTGAACCAATCAGCTTATCCAGGCTTAAGCAAGCAGATCATGTTTTTATCAGCAACAGCCTGTTGGGCGTTGTTAATATTAATCATCTTGATGATAACCAATATTCCAGCTGGCCTATGAGCCATAACTTAATTAAACAGTTACAATTATCACTCTAATATGAAAAAAATACTGACCGTTTTACTCGCATTTTTGATGACCCTAACCACAGTGGCTTGCATTGTCGGTTACTGGGGATATCAACAGATAATTGCTTATCCCAATCAGACTCTCACCGTCGATGCGCCTGTTGAGTTAACTATTTCACAGGGCATGAATGTCACCAAGCTTGCTAAAGATTTAGAGCATAAACAATGGCTAACAGATAGCTGGAAATTAAAATATCTGGTTAAGCTTAAACCTGAATATGCCCATATCAAAACAGGCTTATATCAAATTGAGCCGGGTGACAGCTTGGCCTCTTTACTGAATAAGATTAATTCGGGTGACCAAATCAGCTTTTCAGTAACGTTAATCGAAGGCAAGACCATTAAGGAATGGCAACAAGTGTTGGCCACATCACCGCATCTAACTTTTGATGAGCAAGTGTTCAATCGAGTGTTATTGAAAAATGGTGACGATTCAAATTTACCAGAAGGTAAGTTTTTCCCTGAGACCTATCAATATCATGCAGGCGATAGTTTAGAGTCGGTGCTGCAACGCAGTTATACATTAATGCAAACCACTTTAGAGGCTGCGTGGCAACAGCGCGATAAAGATCTTAAACTAAAAACACCCTATGAGTTATTGATCATTGCTTCAATCATCGAAAAAGAAACAGGCAAGCCAGAAGAGCGCGATTGGGTCGCTGCAGTATTTAATAATCGCTTAAAATTAGGCATGCGTCTTCAAACAGATCCGACCGTTATTTATGGCATGGGCGATCGCTACCAAGGTAATATCACTCGCAGTGATTTACGAGAACACACGGCATTTAATACTTATCGTATAAATGGTTTACCGCCAACACCGATTGCAGCGCCAAGTAAAGCTGCTTTGTTTGCAGCAGCAAAACCTGCTGAAGTCGATTATTTATACTTTGTCTCAAGAAATGATGGCAGCCATGTTTTTTCAAAGACACTTGCACAACATAACCGTGCAGTTAACGAATATCAGAGAAATAGAAAATGAGTAAAAAAAACGCTAAATTCATTACAATTGAAGGATTAGAAGGCGCGGGTAAGTCCAGCGCAGTTGAATTAGTAAAGCAAATTATTACAGACCATTGTCATCAAGCGCCAATATGCACCCGTGAGCCAGGCGGTACGCCATTAGCAGAAAAAATTAGAGATTTAGTCAAAATTGCTGATGATAGTGATCCACTGTGTGATGAGGCTGAATGTTTACTGTTTTACGCAGCCCGTACTCAGTTAATTTCAAATGTCATTAAGCCCGCTTTAGCCGACGGAACTTGGGTATTAGGCGATAGACATAACCTCTCGTCGTTAGCTTACCAAGGCGGCGGTAGAGGATTAATGCCATTAGTAAAATCCATTAGTGATGCTTGTTTACAGGGCTTCAAGCCCGATTTAACCCTTTATTTAGATATTGAACCGCAATTAGGCTTAGCCCGCGCAGCCAAACGTGGTGAGTTAGATCGCATCGAGCAACAAGAATTGGATTTCTTTATTCGTGCTCGAGAAACCTTTTTAGCGTTTGCTGCTGAAGATAGCTCAATTTTAGTTATTGATGCTAGTAAACCCATTGATCAAGTCCATGAACAGATCCGAGTCGCATTAGCAGCGAATCTTGTGTAATGGTAATGACCTTGATTAAAACAGCGTAAAGTGAGTCATTGATGCAAGCTTTTGGATTAAATCAGTTGCCCTGGTTAGATGAACCGTTTCAGCGATTCTTAAATGAGTTAGCAAACGGGCATAGTGCTCACGCACAACTGTTAACCATAGATACCGGTCTAGGAGGGTATTTATTTGCTCATGAAATGGCCCATGCCGCCATGTGCCAAAACTTAACCCCTGTTGGGGCATGCGGTCAATGTAAAAGCTGTCTGTTATTTAAAGCGGGAACACACCCTGATTGTCATGTGATTAAAGCTGATGGCAATCAAATCAAGGTCGATCAAATTCGCGACTTATGTCAAAAATTAACGGTCACAGCCCAGCAAGGCGGTCAACGTGTCGCCATTATTCAAAACTGCGAGCAATTTAATTTAGCGTCAGCCAATGCGTTATTAAAAACCTTAGAAGAGCCGGGTAATAATATTTTAATTATTTTACAAACAGACGTGCCTTCAAGATTGTTAGCAACCATTAAAAGTCGCTGCCAGAATGTGGCCTTTAATGCCCCTGATAGACGCCAAGTATTAGCTTGGCTGTCTTCCCATCAATTATTACCACAACCTCCTTATGGCGAGAAAGCCCATGATGTGACTTGGTGTTTAAGTATGATTGGTGGGCCGTTGAAATTAGCTGAAAGCCTAGGTAATCAACATTACCAACAACTACTGCAATATCGAGTCGATTGGGCAAACAGTATTAAATCAGGACATTTGACTGGCAGTTTAATTAAGTTATCAGAGCAACAAATTATTGATGCACTTAATGTTTTATATTTGTACTTAAGGCAATATGTGTTAAAAAGTAAAGAGCTCGACGCATTAGCTGCGAGTAACATCATTGGTTTCTCATCGAAAGTCGCGCAAATGTGCCAAAAATTAGCGACGATGGCGAGTATAAACGCGCCTGCATTATGTCAAGACTACATTCTTGAATTTAGACAACTTATTCATTACAGACAATAGAATTACACTATGACCGATCTTGTTGTAAATTTTGATACTCTGCACCAGTTGTACAGAGCATATATGCCATTCATTAAACCTGCGGGTTTGTTTATTTCGACCACAGAAAGCCACTTTCTAGGTCAGGAGTTATCCATAGCTTATAAGTTGCCAGGTACTTCACAAATGGCTGATTTTCAAGGTGTGGTGGTGTGGATTAATCCACTTGGTGCATCAGGCGGCCGACCTGCGGGTATTGGCGTAAAAATAAAAACCGATCCTGAAAGTCATAAACATCATATTGAAAAGCTGCTTTCTACTCAGTTATCTTCAAGTGACATGACTTGTACCATGTAATAGTTAAACAAGGGTACTGTAAAGGTTCTTCCTCTATCATAGGTTTTATTTGGCTAATACAATTAAGTTAAACAAAAAATGTCAAAACCAAATCTAACCTTTGATTAAACTGTGGTAACTGCTGATATGAAAATCAGCTTGAAAGATAATCCTCCCCTAGGTATTCTTGCTGGCTTGTTTAAGCCTTTAAAGAATCATCATGTTAATCGACTCTCACTGTCATCTAGACCGCTTAAAATCCGCGCCAGATCAAGCTAGTTTGCACGCTATTGTAGATGCTGCAAAATCTCGCGGGGTTGAATATCTTCTTTGTGTTAATGTTCGCCAGCAAGGTTTTGAAGCCATGCGCGATAAAATGGCCGACTTTGATAATATATTCTTATCATCAGGGGTGCATCCACTTGACGTTAAAGACGGTCTCAATGTCAGTGAAATTAAGCAATTTGCCACTGATAAAAAAGTCGTGGCAATTGGTGAAACCGGCCTTGATTATTTTTATGCCCCTGAAACGAAAGTATTGCAGCAACAATGCTTTGAACAACAAATAGCCTTAGCCGTAGAGGTGAATAAGCCGCTGATTGTTCACACTCGTGATGCCCGCGAAGATACTATTAACATGTTAAAAGCTGGCTACGCAGACAAAGTGGGTGGGGTATTGCATTGTTTTACAGAAAACTGGGAAATGGCCAAAGCAGCGATTGATTTAGGTTTTTATATCTCGGTGTCAGGTATTGTCACTTTTAAAAATGCCGGTGAACTTCGTAGCGTGATCCGTAAAGTACCTAAAGACAGGCTACTGGTTGAAACTGACTCACCGTATTTAGCGCCAGTACCGCACAGAGGGCAAGAAAACCAACCAGCTTTTGTGCGAGATGTTGCTGAGTTTGTTGCCGAGTTACGGGGTGAGAAATATATCGATTTAGCCGAATATACCACGGAGAACTTTTTTAACTTGTTCAAAGAGGCTGCAATATTAGCCAAGCGTTAACTTACGCTTTTGTGGTAAATTTTGATATTAAGTTTAGGCTGAATTTTAGGCAAAAAGAGACCCAAAACTATCCAATTGTTCTGGGTCTAGGGGAACGGCTCTTTTAGAAAAGAGCCTTGCGCTACTGTCGAAAACCAATTTCACTAAAAATCTTACTTCTCAGTATAGACCCGTTAATCATACTTTGCCTAAAAATTGCGCAACCGGTCAGTGTTTTATGCCGCAATAGCTTAACAACTAGCGCCTACTGATAATTGTTAAACGATAAAAGTCGCTGAATTATCGGCAATAAAGTGTATCTACTCTATTTTATCTTTTACCAATTCTCTTGGTAAATTATTTTTCAATCTATGGCCTAAATGCTTTACCACCCCTAATGGACTGTGGTGATGAGTGACAATCATTTCGCCCTTTGGGGTTAAGTCTAAATCGCTAAAGCTATCAGTTGCGATATCACGGCCCATTAAAAAGTCTTTCGCTTGTTGAGCATCAAGTTCGATAATTTTATCGTCTGAGCTGATATAGCGCCTAAGGCAGATAATGGCTTCATGTTTCACCTTAAAGCCTTTTTTCATCACATCGGCCAATTTTACCCCAATGCGTTGATAACGCATTAAACCGGTGAAATCGTTAAATTCAGCTGGAAATAACCAATACTCATCATCACGGATCATCACCGTATGATCTGCAGGTAAAGTGAGATTAAAGGTGGTGCTAAAGTATTGTTCAATGGCGGATACTTGTTTGGCATTCGCAACAGAAAACGGGAAGTTACGCTGAGGCTTAGGCTGCTTTTTAATTCGTTCAACAGATGCGGTTTTAGCAATTTTAGCGACGAAGAAACCTTCGCTATCATAAATTTGTGGCCAAACGTGTAAAAAACCTTCTTGGGTACAGGCTTGTTCTGCGCCAGGGAATAAATCAGTTAGAGGAATAAATTCAACCGCATCGGCATAGGTTTGTTTTAAAAATTGACAAATTTGCTGATTTTCAAGCTGACTTAAGGTGCAAGTGGAATAAACCAATGTGCCACCGGGCTTTAAGGCTAAAAAGGCGGATTGGATCAGCTGTTTTTGAGTCTCGGCAATATCAACAACATCATCTAATTGCCAGTTTTTAAGCGCATTAACGTCTTTTCTAACCGTACCTTCGCCACCGCATGGTGCATCGAGCAACACAGCATCAAACTTTTCAAATAAATACTCCCCAAAGACTTTGCCATCAAAATGGGTGAGGGCACATTGCTTTACGCCCATTCTAAGCACGTTGGCGTGCAAAATTTTAACGCGACTGGCAGAGTACTCATTAGCAATTAATAAGCCTTGATTATCCATTAAGGCGGCTAACTGAGTCGTTTTTGAGCCAGGCGCTGAGGCGACATCGAGGATCAGTTTACTGTGGTTATCATTTTGTAGCAGCGCAACAGGTGGCAACATCGAACTGGCTTCTTGGATATAAAATAAGCCTTGAATATGCTCAATCATATTACCAATTTGCACATCATCGCTGACTGAAACCCAAAACCCTTCAGCGCACCAAGGGATAGCTTCAAACTGCCAGCCATTATCAGTCATTATTTGGGTAAATTGCGCCACGGAAATCTTTAAAGTATTTACTCTGATTGATTTACGTAAAGGACGATTACAGGCAGCAATAAAGTCGTCCATATTAAGATGTGCGGGGAGTTCTGTAGCAATATGGGTTAAGTATTGCGGATTTATTTGAGCCATAGTAAAAATATCGATAAAACAACTGTGTAATAATGCGATAGATTATATCATGCATTTTCACGGTGTCGCTCACCCTGTAAAAGAAAGCGCAACCAACACATTCGCTAAAAGATGATGTTGAAAACTACAGCTGTGAAAAATAACGGAGTATTCAGTGCTAAATAGAGTTTGGTTGTTTTTTTTCTTAACGGCAGCAATCGCCATAATCGTGCAATTGTTTAATGGCCATGTTGAGGTATTAGGGGAGTCGGTTAAAGCTATTTTTAGTAGCGCTAAGTTAGCTGCTGAAATATCCATTGGCTTAATTGGTGTATTAGCGCTATGGATGGGGCTGATGCAAGTGGGTGAGAAAGCCGGTGTGGTTACGGTATTTGCTAAACTATTTGAGCCGTTATTATCAAAGTTAATGCCAGAGGTGCCAAGGGGGCATAAAGCTTACGGCAGTATCACCATGAATCTCACCGCAAACATGTTAGGCCTAGACAATGCAGCTACGCCGCTTGGTCTTAAAGCGATGCAAGACTTACAAAGCCTAAACCCAAATAAAGACGTGGCGACCAATGCGCAGATCTTGTTTTTAGTGCTCAATACTTCCTCAGTCACTTTAGTGCCAGTGACGGTATTTTTGTATCGAGCTCAGCAAGGTGCAGTCAATCCTGCAGATGTGTTTTTACCTATTCTATTAACCACAGTGGCATCAACCTTAGTGGGTTTATCTGTCGTGGCAATTGTTCAGCGTATTTCTTTAATCAATAGTGTGGTGCTGGCTTATGGCGCAACTTTGTTTAGTATATTAATTGCGGGTGTGTTTTATTTATTAACCCTATCTGCTGAAGCCATTGGAACATTATCGACTGTATTAGGTAATGGCATATTATTAGCCTTAATTATGAGTTTTATCCTGATTGCTGGTTACCGCAAAGTCGCCATTTATGATGAGTTTGTCGAAGGGGCCAAAAGCGGTTTTTCCCAAGCAATAATGTTAATTCCATATTTGTTGGCAATGTTACTCGCCATTGGATTATTGCGCTCATCGGGCGCCCTTGACTTTGCCCTTCAAGGCATAGCAGGCCTAGTGAGCTTGTTGGGGTTTGACAGCCGTTTTGTCGATGCCATGCCTACGGCGTTAATGAAACCATTTAGTGGTTCAGGGGCAAGGGCGATGATGTTAGAAACGATGGAGCATCATGGGGTAGACTCTTTTGCGGGTCGTTTATCGGCGATTTTTCAAGGAAGCACAGAAACCACCTTTTATGTACTTGCGGTGTACTTTGGCTCTGTCGGTATTCGAAATAGCCGCCATGCATTGGGCTGTGGCTTAGCGGCAGACGTCGGCGGAATAATGGCTGCCATCGCCGTTTGTTATTGGTTTTATGGCTAAGCACAACAGCTATTAAACGAGCAATAAAAAATCGGCAAATGCCGATTTTTTATTGGATGTTATCTACGCGCAGAAAGGTTATAAAGGCTTCACTTGTTCAGGTTTCCATTTACGCCATTCGGCTTTCATTTTGTTATGCAGGGTAAATCTTTCATCGAGAGCTAATTGATTCGTTTTATCCGTTACTTCCTCGGTCACGACTGAAATGCCACCTGAAAGCAGCGTTTCAAGAGAGCCTGTTTCAATTTGAGCGCCAGAGAAAATACCCACTTCAAGTTTTATACCTGATGCATCCCAAAACTGACTTGTTTGATTCACTAAGTGGGCATATTGTTTTTCAATGTGTGAATACATTAATACTTGGTTGCCATTGTAAGATAATGAGTAACCATCCACTTGCCCAATAGCAATACCTCTGAAGAAAATTGGGGTGCCAATTTTTATCGAACCAAGCTGACTATCAACTAGGGTCACTTTTAATGCATCTTCATCGATATCCGCATCGTAACGCGCAGCTAGGAGACCATCAAACTGTGTTGCTTGTCGTTCTGACGTGCCAGGTAACACGCCAATGTAAGGGCCGGTTATCAAGGTTTCTGGCGCTTTAATACCCACTAATGAAATTTGTGCATCGACGACAAAAAATTCACTGTCTTCTTTGGTGAAATGTTGTGCGTATTCACCATAAAGATAAGCACTCACGGTTAAGTTGGCTAAGTCTTGATTGAGTTTAACCTGTTGGATCACACCCACTTGATGGCCTTGATAACGAATCGCTGCTTTTGCAGCTACTTTGGCATCAGCTGGTAGTGATAGTGTTATGGCTTTGGCCTGTTTTAGGGCCAGCTCTTTAGAATCATATAAACGAGTTTGATTGCCTTGTTGGTTTTCTGGCAACAAACCTAGGCTAATACTGCCTTTTAAGGCGCCTTCTAATGGAGCGATATCAACATCAATGCCAGATAAACTTGCATTGATACTGGCGGCATCATTTCGCCAAAATACGCTGTTACTTCGAACCAAGTTAGTAAACCTTTTTTGAATGGCCACCGTGATTGAAAACTTATCAGTTTGACTGTTCCAATTTACTTCTGAGACAGAGCCAATACGCATTTTTTTGTAATAAACCGGTGAGCCATGAGCTAAACCTGCGCCATCAATACTGTCTAGCGCCAAGGTACTCATTGATGATTTATTCAAGGCCGTTAAGGCTTGATCAGCAGATTGATATAACGAAAATTTTGCTTGAGGTTTAACTACAGCCTTAGCTTTACCTGGCACCAAAGATACAGCGCCAGCAAGCAGGGTATTAATATCTCGGGTTTTGACCTTTACGCCATCTAAGGAGGCATCTATGGCAAGCGCCGATTCAGACACAAAATAACTGTCCACAGTGAGTAATGATGAATATTCAGGCTGAATGTCCACTGAGTATTCAACACGGCTAAAGTCATCAGATAATTTTACTTGGCTAATCTCACCAATAGGCATTTGTTTGTAACGCACCTCAGCCCCAGCGCTTAAACCACTGTGTTCATCAGACGTTAATTTGATGGTCAACTGGCTAGCTTGCATAAGGTCCGGTGCTTGAGATTGTAATTGATACTCTTGTGGCAGCGCGTTGTCGCTCACTCCAGGTAGTACATTGACTACACTACCAGTGATCAACCTTGCAGCGTGCTTAACGCCCTCTAAAGAAATATCAGCACCTGCAATCCAAAATTGGGTATCTGCGTTTAATAAGTGTTGGTATTGACTATCAAACTTAGCTAAAAACTTCACGCCGTTTTCAGTTAGTTGGGTTTGATGAATCTTACCCACATCAATGCCGCGATAAACTAACGTTGAGCCTTGATTAATCTCATCAGCATTATCGGCTAGCAGAGTGAATTCGATGCCTTTGACTGCACTTTCTTCATCAGGGTAAAGCACAAAGTTGTCACCATTTTGCGCCGCGGCAGAATTAGCGACTGAATTAAAACTAATTCCGCCAGCGAGCAGCGATGCCAAGCTTTCGGTATTGACTTTAATGCCCGACATAGACGCATCAATTTTTAGACCTGACACGTTCCAGAACTGGGACTCTTGTGTCACTAAATGGGCGTACTGTTGCTCGATAAACGTGCTGATATTAATGGTATCGCTGTCAATTAAGCGATAGTTTACAACTTTCCCTACAGGTATTTGACGGTAAAACACCATTGAGCCGATATCCAGTGAGCCTAATTTTGAGGTGGTCAGCGTAATAAGCACCCCATTAGTATCAGGAAGCATAGTTGGCGCATCTTTTAAGGCGACAAATTCAGATGCTGAGCTGCCATCACCGGGTTGAACGGCAATATAATTGCCTGAAAACAAGGTATCTAAACCTTCAATACCAGTGATACTGGCTTTAGGCGTGACCAACCAGAACTTGGAATTTTTATTGAGAAATGGTTCAGAGCGATAATCCATAATAATTTTGACATTAACGCCAGACAATTCATTGTCGATACTGATATCTGTCACCTTACCAACGGTCAAACCTTGGTATTTGACTAAGGTTTTACCGATATCGATACCAACGGCATTAGGGAAGTGCACAATAATCTCGATACCTGATTCTTTGATGCTTTTTACACCAAGCCAAGCGCCAAGGGCCAAGGCAACAATCGGTAATAACCAAATCGGCGAGAATAATTTCTTTTTAACAACTTTTGGTGATTCAATTTGTGTCATTGTTTTTTTCCAAGCGATCCCAAAGTAAACGAGTATCTAATACCTTTGCTGCTAACTGAGTCAGTAAAATGACTAACGCAAATGCGGTTGCTGCAGGTGCGGGTTTAGCATCAAGTAATTGCCCCATATTAACGACGGCGACAGTTAACGCAATAACAAATAAATCCAGCATCGACCATCTGCCAATCCATTCAATAATATGAAAGCCTATCATGAGTTTCTTTTTAGAAACTGGCAGATTAAAGCTAATAGCGATTAAGTAAATCGCTAAGCCTATAATTTTTAGCCAAGGCACCAATATACTGGCAGTAAAGACAATAATGGCAATAGGGATCATGTCAGAGTGAACCAAATGCACAATACCAGTAAATATGGTGTCATAGGTGACTTTGCCCTGATTGGTGAGCACAGTGATTGGGTAGATATTAGCTGGGATCAGCAAAATGGCTGCGGTAATCAATAACGCCCAACTTTGCTGTAAACTGGCATGATTACGTGTTTGGATTTTAGAATCACAGCGACTACAACGGTCACGACTGATGTTATTGATTTTTCGACAAACAGTGCATAAACAAAAACCGATTTGTATTCCTTGCCGCGCAGGAGTGTTAGCGCTCATAAGCCATTCCCCACATATGTTCTAAATTATATTCCCGTTGTAAAAATAAGATAACTAAAAACAGCATACAAAAACAGAAGGTGCCCATGCCTAAATAAATATCTGAGAAGTCAGACAAGTTAAACGCAGCTACTAAAAATGAAATGACGTAAATTTCAAGCATAGTAAGTTGCGATAAGGTCGCATGGTTTTTAAGCAGTGCGCGATATGTCTTTTGCCAAAAACAGGAGTGCAATTTAAGTTTAACTATGGTGACTTGTAATAAAATCGATAAAATTAATAATCCCGGGGCAATGACCGCTGCCGCCATCACAGCGATGCCAACTATCCAATAACCTTGCAGCCACACCGTCACAGCCGTTTCAAAAACTGTTGTTGTTCGCACACTGCCTAAAAAGTTGATTTCTATGATGGGTAAAAAGTTAGCCGGAATATAAAATAATAATGCCGCGATACACAAGGCAAGCATGCCATTGATTGAGCAGTAAGGAACGTCATAAAGTGCCGTATGACAGCGAGGGCATAACGCGCGAACATTAGACGGTAAGGCGCGCTTTTGAACGGCTAAGTCACAGGAGCGGCATAATATAATGGTGTTCGGGTCAAGACTTTTCGGCATAGATAAAGGAAAACCGTCCATGTAGTGAAATATTAATGAGCAATAAAATAATAAAAAACGCTTTGTTTTGATTAAAAACACAGTGGAAATATTATTTATCAAGTTACAATAAAACCTAATAATACCAGAATAATCAGAATACTTGCATCAGAAGTTAGTTCTATGACACTCTATGCACTGTATATAAAAACAGTAAGAGGTTAATCATGGCTGTAATAACAAAGTTTGTCGTGGTAAGAGAAGGGGTTGAGAAGATGACGTTTACATCTAAGAAAGAAGCTGACGCCTACGACAAAATGCTCGACATTGCGGATAACTTAGTGCCTTTTATTTCTGGCGCTGAGCTGGAAATAGAGGAAAATAGTGTCGAAAAACTTGCTTTTTATCTTGCATCTAACAAGGATGAACTTGCAAATTTATTAAAAGGGATCGTAAAGCCTAAAACGGGTACACCCAAAACAGCAAACAAAAAAGCCACTAAAAAAGCGGCTGCAGAATAATAAAAACCTCACTTAGGATGGAAAATGAAAGCTGAGTTTTATGACACATTAAACCGCCAAGTACTGGCATTAATGACCGGTGAAGACGACCTTATTGCAGGAATGGCAAACTTTTCAGCGTTATTAAATGACAACTTAGATGATATAAATTGGGTTGGCTTCTATATTAAGCGTGAAGAACAACTCGTTCTTGGTCCGTTTCAAGGAAAAGTTGCTTGTACACGTATTGTGATCGGTAAAGGTGTATGCGGCACAGCAGCGGCAAATGATGAAACACAATTAGTGGCAGATGTGCATCAATTTGCAGGACATATTGCCTGTGATGCTGCCAGTAATTCTGAAATTGTAGTCCCTGTTCGCCAAGGCAATGACGTAGTTGCGGTATTAGATATTGATAGCCCATCATTGAATCGTTTTGATACAGACGATAGAAAAGGCTTAGAAATGCTAGTAAAAAGCTTTGAATCTTGCCTATTTGCTTAATTAGCGACCAAATATAGCAAATTGCGGGTCGCAATCGCTGCCATGAGCTTTATAATACCGAACAGCGCGCATTGCTATGGATAAAATTTATTTACTGTAAAATTACAGCTAAGTGAGTTAATTTGTTAAAGCATGTTTCAATTGCTTTAGCAATCGAATAAGAAGTGCTAATTTGAACGTTAAGCAAGATCTGTTTAACGAAAGATAAACGACTGTACTCGCAAAGAAAGCTGAGACTCAGTCCCTTTTATAACGTGGAAGTAAAAATGGAATCAACAGACAAGTTGACCGACACCAACGCAGTTTTAGCGTATTTATATGAAACATTTCCTTTATGCTTTATTGCAGAAGGTGAAACTAAGCCATTAAAAATTGGGTTGTTTCAAGATTTAGCTGCTAGGTTGGCTGATGATTCTAAAGTAAGTAAAACACAATTACGTGTAGCACTTAGACGTTATACAAGCAGCTGGCGCTACTTGAAAGGCGTTAAAGCGGGTGTTCAACGTATCGATCTTGACGGTCAAGATTGTGGCGAATTGGAGCAAGAACATATTGACCACGCTCAACAAACGTTGAAAGAAGGTCAAGAAAAAGCCAAAGCTAAGCGTCAAGCTGTAGCGGCTAAAGCGGCCCCTAAAAAGCCAGCAAGAAAACCTGCAGCTAAAGCGCCGGTTAAAAAAGACCGTCCAGCTAAGCCTGCAAAACCTGCAGCGCCTAAAATTAATTATGTTGCTGCTAAATTTGACGAGCTTAAACAAAAACAACGTGTTAGTGTCAAGTTAGGGCAAAACCCTGTACCTGGTGTTATCACTGACATCAAGAAAGAAGATATCCATGTACAGCTAGATACTGGATTAATCGTAAAAGTTCGTGCAGAGCATATTTTATTATCGTGATCATTTAAGGAGTAACTTGTTGATGCGAAAACTCACTTTGGCTGCGTCGATTGCCACTTTATTTGTCGGTTTTTCGGCTTGGGCAATAACACCAACGATTCAAATCAACGAGTTACCTAAACTTGAGCAAGAGCCTCAACACAAGGTTGCAAGTAAAAGGGTAACGAATTTATTTACTCGTTCTCACTATCATCGCTTTGAACTTGATGATGCTTTTTCTGAGTTGATTTACGAAAGATATTTGCAACAACTTGATTTTCGTCGCAATGTTCTAACTCAAGCTGATGTTGATACTTTTAAACAGTATCAGCATTCGTTTGACGATATGGTCAAATCTGGCAATATCGAACCCGCCTTTGATATGTACTCCTTAGTGCAAAAACGTCGTTATGAACGTTTTGCTTATGCGCTTACTTTACTTGATAAAGAATTCGACTTTACCGAAGCCGGCGATGCTTACGAGTTTGATCGTGAAGAAGCTGCTTGGCCAAAAGATGAAGCTGAGCTCAATGAGCTATGGCGTCAACGAGTTAAATATGACGCACTGAATCTAAAACTTGCTGGTAAAGATTGGAAAGAAACCGTCGAAGTATTAGGCAAGCGCTATAACAATGCCATCAAGCGTTTAAGTCAAACACAAAGCGAGGATGTATTCCAAGGTGTGATGAATGCCTTTGCTCGCACGGTAGAGCCTCATACCAGTTACTTGTCTCCTCGTAATGCAGAACGTTTCCAAATGGAAATGAACTTAAGCCTTGAAGGTATTGGCGCTGTACTGCAAATGGATGATGACTATACTATTATTAAAAGTTTAGTTGCTGGTGGCCCCGCTGCTACCAGTGAAAAATTATCACCTGAAGATAAAATTATTGGCGTAGGCCAAAAAGACGGTGAAATTGTTGATGTTATCGGTTGGCGATTAGACGATGTTGTAGAGTTAATTAAAGGCCCAAAAGGCAGTGAAGTTAACTTACAAATTTTACCTAAAAAAGGTGGCGCCAATGCAAAAGCATTTGAAGTGACCATTATCCGCGACAAAATTCGTTTAGAAGATCGCGCAGCAACATCAAAAGTGATTGAGCCAACAGAAGGCGACTATGCCAACCGTAAAGTCGGTGTGATTCAAATTCCTGGTTTTTACATGAACTTGTCAGTTGATGTAGAAAAAGAATTGGTTAAATTAAAAGAGCAAAACGTTGAAGGCGTTATCATTGATTTACGTCGCAATGGCGGCGGAGCCTTAACAGAAGCCACATTATTAACCGGTTTGTTTATTGATATGGGCCCAGTGGTTCAGATTCGTGATGCCAACGGCCGAGTTACTCAAAACCGCGATAATGATGGCAAGAGCGCATATGATGGCCCATTAACTGTCATGGTTGATCGTTATAGTGCATCAGCGTCTGAAATTTTTGCAGCGGCATTGCAAGATTACGATAGAGCCTTAATTGTTGGTGAAGCTAGTTTTGGTAAAGGTACAGTGCAGCAGCACAAAAGCCTTGGCAGAATTTATGACATGTACGACAAACCAATTGGTCACGTGCAATACACCATTGCTAAGTTTTATCGCATAAATGGTGGCAGTACCCAACTTAAAGGTGTGACGCCAGATATTATGTTCCCAAGTGCATTAGAGCCGGGTGAATATGGTGAATCTGAAGAGAAGAATGCACTGCCATGGGACAAGGTGCCTGTCGCGCAATACGGCACCTTAGGCAATATCAAGCCAGAGCTAATTACTAAGCTTGATGAAAAGCATCAGCAACGTATTAAAGCAGACGTTGAATTTGGCTATATCTTTGAAGATATCGCTGAATTTAAGAAGCATCATGATGATAAAACCATTTCATTAGTTGAAAGTGAGCGAATCGCTTCCCGTGAAGATGATGATAAGCGCTTACTTGATAGAACCAATGAACGCCGTGTTAAAAATGGTTTAGAACCATTAGCCTCTTTAGATGACGATGAAGAAATCGAAGACGGTGCAGATACTAGCATTGAGGCAACTGAAGTGGCACAAGCAAATGAGGCTGACGAAGAAACTGAAGACGAGTTAGTTGTGCCAGATGCTTTCTTAGACGAAACAGCATTAATCACCTTAGATATGGTTGATGCAAAGAAACTCGCAGTGAAGTAAACTTTATTTCGTGCCAAAAAAACGCGCTCTAAGCGCGTTTTTTATTAAGTGAATTTTAGCTCTAACAAGAGCAGTGTTATTCAAGGATTACCTATGACTCAAGCACAAGCAAAACATCTTAAAGATTATAAATCACCTTTATTTACCATTAGTCATATTGCATTAGATTTTGACTTAAAAGGTGCTGAAACTCAGGTCGTTGCAACGAGTAAAGTTCAAAGAGTTGGTGAGCACAAAGACGCTTTGCATTTAGTCGGTGAGCAAATACAGTTAACCTCAGTATTGATTAACGGTCAAAAAGCTAACTATAAAGTAGACAGCAATGAGCTTATCATTGACACCGAGCTATCTGAGTTTGAATTAACTGTTGTGACTAAACAAGATCCTGAAGCTAACTCAAGCCTAGAAGGTTTGTATATGTCCGATGGCGCTTATTGCACTCAGTGTGAAGCAGAAGGCTTTAGACGAATTACTTATTTCCTTGATCGCCCCGATGTTTTAGCCATTTATAGCGTCAGAATCGAAGCAGATAAAGCAGCGTTTCCGTTTTTATTGAGTAATGGTAATTTAGTCGAGCAGGGCACTTGTGCTGATGAAAGTCGCCACTTTGTTCGTTGGCAAGATCCTTTCCCAAAACCGAGCTACTTATTTGCGTTAGTTGCAGGCGATTTTGATTTATTAGAAGATAAATTTATCACCCGTAGTGGAAGAGAAGTAAAGCTACAAGTATTTGTGGATAAAGGTAATTTACATAAAGCCAACCACGCCATGGTGTCATTGCAAAAGTCGATGGCATGGGATGAGTCGCGTTTTGATTTAGAGTATGACTTAGATATCTACATGATAGTCGCGGTAGATTTTTTCAACATGGGTGCAATGGAAAATAAAGGCCTCAATGTATTTAATACCAAGTATGTATTAGCAGATACCGCCAGCGCGACAGATGAAGACTATCATGGCATTGAATCCGTTGTTGGGCATGAGTATTTCCATAACTGGACAGGTAACCGAGTGACTTGTCGTGATTGGTTCCAATTAAGCCTTAAAGAAGGGCTCACGGTATTTAGAGATCAAGAATTTAGTTCCGATTTAGGTTCTCGCGCTGTTAACCGCATTCAAGCTATTCGTGTCATGAAAAATCAACAGTTTGCCGAAGATGCTGGACCTATGTCACATCCTATTCGCCCTGAATCTGTCATTGAAATGAATAACTTCTATACCGTGACCGTTTATAACAAAGGCGCAGAAGTCATTCGCATGATGCACACCATTTTAGGTGAAGCTAAATTCCAGCTAGGAATGAAGTGTTATTTTGAGCGTCATGATGGTCAAGCTGTAACCTGCGATGACTTTGTCAACGCGATGGAAACAGCAAGCGGAATCGATTTGTCTCAATTTAGACGCTGGTATAGGCAAGCAGGCACTCCGGTGCTTAAAGTAACAGATCACTATAATGCTGCGACTAAGCAATATTCACTGACTGTTGCACAATCTGTGATGTCTAACGGTGTTGCAGGGGAGGTATTACATATCCCGTTCAGCATTGAGCTACTCGATACTCAAGGTCAGTCAGTTGCTAATACCGTGTTAGATGTAAAACAAGCACAGGAAACCTTTGTGTTTGACAATATTGCGTCAGCGCCAATTCCATCATTATTACAAGACTTTTCAGCGCCAGTAAGACTTGATTATCAATTTAATGTTGATCAGTTAGTGCACTTAACGCGCTACGCATCAAGCGAAGTGGCTCGCTGGGAAGCATCTGTTGGGTTATTTAGCCAAGCCGTGTGGCAAAACGTCGCCAGTCTTGAAGCGAAAGAAACGATGCATTTAGATGCCAGAGTCATTGAAGCTGTTAGAGGAATTATCCTCGATGAAAGCATCGATAAAGCGCTAGTGGCTGAGATTTTGGCATTCCCAAGTGCTGCAGCATTAATTGAACAAGTAGAGACAGTGAACTTAGATGCCTTGGCGGCTGCAAGAGAGTTTGTGGTTAATGAAATCGCAGAGTCTTGTTTAGACGAGCTGGTAACGCGCTATCGTAGCTTGATTAATGAAGATAATGCAGCAAGTCGTGCATTTAAGAATATTTGCTTAAGTTTGTTGTCTAAAGTGTCTTCTGAATATGAAGACTTGGTGATTAACCAATATCAGCAAGCTTCAAATATGACAGATAGCTTAGGCGCATTAAAAGCGGCAGTCTCGGGCCAGTTGACTTGTCAGCAGTCATTAATGCAAGATTTTGAGCAAAAGTGGCTAAAAACGCCGCTAGTGATGGATAAGTGGTTTAGCTTACAAGCCTCGCAAAATACCGCAGATGTGTTGGAGGTTATTAAAGGGCTCACTGAGCATGAAAGTTTTAGTTTCAATAACCCTAATCGCGTACGCTCATTAATTGGATTTTTCGTAGCGGCAAACACCTATCAATTCCATGATGCTTCAGGTAAAGGTTACCAGTATCTAACTGATGTACTGATCAAGCTTAACGAGTTAAACCCACAAATAGCGGCAAGAATGATCACTCCGCTTATTCAATTCAGCAAGTTTGACGAAAACCGTCAGCAACTAATGAAAGCATCGTTACTGCGATTGAAAGCATTACCGAATTTATCTAAAGATTTATTCGAGAAAGTTGAAAAGGCGTTAGAGCAAGCTTAACTATCATTTTAACAATTAACGCCCACAAGGATTTAATTAATTGTTGTGGGCTTTTTTATAGGGTTTTATAGAGTCACCATGGAATTTTACTTTTCAATCTATGTTAGCTTCAATGATTTTCTACCTTTTTACCAAGGTATAGTGAAAAACGTCGAAGTTCGGGACCGTAATGGCAAAGTATTACACATCAATGGTAAATATTTCAGACCATTTGTGACTGCTTCCGGCATTCATGGCTGTTTCATTTTACGCCTTAATACTTCAGGTAATTTCATTTCACTAAACAAGATTTAGAGTATTTACTTAAAACGGTCGATTGATTAGAGAGTGTTAAATTAGCTGGAATTATCACCTCTAACTTATTGAAAGTTAACAATTACATTTAAAGATTACTCACGGCTCATATATTTAAGCCATTCAATTCAAATCAGTCTGACTTTTTTTACCCATAAAATCATCTAACTGCACCAATTCATTCATAAATTTTCTTTTTTTTGAACTTGCCGAACTATGTTAATTGCTGTAACAATGGTGTTACCTGTAGGCTAACAAAATGTTGGTTTAAATCCTATAACAACGAATCCGGCAGGTTACGGAGAGAAGCAAAATGAATATTGTTAAAAGACGCTTTAACAAGTCGGCACTCGCTTTGGGGGTGGTGTCGGCATTAACTTTGGGGATGAGCAGTAGCGTTAATGCTGTTTCATTTGATTGGGGAGAAGTACGCGGTACTTTCGATTCTACTTGGACTGTCGGAGCTAGCTGGCGTGTGTCTGATAGAGATTGGGAAGGACAGATCGGTAAGGTCAACCAACCTCAAATGGATTGGTCTAATTACTCTGCCTTTGGTGGGGCTTTTGGCGAAACACCCATCTATACTACGGCTCAAATTTGGGACCAAGCAGGTTCTTACTCAAGTAACAACGACCTGAGTAACCTACTGTATTCGAAAGGGGATACCACCTCTGAACGTTTCAAAGGGTTACATGAACTGTCACTAGAGTATAAAAATTTCGGTTTGTTTGTTCGTGGTATGTACTTCTACGATACTAAAATCAGCGATGGTGATTATGACTTTAATGACCCGCTAACTGGCAAAGAATTTGATCCGTGTGAAGATAGCCGCGCATCAGAAGTGCAATGTAAAGACATTCGCTTATTAGATGCTTTTGTATACGGTAATTTCGATTTAAATGATGGCAAAAACCCATTATCAGTCCGTGTGGGTAACCAAGTTATTTCTTGGGGTGAAAGTACCCTAATACCTCATGGTATTGGTGTGATTAACCCAGTCGATTTAAATATTCTCAATGCACCGGGTGCCGAGCTTAAAGAAGCATTTCGTCCGCAAGGCATGGTGTGGGCTTCATTAGGTCTAACTGAAAATTTAAACGTTGAAGCTTATTACCAATATGATTGGGAGCCAATTTGGGTACCAACACCTGGTTCTAACTTCGCGACAAACGATTTTGCTGGTTTTGGCGGTTATAGCCAAAATGCACAGTTAGGTTTTAACGCTAACCCTGATATTAATCTTGAATTCTTAATGTCTGAATATGCTTCACTTTATGGTGCAGCTGCTGCAGCTAATTTTGACCCTGCATTCGCTGCTTATATGGTGCCATACGCAACTAAAGTTGCGTTAATTCAGGATGAAGAAGAGCCTGCAGATGATGGCCAATATGGTATCAAACTAGGTTATTACGCGCCTAATTTCGGTGAAACTGAATTTGGCTTGTATTACATGAATTACCATAGTCGCCGCCCTATCATCAGTGGTACAGCATCAAACTTTACCAGTGAAGCTGTGGCTCGTGATTATGGCCGTTTAGCTGCAAGTGGCGGTGAAATTGACCGCGAACTTATGCTAAGCATGGAAACATTTACTAAAGCACAAATTGTTTACCCAGAAGATATTCAATTATATGGCGCAAGTTTTAACACTTTAGTGGGCGACACCTCAGTAGCTGGTGAAGTATCTCATCGTATTGATGAGCCTTTACAAATTGATGATGTTGAATTGTTATTTGCTGGTATGCCTGAGCAGCTTGCAAATGCAGGACTTCGTCCTGATCTAGAAGGCCTATCGCAAATCGAAGGCGTACAGCCCGGTGAGACTATTGATGGTTTCATTTTATCTGATACCACTCAAGCTCAGTTCACTTTAACCCATTTATTTGGTCCAACTTGGGGGACAGATAATTTAGTGATGCTCGCTGAGGTTGGCGGCGTGTGGATCCATGACATGCCAGGATTTGATGAGCTACGTTTAAATGGCCCAGGAACAGCTCGTTCTGGTGGCAATCCTGATATGCCAGGCATTATCGAAGCACTGCATGATGGTCCTGAAACTAATCCGTTCCCTACTGATTTTGCTTGGGGATATCGTTTAGTTGCTAAGGCTGACTTTAACAATGTCTTTGCCGGTGTGAATATGTCACCGCGGGTGATTTTCTCTCACGATGTTGACGGTATTACACCAGATCCAATGTTCTTATTTACTGAAGGGCGTAAGTCTGTGGCTGTTGGTCTAAACTTTGACTATCGCAGTCGCTGGGGGGCAGATGTGTCCTATAACAGCTTCTTTGGTGGCGTAGGCACAACTAATGCAATGACTGATAGAGATTATGTCTCTTTCAACGTCAAGTATTCGATCTAAAAGGATAATAATAATGAAGAAACTGACGATATTATCGGCTGCTGTCATGTTATCGCTGACTGCACCAGTAGCGATGGCGAAAGTATCAGAAGCCGAAGCTGCAAAATTAGGTACTGAATTAACCCCTTTAGGGGCAGTTATGGCAGCTAATGCTGATGGCTCTATCCCTGCATGGGATAAGGGGATTACATCAGCACCAGCTGGGTATGAGAAGGGCATGCATCATCCAGACCCTTTTCCAAACGATAAAGTGTTATTTACTATTACCAATGCTAACAAAGCACAATATGCTGAGTTTTTAACACCGGGTCAGGTGAAGTTATTTGAACTGTATCCAGATACCTACAAAATGAATGTATATGAGACTCGTCGTACAGCGTCTGTGCCTCAGTATGTTTATGATGCAACTAAAGCTAATGCGTTGAACGCTGAATTAGTTTCAAATGGTAATGGCGTGAGTGGAGCATCTATTGGTGTGCCATTTCCAATCCCATCAACTGGTTTAGAGGTTATTTGGAACCATATTTTGCGTTACCGCGGTGTTGATGTTGAAACGTATCGTAGCCAAGCTTCGCCTACAAAAGGTGGCGCTTACACCTTGATCGAAACCGCTGAAGAGATCCGTTTTGAGTATAGCCGTCCAGAGATCACACTTGATAAGCTTGCTGAAACTAATACCTTGTTCTTCTTTAAACAAGTTGTTCGTCAGCCAGCACGTCTTGCTGGTACTGCATTGTTAGTTAAAGAAACCATGGATCAAGAAGCATTACCTCGTCAAGCATGGACTTATAACACTGGCCAACGCCGTGTTCGTAAAGCGCCAAACGTTGCTTTTGATACGCCGGGTACTGTTTCAGATGGTCTAAGAACCACAGATGATTTTGATATGTTCAATGGCTCTCCAGTACGTTATAACTGGGAACTCGTTGGTAAGAAAGAAGTTTATATCCCTTACAATGATTACAAACTTCATTCTGATGCACTTGAATATGATCAAATATTAAAACCTGGTCATATCAATCCTGAGTATGCTCGTTGGGAAAAACACCGTGTTTGGGAAGTAAAAGCAACCCTTAAAGATGGTATGCGTCATATCTATAAAACGCGTGTTTTCTATATTGATGAAGATTCATGGCAAGTATCGTTGACCGATATGTATGATAACCGTGATGAGCTTTATCGTGTAGGTACTGCACATTCTATCAACTACTATGAAGTTCCAACTCATTGGAGTACGTTAGAAATTTTCCACGATTTACAATCTCGTCGTTACTTGGCTATGGGATTAGATAACGAAGGCCGCATGTATAATTTTGATGCCAAGCTTTCTGAAGCTAATTTCACACCTGATGCGCTTCGTCGCGCAGGTATTCGCTAAGACCTTTATGGGGCGCATCATGCGCCCCAGCTATTCTTAAGGAAGTTTGTATGTCGTTTCGCACACTTCGCAATGTAGCCGTAATCAGCCTTAGCTGTTTTTTCAGTGTTGCATCCGCAAATGTTCAATTTGATCCGCTCAGCGTTCAACTCCAACCCCTTGCTCAATCATCTTTAGTGTTAGATATTGCTAACGCTGGCGATAAGCTAGTTGCTGTTGGTGAACGTGGCCATGTATTAGTCAAACAACAACAATGGCAACAAGTGACTACGCCTGTTATCGCGCACTTAACCAAAGTATTTTTCCTCGATGAGATGCAAGGCTGGGCCGTGGGTCATGATGCAACCATCATTCATACCCAAGACGGTGGCTTAACTTGGGCCTTACAATTTCAGTCATTTGAAATTGAAAAGCCGTTATTAGATATCTTATTTTTTGATGATAAAAACGGTATAGCGGTTGGGGCATATGGCTTGTTTTATCGCACCGAGGATGGCGGTCAAAACTGGCAAGAAGAATTCCATGAAGAGTTATTATTCGAAGAAGATATTGGTTATTTAGCGGATTTAAAAGCTGAAGATGAAGCGCTGTATTTATCTGAACGTGCCGCACTATTACCTCATTTTAACCGCATTATTCAATTAGCTGACAATAGTTTATTAATGGTTGGTGAACTTGGACTAGTGGCCACATCAATTGATAATGGTAAAACCTTTAGTGCACAAGATTTTGTTTATGACGGTTCAATGTTTAATGCCATTGAAACAGATAGCAATATCTTTTTGATGGGGCTTCGTGGACATGTTTTTGTAACCGATAAACAATTTTCACAATGGAGTGAAATTGAATTACCGGTCAAGTCAACAATACATAACGCCTTTATCAACCCTGATGGCTCACTATACCTAGTGGGTAATGCTGGCATGATTATCCAACTTAATAACGAACTTGAGGCTAAGGTCATTGCTCGTAGACAAGGTGAAAACATTGTTGCTGTAGCCAGTGACAACCAAGGCGAACTTTGGTTTGCAGGTACTAAAGGCTTATTTCAACTTAAGTAAACATCACAAAATGATAACTATAAATAAAACAACAATAATAGGGCCGATAAGATGTTAGAAAAACTGGTCAATGGATTCGAAAGTTACCTCTTTAGACACAGGATGTGGGTAATATTTTCATTTATATTAATTACCTTCTTTCTAGGTTACCAAGCTAGCCAATTAAAAATGGATGCCGCTTTTAGTAAGAATATTCCATTAAATCATGAATACATGAAAACCTATACCAAGCATCAAAAAGATTTTGGTGGTGCGAATAGGATCATGGTGGCAGTGGAAGATACCAGCGGCAATATTTTTAACCCAGAGTATTTTGAAACCCTCAAAAATGTACATGATCAACTCTTTTTCATTCCTGGGGTTGAGCGCTCTCAAGTTAAGTCATTGTATTCACCTTCGACTCGATTTACCGAAGTCGTTGAAGATGGTTTTGCTGGTGGGCCGGTTATTCCTGCTGACTTTCGTAATGATGAATATGGCTTAAATACTGTCAGAGACAATATCGAAAAAGCCGGTATTGTTGGCCGCTTAGTGTCCAATGATTATTCATCAGCTATGTTAACGGCGCAGTTAATGGAGTTTGTAGCAAAAACAGATGAAGAAATGGCCGCATCTGAAGGCGCTGAAAAGGATGTTACTTTTAAGCCGTTAAATACGATTCAATTTGCTCAGCAACTTGAAAATGAATTACGCGCTAAATATGAAACCGATACCATCAAAATCCATATTATTGGTTTTGCTAAAATGGCTGGTGATGTAGCTGAAGGCGCTAAGGGCGTGCTGCTGTTTTTCTTGATTGCTATCGCAATCACAGCTGTGATGGTTTATTTATTTTCTAAGTCATTAATGCTGACGATTTTGCCTTTAGTATGCAGCTTAATTGCGGTGGTGTGGCAACTTGGGTTGTTAACAGTAGTAGGTTTTGGTTTAGATCCAATGTCAATTCTTGTACCATTTTTGGTGTTTGCAATTGGCGTAAGCCATGGGGTACAAATGATTAATGCGGTTAGGCGCCGTGTTGGTGATGGACAAGCCACTAAAGCTGCAGCTGCATCCGCGTTTCGTAGTTTATTAGTACCAGGCGGTATTGCATTATTATCAGACACCGTTGGCTTTTTAACCTTACTTGCAATCGATATCGGTATTATTAGAGAGTTAGCGATATCGGCATCATTAGGTGTTGCTGTTATTATTTTGACCAATTTAATTTTATTGCCACTGGTTATTTCTTACACCAACATCAAACCGGTTCAAGAGAATAAAGCGCAAAAAGATAAAATTGAAGGGATTTGGCGTAGCTTATCTAAATTTGCCACTCCTAAATATGCTGTCATTGTGCTGATTTGTACTGCACTGTTATATGCTTTTGGCTTGCAACAAGCCAGTAATATGAAAATAGGTGACCTTCAAGGCGGTGCGCCGGCATTGCATCTTGATTCAAGATACAACCAAGATACTTTTTATATTACTGATAATTATTCAATTACCACTGATTATATGACGGTGATTGTTGAAGCAACCCCTGAAGCCTGTACTTATCATTCCATATTAGCTGAGATCGATCAATTCGAATGGATGGTGGCCAATACCCCGGGAGTTGAATCAACAGCCAGTTTAGCGTCAGTGGCTAAGCAGGTTAATGCCGGCTTTAACGAAGGTAACCCTAAGTGGCAAATATTGCCAAGAACCACAGCAAGTTTAGTGCAAGCGGTAGGACGAGTACCAACGACATCAGGTTTATTAAACGGCAACTGTTCGGTGATGCCTATTTTCTTATTTTTGAAAGATCATAAGGCTGAAACCATTGAAGTGGTGATTGCTAAAGTCAAAGATGTAGCTGAAAAGCTCAATACCGAAACATTACAATTTAAACTGGCTTCTGGCCCTGTTGGTGTCATGGCTGCGACTAACGAAGCTGTTAGTGAAGCGCAGCTACCTATGATGATTTATGTTTATGGCGCTGTATTTATCCTATGTTTAATTAGCTTCAAATCACTTAAAGCGACGGTAGCAGTGATTGTGCCGTTATATGTGGTGTCGACATTAGCACAAGCATTAATGACTTGGCTTGATATCGGCCTTGCGGTGAGCACTTTACCGGTGATTGCATTAGGTGTTGGTATTGGTGTTGATTATGGTATTTATATTCTCTCGACTATGGCAGGTAAACTCAACAATGGCATGGCGGTGCAGCAAGCCTATTTTGAAGCGTTAATTGAGCGAGGCAGTGCGGTTATTTTTACCGGGCTTACTTTAGCCATCGGTGTGAGTACTTGGTTCTTTTCTGCGCTGAAATTCCAAATGGATATGGGAATTTTATTAACATTCATGTTTTTAGTAAATATGTTGGGAGCGATAATTATTTTGCCCGCATTATCAGCCGTTTTCTGGCGCAAACCCAAGTAAGTTAAAGGGTTTATAAATTAAAGAGGAGCTTAGCTCCTTTTTTTTTTTGCATAGTTAGTCTATCTAAACGCTTGATTGGTCAATTAGTGACTATAATTCTTGAATTAACAAGGGTTTTAGAGGATCTACCACTAAAATTTAGCTCGAAATAGCATGAAATTAGTAATAAACTTTGCGGCAGATCTCAGTTTAAGACGGGATCAACAAGCCGAAGCATCCAATATAATGATAAAAGCGCTGCCATAAACGCTTAAGGAAACTGCAACATGGCCTTTAAAGATGCAATGCCTTCAGTACTACTAGAAAATGTAGTCAATTTAATTCATAAAAAAATCCCTAATACTCAAGCAAAACAAGTTGAGCAATTTGCCCATTGTATATACGCCCATATGTCAGAAGACGACTTAAACGCTCGTAATGACAGCGATTTGTATGGCGCAGTATTAAGTCTTTGGAATGCCTTAAACAAATCTGCTGCAACCAATACCCACATTCGGGTATTTAATCCAAGTCAGTCAAAACATGGCTGGCAGTCAAGTCATAGTATTATCGAAATTATACAGCCTGATATGCCATTCTTGGTTGATTCAGTTGCTATGGCGTTAAATCGTATGGGGATTACTGCTCATATGATGCTGCACACACCAATGGCGTTGGTGCGTGAAAAAGAATTAGTTAAAGAAGTGTCTTTTATTAAAGATGCTGATGAAAACACAGAAAATGTTGCGGTGTTTTTGATTGAAATTGATCGCCAAAGCAGTGAAGCCGATATTAAAGCCATTGGTAAAGAACTTGAATCAGTTTTTGCTGATGTGGTGTCGTCAGTCGTTGATTGGCAAAAAATGTCTGACAAATTGTCAGAAACAGTAAAATTATTACCTAAGCAGCCTTTTCCAGGCGCGAAATGTGAAAAAGAAGAAGCAATTAGCTTTTTAACCTACCTAAATAATCATCACTTCACCCTACTAGGTTACCGCTATTATGAGTTAAAGCGTGTTGAAGGTGATGTTGAGTTAGTACCTGATTTAGATTCAAGTTTAGGATTAATGAGCCGCTCTGTTAATAAAAACGGCGAGCGTGGGTTATTACTGTCTTCGCTTTCTCAGTCAGCAAGAAAAGAAGCTCTAGATGAGAGTCTGTTAGTGCTGACTAAAAGCTCGACTAAAAGCCGAGTTCATAGGCCCGCTTATGTGGATTACATCGGTATTAAACGCTTTGATAAAAAAGGTAACGTGATTGGAGAAGATCGCTTTTTAGGACTTTACGCGTCCAATCTTTATAACCGTAGCCCCAGAGAAATACCGCTGTTAGCTGAAAAAGTTGAACGGATTATGGAGCGCTCAGGTCTAGCACCACGTTCACATGACTACAAAGCGTTGATGAATACCCTTGAGAATTTACCTCGTGATGAGTTAATTCAATCTAAAGAAGATGAATTAGCCAGCGTTGCTCGTGGTGTATTACATATGCAAGACCGTGACAAATTAAAAGTATTTGTTCGTAAAGACGGTTTTGGCCGATTTTTGTCCTGTTTGGTGTATGTTTCAAAAGATCGCTACAACACTAAATTACGTCAAGACACTCAACGTATTTTAGCGCAGCATTTTAACAGCACTGAAGATGTTGAATTTACCACTTATTTCTCAGAATCGACTTTAGCGCGTACGCACTACATCGTGAAAGTTGATAATAATAATATGGATGTCGATGTGGCTGCTATTGAGAAAAACCTAATTGAAGCGGCGCGCTCTTGGGAAGATAAATTACAGAGTTCATTAACTAACTCATTAGGTGAGCAATCGGGTACTGGCTTAGTTAAACGTTACCTCAATGCGTTTTCACCAAGCTATAAAGAAGATGTATTGCCGAGTTCAGCCGTGGTCGATATTCAGCACCTTGAAGCGTTGAATGACGAGCATAAACTAGGCATGCTATTTTATCAGCCGCAAGAAACAGCCTTAAATGATAATAAAGTACGTTTAAAGTTGTTCCATAAAGATGAACCGATACATCTGTCTGATGTACTGCCAATGTTAGAAAACTTTGGATTACGGGTCATCAATGAGCGTCCATATGAAGTGAAAACTGAAGATGGTGCCACCTATTGGATCCTTGATTTCTTAATGATGGTGCAGGGCGCAGCAATTGAAAACTTGGCAGATAGCCAAGATCGATTCCAAAATGCGTTATCTCAAGTATGGCAAAAGAAACTTGAAGATGATGGCTTTAACCGCATGGTGTTGGCAACCAGCCTTACTGGCCGTGAAGTATCTATTTTACGTGCTTATGCCAAATATATGCGTCAAATAGATGCAACATTTAGCCAATCATATATCGAAGAAACCTTTAATCGTTATCCGCAAATTGCTGATTTATTAGTTAAAATGTTTATTCGTAAGTTTAACCCTAAACTTAAAACCCGCACTCTCAGTAAATTTTATGAGCAAATCGATTTACGCCTAGAAGATGTCTCTAGCCTTGATGATGACCGCATTATTCGCCGTTACTTAGATTTGATTAACGCAACGCTGCGTACCAACTTCTATCAAACGATTAACGATGTTGATGTTAAACCTTATATCTCATTCAAGTTTTTACCTGAAGATATTCCTGAGATGCCGCGTCCATTGCCAAAATTTGAAATCTTTGTGTATTCACCAAGGTTTGAAGGGGTGCATTTGCGTGGTGGTAAAGTCGCTCGTGGTGGCTTACGTTGGTCAGATCGTCGTGAAGATTTCCGTACTGAAGTACTAGGCTTGGTCAAAGCGCAACAAGTTAAAAATACCGTGATTGTTCCTGTTGGTGCAAAAGGCGGTTTTGTGTGTAAGCAGCTGCCTACAGACGGCGGCCGTGAAGCCTTCTTTAACGAAGGGCAAGCGTGTTACCGCTTATTCATTCGCGGGTTATTGGACATCAGTGACAATATCATCGAAGGCAATGTTGTACCGCCAAAAGATGTGGTTCGTCATGACGAAGATGATGCCTATTTAGTGGTTGCAGCCGATAAAGGCACTGCAACATTCTCCGATATTGCCAACGAAATCGCCATTGAATACAACTTTTGGTTAGGTGATGCATTTGCATCTGGCGGCAGTAATGGTTATGACCATAAGAAAATGGGCATTACCGCCAAAGGGGCTTGGGAGTCTGTCAAACGTCACTTCCGTGAAGAAGGCATCGATTGTCAAACTACCGACTTTACCTGTCTGGCAATTGGCGACATGGCTGGTGATGTATTTGGTAATGGCATGTTGTTATCCCGTCATACTAAGTTAGTGGCGGCATTTAACCATATGCATATCTTCATCGATCCCAATCCAGATGTTGAAACCAGTTATATCGAGCGTGAGCGTTTATTTAATTTACCGCGTTCAAGTTGGGAAGATTACAATACCAAGCTAATGTCAAAAGGCGGGGTAGTATTCCAACGTTCAGCTAAGTCATTAAAATTGACTAAAGAAATCAAGCTGATGCTGGATACTACCGAAAACACCATGACGCCAAATCAACTCATGCAAGCATTGCTAAAAATGCGTGTAGATTTAATTTGGAATGGCGGTATTGGTACCTACGTTAAGGCGACGACTGAAACTCATGCTGAAGTTGGCGATCGTGCTAATGACGCTATTCGAGTCAACGGTAATGAACTCAACGCTAAAATCATTGGTGAAGGTGGCAACTTAGGTGCAACCCAATTGGGTCGTATTGAATTTGCAGCCAATGGTGGCCGAGTCAATACTGATTTTGTTGACAATGTCGGTGGGGTTGATTGTTCAGACAACGAAGTGAACATCAAAATCTTACTTAATACTATTGTTGCAGATGGTGAACTTACGGTTAAACAGCGTAACCGTCTGTTAGAGTCAATGACAGATGAAGTCGGTGAGATTGTTCTGCAAGACTGTAACGATCAAACCCGCACCATTTCTGTGACTCTGGCACATGGTGTTGCTCAGTTAAAAGAGCATATCCGATACATTCAATATCTTGAAAAAGATGGCAAATTAGATCGCGCCCTAGAATTTTTACCAACAGATGATGAGTTAGCCGATCGCTTAGTAAATAACCGTGCACTGACTCGTCCAGAGCTATCAGTATTGGTTGCTTATGGCAAAATGGTCCTAAAAGAGCAATTGGTCACCGCTGAAATCACTGAAGATAGTTTTTTAAGTAAATTGCTAACGAACTATTTCCCGCAGCAATTGAAAGATAAATATGCAGATAAGATGATTTCGCATCCTTTGCGCGGTGAAATTATTGCAACCTCATTAGCCAATGAATTGGTTAATGATATGGGCTTTAACTTTGTACAGCGTATGCAAGATGAGACCGGTGCCTCAGTTGCTGAAGCGGCAATTTGCTACACTATGGCTCGAGAAATATTTAGCTTAACTGAACTAACACAGTCAATTACTAAGCTTAATGGAATTGTGTCTGCTGACGTTCAAAGTGAAATGTTGCACCAATTACGTCGTAACATGCGCAGAGCGTGTCGCTGGTTAATTCGTCACCGCAAGAAAGGTGAAAATATTGAGCAAACTGTAGCATTCTTCAAACCTGTGTTTGATGAATTAAAAGCTAATGTTGATCAATATATGATTTCTGCAGAAGTTATGGCTATTTCAACTGAAATTAAATTACTCCAGGAACAGCAAGTACCAGAGTCTTTAGCGCATGTTATCGCTAAAATGAGTACCTTATTCTCAGCATTAGATATTGCTCAAATTGCCCAACTTGAGGACAAATCAGTAAAACTGGTTGCTGAAACGTATTTCAGATTAGGTGCAAAAGTTGAATTACATTGGTTCTTAGAACAGATTAGTATTCAACCAGTGTCCAATCATTGGCAAGGATTAGCCCGCGCAGCCTTCAGAGAAGAGTTAGATTGGCAACAGCGCTCATTAAGCTCTACAGTCCTTCGAGCCTGTACAGACTCTTGCGATGCAGATGTGATCATTAACCAGTGGATTGATAATAATCAAAAGTTGTTAGAACGCTGGTTTAACCTACTGACTGAATTTAAGGTGTCTCAAAGCCATGATTTTGCAAAATTCTCAGTGGCACTGCGAGAACTTAATTTATTGATCCTTCATTGCGAAGGACCGAGATAATTATTTATAATAAGTGAACGAGCCCTGGCGATAGCCGGGGCTTTTTTTAGGTTTAGGAGAAAGCATGTTTTTTTATAAAGTTGCACAAAAAGTAATGTTTCAGATGGATCCAGAGATCGCGCATAATATCGCTATCGGAAGTTTAAAAAATACTGGAAACAACCCTTTAAACCTATTTTACAGTCAAAAAGTTGCCTCAGCGCCTGTGACTTGTATGGGCATTAATTTTAAAAATCCAGTTGGCTTGGCTGCTGGATTGGATAAAGATGGCGAATCAATTGATGCATTTCATGCGATGGGATTTGGTCATATTGAAGTCGGTACGGTAACGCCTCGTCCACAACCGGGTAATGAACAACCGCGTTTATTTCGCTTAAAACCTGCAAAAGCAATCATTAATAGAATGGGTTTTAACAATAAAGGTGTAGATAATTTAGTCAGAAATTTAATGGCGAAGAAATCCGATATTATTGTTGGTGTAAATATTGGTAAAAATAAAGATACCCCAGTAGATGAAGGTAAGAATGATTATTTAATCTGCATGGAAAAAGTCTACCAATATTCGGATTATATCGCGGTAAATATCTCATCACCTAATACTCCAGGTCTACGTACGCTGCAATATGGTGAGTTATTAGACGATTTACTATCTTCATTAAAAGAAAAACAAACAGAACTCGCTAAAAAGTACAATAAGTATGTACCAATAGCACTAAAAATTGCCCCGGATTTAACCTCTGAAGAAATTGAAAAGATTGCTGAATCGCTATTAAAAAGTAAATTTGATGGAGCGATTGCGACAAATACCACTTTAACCCGTGATGCGGTTGTTGGCTTAGACAATGCTAACGAAGCGGGTGGCTTAAGTGGTAAGCCGTTGACGGATCTTTCTACTCAAGTGATCAGACAATTAGCGGGATATTTGAACGGTGAGATCCCGATTATTGGCGTCGGTGGAATAAATAGTGCCGAAGATGCCTTAGCTAAATTTGATGTAGGTTCAGAATTGGTACAGATATACACTGGCTTTATTTATCAAGGTCCGGGTTTAATAAACGATATTGTTAATGCTTATAAAGCTAAATAATATAAGTTGATCTAAAAATTAGTCTTTTGATCCAATAAATCAGATCTAATCAAGTTATAGCGATCGCAATCACGATCTTACGATCGTTATAACTTAATGATAAATATATCAAAGTTTTTAAATAATATTTTGATATTGTCTGAAATATAAACTATTATCAGATTGTATTGTTAAAGTAGGTATTTAAAAATGTTATTAATGCCAAATAAGGACTGGCAGTGGGAATATAATGAAACTTTTAAGCAATTAAGTATTTCATTAGGTTCCGAAATGGAGTTCTTAACCCCATATAAAACCAAATCTCTTATCCCTGATGCATTAATGACGTCAGAATTTAGTGTGGATCATGCTAAATTCTATATAAAGCTACTTGAAAGTCTGCCTAAAGCGTTAAAAATGTCCGATGCTGCAGTAGTTCAAACAGCGTTAAATGCAACAGCTGCTCATTTTATGATTAAGCCGCAAATGCCAAAATCTTGGTTTTTTGAAATCAGTCAAGAATGTGTTTATTGCGAAGTAGGTAAGTTATTTTCGTTAAATGCCAATGGAACCTCTGTTTTAGTTCTAGTGGTTGAAAACAGCTTGCAGGCAGCGTTAGTGATGGTGTTATCAAGTGAGTGCCCTTTAACAGAATCTAAAGTTTTACAGCAATTTGATACCATTAAAGTTATGCACAATCGCTTAAATCCCCTAAAGAAATCTAGGCATGTCGTTGCTGCCTAAGCAATATTTGTTAGTTCGTGTTTAATTTACTTGTCTCATGTTGTGTATTTATTTCTAATCAAGAAATAGATTAATCAGAAAGTCCATGTCAGTTATCCTGCTTATAGAACACCCACCTATATTATTATGTAATAACGCGATTGACTGTGGCGATACATGCTCAGCTTCAGCGGTTTATCTAATAGACTGACAAACAATCTCTCTCATGCTTATTGCACTTCGCATGTTGCATTACCTATATCAGCCTGATGAAAAAATGGCACAGTTCGACGATAAACGATAAACGATAAACGATAAACGATAAACGATAAACAATAGGCTTCAATCATGAAATAGAAGGCCGTTGCTGCGGCCATATTTGAGGGGAAACTCTGTTAACCTACCATAACATTAGAAAATTCACATATATTTCAGAAGCATATAGAGGCAATTAGAGCAAAGATTTACGCCTGAACAAATGTAATGTCTTTTATTGCGGATTTATTTGATAATCTAGTTTAAATACCGGCCTGTTAAGTAACATAAAAAGTTTATGAAAATTGTAATTGAACCAATAATTTCACAGCAAGATCAACAAGTGGCAGCCATCATTGAATCGGTTGGCAAAGAGTTTGGTGCAATTGGCGAAGGCTTTGGCCCATCAGATGCTGAAGTGGCACATATGAGCCAATATTATCATGCAAAAGACCGCAGCATTTATTTGGTTGCTTGTGTTGATAATCAAGTGGTAGGCGGTGCAGGTATTGCAAAGTTCAACGGTGATAACAAGATTTGTGAGTTAAGAAAATTATTTCTATTACCTGAAACGAGAGGGCTTGGTTTAGGTAAGCGCTTAACTGAGCAATGTCTTACATTTGCAAAAGCAAACGGTTTTGAACAATGTTATCTCGATACGTTAAATTCAATGACAGCGGCAATTACACTCTATGAAAAGATGGGCTTTCAACATTTAGATAAGCCCCTTGTTGGTACCATTCACGGTGGCTGTGATGTTTGGATGCTAAAAAGCTTATAGTAATAATTTATAGACATTATTATCAAATGTAGGTTATCGATAACACGATAAATTTATTGTGTGAGTAATAACCAGCTTTAGTCGCTAATAACGATGGTTCGATGATCCTTATTGACTGTTTTAATGTGATAATTATAGATTTTGCCACAATACGCATGAATAAGAATAAGTGATTATAGTATCAGTAATTTATCTGTTATTCTGAGGGTATTATTGTTACTACGAACTTTGTAACATTTATCTTATTTTTAAATGAGTTTCCTAATGAGTCCAATTAATAAGAGTAAATCAAGCACTAAAATCACTATTCAAGATGTTGCTTTAATGGCTGGTGTGTCGAAAATGACCGTTTCTAGGGTGTTAAACAAGGACGAAAAAGTCAGTGACAAAACACGAGCGAAAGTCCAGCAAGCGGCAGATCAACTAAACTATCGCCCCAATATTTCAGCTAGGCGTTTAGCGAGTTCTAAATCTTATTTAATTGGCTTACTTTACGAAAACCCAAGTGAAGGTGGTTATGTTAGTCAGTTCATGATGTCGGCTTTAAAAAGTTGCCGCCAGCAAGGTTATCATTTAGTGGTAGATGAGTGTGAAGGCACCCAAGAAGAAAAGTTAAAAATCACACGTGATTTAGTTGAAGAAACACGAGTTGATGGCGTTATTCTATTACCGCCTTTTTGTAACAATATTGAGATTCTCAAAGAGCTTACTGTATTAAATATTCCTTTTGTACGAGTATCACCAGATGTGGAGTTAACCTTATCTGCTTTTGTTTGTATGGACGATTATCAAGCGGCTTATGATATGACCAATTTGTTAGTCAATAAAGGCCATAAAGACATTGGCTTTATTATAGGGCACCCAGACGTTGGTGCCAGTCGTCTTCGTTATCAAGGATTTTTAGATGCAATGCGATCTAAACAGTTAAACATTCCGCCAGAGTTTATTGAGCAAGGTATGTTCAGCTATAAGTCTGCATTAGGAGCTGCTAAGGCTCTATTAGATAGAGAAAATAGACCAAGCGCGATATTTGCTAGTAATGATGATATGGCTGCAGCAGTTGTTTCGGTTGCCAATTCCTTAGGCTTAAATGTACCCAAAGACTTAAGCGTTGCCGGTTATGATGATACCCCGCTTGCTACTACGATTTGGCCACATATCACAACAGTGAAACAACCTATCAATGCGATGGCTGAAACAGCTATCACATTACTGACTTCTGGCCAAATGAATCAAGTGACTTCAGATAGCCTTTCAAATTTACGCCATGTTTTAGAGTTTGAATTAAAAGAGCGTGATTCAACTACTCAGTTTAATGCGTTAGCTTAATAGTGATTGCATGTTATTTAATATCTTGTTTGTTTAACACGCCATGTGCAACCAGTTGAGACAATAGCTGCTGGGTTTTCTCTCTAAAATAATCACGTAATAGGCGCATTGTTGGAGTAATAGACTGACGACTGGGGCACACAAGCCACAATTCAGTCGCAGTTGGCTTATATTCCGGCATGACGTTTACCACACGACCAGTTAGCAAATCATCCGCCATATCAAGACATGACTTAATCGCAAACCCGTGTCCCGACACACACCAACGCCGCACCAAATCTCCGTCATTAGATGCACGATTACCTTTAAGCTTTACTTTATGGCTTTGGTTTTGATGACTAAAGCGCCACTCGTTCTGAACAATATCCTGTAACTGGTAAAACAGCCCATTGTGATTTTTGAGTTCATCTGGCGTTGTAGGGGCGCCATTTTTGTCTAAATAGCTAGGTGTGGCGCACAGTACTCGTGGAATACTGCAAATTCGAAAACCATACATACTGGCATCGCTTGGCTCACCATAGCGCAGCGCCATATCAACAGAGTCACGATAAAAATCAATATTACTGTCAGTGATATTACTGCGTAAAGCCACGTCGGGATAAAGCAGCAAAAAATCATCCAACCACGGGGTAACCACATTACGGCCTAGATCAGAAGATAGCGCAATTCTTATTTCACCTTTTAGTACATCTAAATCTTCCTGAGCATTTTGCTGGGCATTGTCTAACAGTTGCACAGCCAGTTCGCATTGAGGTAAATAGCGCTCACCAGCAGGGGAAAGCCTAAGTTGGCGCGTAGTGCGTACAAATAGCTCAACGCCTAATGCTGCTTCAACACGCTTGACCGCAGCACTAGCGGTTGCCATACGCATATCAAGGCTGTTTGCAGCCGCAGTAATACTTCGAAATTCAGCTACTTTGAGAATGATGTGCAGGTCTTGTATGAGCATATTATCAATCCATATTTGAGAATATTATAATTAATATAGCGTTTTTAGTGGAGTTAACAACAGGTATTATTTACTTATTCGATAAAATAGCCCGCACAGGTGATAACAATGCAACAAGTTCATTTTCAACAAGGTCTAATACGTCCGCCATCTGAGACTGACTGTCTTCTTATTAGAACCACTTAAGGCTGTCCGTGAAATAAATGCAGCTTTTGCATCTTATTTAAAGATGTTGACTTTGCCTTCCAGAGTAAATCAAAGGGGATTTCTGACATAAGGTAGGCATTTTCTCTAGCTGATGAGTTGTTCAATCAACGTGTCAATTGTGCGCTAAATAACGTCTAGCACATGATTATTTAATGATTTCCAATAAAGTGCACTGGTCAGCTAGACAGTTCAGGCGATGATTCCTATTATTTATTATAACGATCTAATTAACTGTATTTGATAGTTTTTAAGAAAGTTAAAATAAGTATGCAGTCTCTTAAAATATTCGTTTATCTCAAGCTATTAAAATCGATTAATGAGTTGTTTACTAGGGTCAAATTGTGCTGAATTAGGATATGTATGTCTAACGTTCCTGCAAAACTTTTACAAAATGTCGCCGAGCAAACACCCAGAGCCATGGTTGCGATGTTGATTGTCTCTATTACTTACGCCTTAGTATTTAACATCTTCATTCCGTTTAATATTTTGATGACTTGGTTTTGTTTACAAATTCTCTTAGCAATATGCCGAGTTTATAATGCAAAAATGTTTGAAAAGCATTTAGAAAAAGAAGATGGAAAAAGACTCGCTAATGATGAAGTAATTTTTATCGCGCTTAATGTATTTCAAGCCTTTATGTGGACGGCATCATCGGTGATGTTAATAATTTATGCTCGTCAACCGTTTGAGTTTGTCGGTTTTATTCTAATTATCGGAATTGTTACAGCCGCAACATTATCGATGTCGTCTTTCTTTAAAGCCTATTTGGTGTTTTTCATTTTAATGATAACGCCGCAGATTGCTATCATGCTTTATTTTGGTGAATACCAACATTTTGCTTTATTGGCGTTTATTGTTAGCTATATTCCTGCAACCATTTTATTGTCAAAATCAATGTTAGATAGTCGAATATCTAGCATAAAAGCCCACGAGGATGTAGAAAAAAGTGCCGAAGAATTTCGTAGGTTATCCATCATGGATAACCTAACTAACATATATAATCGGCGTTATTTTTTTGAAATGGCCAAAAAGATAATGGCGATTGCTTCAAGACAACAAACTAGCGTTTCACTGTTAATGATTGATATCGATCACTTTAAAAAAGTGAACGATAATTATGGCCATCAAGCAGGTGATTTTGTTTTAATCGAACTGGCTAGAACCCTAGAAAGCAGCATGCGAGAAAGCGACATTTTCGCACGAATTGGTGGTGAGGAATTCGCTATTTTACTCAACAATACATCAATGAATGATGCCAAGCGTATTGCTGAGAAAATACGAATTATCATTGAGAGTAAAGATTTCCTTTATAATACCATTTTGATTGATACAAGCGTCAGTATCGGTGTCGCTGAAATGACCCAAGAAATCACTACAATTGAGGCATTATATAAACAAGCAGATACCCATCTTTATTTAGCAAAAGGTCACGGCAGAAATAGAGTGTATCCAGTTTAGCTAAAACGGTTTTAATACATTTGAAATTCAAAATTAAAGGGGCTTTTCTCAATTCAAATTGCTATTTTTCAACCCATTGTGGCACCGTGATAGGCAGACCAAGTGGACGATATCCCAAATGACATTAAAGGATTCATTGGCGATATTTATCAAGCATCATTCAAATAGTAGCAACCACAGAGGGGAAAGGGCAGTTCTTGCTAAGCCAAGTACCAACTTAACCCGCAGTGAAGAGGTTTTGTTTGAAAAGTAAAAATCAAAATGAACATATACCTTCGAATAGCGATAAGGTTTTTGTAGGTTTGGTTATGCAAGCTAGTTTTGGGTAGATTTAAAATATAAATTATTTACATAGCCGGATTATAAACAATTTAGGCTTACCACCAAGTAAACCTAAAAAGATATAAAGTAATGCGATTATAAGATTGGACAATTAAATCAGCCAATAAAAATAGTTAGAGTATCAATTTGTGTTGAACTTGAGTCTTTTAGTATGAAGATTTTACTATTTAATTTGGGTTCTAGACTATTTATTTTTGTTTGATTGAAATCATGATTTCAAGTACTTCTTGGTAAGAAATACGATATTCTCTAGACAGTTGTATGACTTTAGATTTGTAGGTTTGAACTTGCTCTTGCTTCTTTAAGGCTGATTTTTTTTGCTCAACCATTTCTGAAACGACTTCATTTAAAATGTTTAATCGACGTAAACTGTAATCAAGAGAGTCAAGATAAGTTTTCATTTGCAATTTGTTGCGGGCACTTTCAAGACTTTTAGTTGTTCTATTTTCGAAATCTAATTCATCAAAGGCGTTAATTACATTTTGTAAATTAATATCAGTCATATGGATAACTACTTAGGATTATGAGTAAATGAATGCTATTAAGCATGGGTACTCTCTATCTTCCATGAATAGTAACAGAGCATTATTGATAGTTTATTCAGATTAATGATTTGTTTCAATAGAGCATGACGTTTATATTAAACATTAATTTATTTACTTTAGTACAGGATGTGCAAAATGCTAGATTTATTACCTGATTTATTTGACCACTATGGTTCTGAATTAACCTTGATACCCGCCAATTGGCAAAGTTACGGCGCCAAACGGATATTTTATGGTGAAGTGGTTACGGTTAAGTGTTTTGAAGATAACTCTAAAGTGAAGTCAACGTTAGCAACCGCTGGTAAAGGTAAAGTGTTAGTGGTCGATGGCGGCGGCGTGTGTCGGCGTGCTTTGCTAGGAGACATGATTGTGGAGTCGGCGGCCAATAATGAATGGGAAGGTATCATCATTTTTGGTGCGGTAAGAGATGTGGGCACATTGTCGACCATTGGTATTGGTGTGCAGGCGCTAAGTGCTAATCCCATTAAAACAGAAAAAAAAGATGTTGGCCTTGTGAATATAAATATCGAGATTGCCGGTGTCTCAGTAAAACCTGCCATGATGATCTATGCCGATGAAAATGGCATAGCCGTTACTGAAAAACCTTTAGATTTAGCAGTATTAAGCTAAACTTAGATGAATTAATTTATTTTTACATTAAAAATCAATTTGCTTACAAGGATGCAAACATGAAGGCACTTAAATGGCTATTAGCTATAGTCGCTAGCGTAATCTTATTGCTGGTTATTTATTTAACGGTATTTTTTGATCCAAATAGTTTTAAACCACAAATTGTGGATGCCGTTAAAAAGCAAACTGGCCGTGATTTTGTCATTAGCCAAGACTTAAGTTGGAGCTTTTTCCCGACACTTGGGATTAACCTCGGTGGCATTTCACTATCCAACCCTGAGAACTTTTCTCCAAGTACATTAGTTGAAGTAAACCAAGCGGTCGCCAGTGTGGCATTAATGCCGCTTTTAAGCCAACAAGTGGAAATTGCACAATTATCCCTTGATGGTTTGACTATGAATATCGTCACTAAAAAAGACGGTTCAACCAGCTTTGATGGTTTGGGCGGTGCTGCATCACCTGAAACCACAACCGCGTCAGAACCAGCATCATCAGCTAATACACTCGAATTGCAAAGTTTACAAATCGGCGGCGTGTCTATTACCAATACCACCATCAACGTAATTGATGAAGCGGCAGAAACCAAACAAATATTTAGTTTAAATAGTTTAACCCTTGGTGAGTTTTCATTAGGAAACGCTGCAGACTTTGCTTATGAATTTACTGCACAAATGCCTGATATGATGCTGGCAAGTTCTGGTAATGGTCAATTGACCATTAGTGAAGATTTGACTCAGGTTATTATGGCTGATTTAACCATTAATACTGATGTGACCGGTGAGGCTATCCCTAATAAAAGTGTTAGCAGCCAGCTGATTACTGATATTAATGTGGCTTTAGATGCTAAAAAATTAGATGTTGCTATAAAACAATTGTCAGCGATGGACATAAGCGCCACTGGCGATGTTTCAGTCAATTACGGCGCCACAATCCCTAAAATTAACCTGCAATTAGATGTCGGTGATATCGATGTTGATAAATTACTGCCGCCATCAGAGACCGAAGCTAAAGCAGAAGACACTGAACAAGTTGCAGCGAGCAAGCCAGCTGTAGAGCCTGATTTGTCCGCATTAAAAACCATTGATTTAACCTTAGGCATGACGGTTAAATCAATCAAGGTCGCAAACCTACTCACTCAAAACTGGGTAATGAAAGCCAAGGTCAAAGATGGCGTTGCCGATTTAACTCAGTTTTCTGCGAATTTATATGAAGGTAGTATTAAAGCCACAGCACAGCTCGATGGTCGTCAGAAAGTAGCTAGTTACCGCTTCGATGAAACATTAACAGGTGTGCAATTTAGACCACTGTTAAAAGATGCGGCGGATATTGATTTAATCTCAGGTGCGGCAAATTTTAAAATTTCTGGTTCTGGTAAAAGTTTAATTCCAGATAACTTAAAGAAAAACCTGCTGGCACAGGGTAATTTCGAAATTGCCGATGGCTCGTTATACGGAGTGAATATCCCGCAAATGATCCGTAGTGCTCAAGATAAGTTAAAAGGGGATTTATCTGCAAAAAATACTGAAGAACTTAAAACTGATTTTACTAGTTTAACCGGTAGTTTTAGTTTGAAAAATGCTGTTGCGACTAACCCAGACTTAGCTATGGCGTCGCCACTCATTCGCCTTAGCGGTAATGGCAGTGCCAATATTGATAATGAAACTGTGGACTATAAGCTAACGACGTCAGTGGTGGGCTCATTAGCGGGTCAGGGTGGTGAAGATGCCTTAGCTGGCGTGGACATTCCGCTTACCATAACCGGCAGCATGAAAGATCCTAAATTTGGTATCGATACCAGTGCTTTATTAGATTCTAAACTTAAAGATGAAACCGATAAACTCAAAGGTAAGTTATTTAAGAAATTAGGTTTTTAATGATGTGATTAAGCCCACTTGGGCTTAGTCAGCGGCTATTTTTATCATAAGTAAAAATATCCAAGGGATCATGTTAACCAAGACTTTGGATCTTGTACTGCTTTAAACTTGGTATAGATGAGTTGATTACATCAAGTTTAAAAATCGGTATATAATAAAAAACGGCAAGGATCACCTTGCCGTTTTTTGTTTTAAGTCGCGAAATACTTACTGCGAAATTGCTAAGAAGTTAGCTTATAGACTCACTACGCATTGACCTTGGTGACATCCACAATCAATCTTAACATCTGTCCTGGCTGAATATACTTACTGTTTTGAAGTCTATTCCACTCGATCAAATCATTGACTGAAACGTTGAATTTACTGGCAATTCTAGCCAATGAATCCCCAGAGCGAACTTTGTAATTAACGGTTCTTTCTGCATTGTTTTTGCTACTTGATACTGCGCCAATCTTTAATTGTTTACCAATGCTTAAAGTGCCGTTTTTAGGCAGACGATTCCAGCGAATTAAATCATCAACACTGACATCATTTTTTCTGGCAATGACCCATAATGAATCGCCTGATTTAACCGTGTAAGTTTTAGTCTTAACTGAGCTTGGTTTTGCTTGTGCTAATAACTGTTCAGTTGTGAGGTTTGCGCCTTCAGCAGGAACTGGAATAATAAGGTACTTTCCGGCTCTAATATTATTATTTTTCAGGCCATTACTTGAACGAATAAAAGAAGCCGAAGTATCAAAACGCTTGGCAATATGGCTTACGGTATCGCCAGATTTAATTTGGTATCTATGCCAGTTCAATTTTGATTTAGGATCAAGGTTTGCAAGTTTTTGTTCAAACTGCGCCGCTTTATCAAATGGCACCACCAATGTATTAGGGCCATCAGGTGATGTTGCCCAGCGATCTAAACCTGGGTTTAATGCTTTTAATTCTTTAACTGGCATATTGGCTAAATCTGCCGCAAGTTTAAGGTCAATCTGGCTTTGGGTATCAACCACAGCAATATGCGGTTCATTACTGATTGGAGTTAGTTTGATGCCATATTTGTCAGCATTTTTAACCACATCTGATAATGCAATCAGTTGCGGTACGTAGCGTTGAGTTTCTCTGGGTAATGATAGCGCCCAAAATTTAGTGCTTTTACCTGCGGCTTTATTACGGCGAACAGCATTATTTACTCGGCCTTCACCCGTATTATAGGCCGCAATGGCATATAACCAGTTTTGTCCGGTCCTATCGTATAAGTACTCTAAGAAGTCCAGTGCTGCAGTGGTGGATGCGGGAACATCACGTCTGCCGTCATACCACCAGTCACTTTTAACACCAAAGTAATTAGAAATAGGCGTAGTTAATTGCCATAAACCTGAAGCGGCACTCGCAGAGTAAGCTGAAGGGTCAAACGAGCTTTCAACAATAGGTAATAATGCTAGTTCAATCGGCAGATTACGTTTTTCTAATTCTTCGACAATATAATGTAAATACGGCTCTGCACGTTGAGAGACAATTTCTAAATGTCTTGGGTTCGCTAAATACCAGTCTCGATATTTATTCACCAGTTTTACATCATCAATTGGCATGGTAAGTTGCAAACGGATCCGTTGCCAAACATCGGTGATTTCAACCGGTGCTGCAACTTCGTCTACAACTTTTTCAGGCTTAATTGGCTGAGGAACGACAATCGGTGAAGGCTCGACTTTTGTTGGAGTGGCAGTTTGGCATGCGGTTAGAAATGCCAAGCTTCCAACAAAAAGGTATAAAGGTTTATGCATCTAAAAAAAATCCTAAATCTTGCAAAGCTGGCAGATCAAAGGCGTCTACCAAATGTGTTTGGTCAAAATTGAGGCGGCATTGTAGTGTAAAATGGCTTTAATGTCTTTGCTAACTTAGCAAGTGTCGCCGCGCTCAATAGCTTAAAAGTTATTTTTCCACTCTCTGAGTAAAGTAAACGTCTGTAGTGCTGTTGGTTTTTCAACTTGAAACTTAGCAGCGATGACTTGTTTTATTTCTTTACTGTTACTTCTTAAAAATGGATTTATGGCTAATTCTGTTGCGATTGTAGTTGGAATTGTAGCCATATTGTTATTACGAGATAAAGTAACTGACTGACTGTATTGCTGCAACGCTTTATTGTTAGGTTCTGCTTGTAACGCAAATTTAAGATTAGCCGCGGTATATTCATGGGCGCAGTAAACTTGGGTGTGAGGTGGCAAGTCAGCGAGTTTTGCTAACGAGTTTGCCATTTGTTCGGCTGTGCCTTCAAACAATCTTCCACAACCGCCGCTAAATAGGGTGTCTCCGCAAAATAACGCTTCACAGTTTACACTATCTGGCTGTTGATAAAAGTAAGCTATATGACCTAACGTATGGCCCGGCACACTAATGACTTTAAGCTTTGTATCAAGCTCCTTGAGTTTGAGTAATGGCTCGCCTTTTATTGGATGCGTAATACCGCTAATATTTTCACTTTCAGGTCCATAAACCTCGAGCTTATTATTAAAAGCCTGTTGTAATTGCGCAATGCCACCAGTGTGATCTGCATGATGGTGAGTGATTAATATCCCCGCCAGCTCTAATGGGGAGCCCTTGAGGTAATCGAGCACACTTTGGCCACAGCCAGGGTCAACAACATAGGCTTGATTGCTATTTTTTTGATGTATAAGCCAAATGTAGTTGTCATTAAACGCTGAAATACCGATGACTGAAAGCATGATTAAATCCATAAGTGAAATCTTACCGCTAGGTTAACGGATTATATGTAAAAGGCCAATAGAGTGAATATGCTTGGGCTGAACTAGGCTTGTATACTGTTACATTTAAAGTAAACAACTGGTTGAAGTGACTAAATAAGGTTATGTAAACGCGCTAATTAACAATAAATTTAACACTTTATTCGTCCCTTTTTTAAATGATATCAACTATGGGTAAAATGCTAACGACAAAGAGCCATAAGTCGTTATACTCAACCTAGGGCTTTTGAAATTAAGGGAGTATCAGGTTAATGTCGATAAATCAAAAACCACAATTATGGCAAGAGTTACCCTGTGGTGATGAGATTCAATTGGCCCTAGAACAAAAGTTAACTGATTGGTGGCCGAGGATTTTTGGTTACCATTTATTAAAGCTAGGTGCGCTTAGCGCTCAAGTGTCTAGTTTACATTGCAATATTGCGCGGCATTTTTCTATTCATGATGCCCAAGGCGCATCAATTCAAGCCGATCCCCATCATTTGCCCCTGCAAACAAGCACCATGGATGCCGTGCTGATGAGTTTTTTAATGGAATTTGAACATGACCCATATCGTTTATTACGGGAAGTTGACCGAGTAATGATTTCCGGCGGCTATATTTTTGTTTGTGGTTTTAACCCTGTCAGTACCACCTTTATGGGTAAGCTTCTACCTAAATATCAAACTCAATTACCTTGGTGTGGTCAGTTTTTTATGCCAGCGAGGGTAAAAGATTGGTTAGGTTTATTAGGTTATCAAATCCTGCAGGATGAACGTTTTATTTATCACCCTTTGCTTGGACAAATGAACCAAGGCCGCTGGTGGCAAAATAGATTAGAAAAGTGGTTACCAGGCGTTGGCAGTGTGTATTTGATTGTGGCCAGAAAAATGGAGTCGCCATTAACGCCCATCAGGGAAAAGCGAAAAGCGCGTACTCGTCAATGGGCGACAGCGCCGACAGCAGGCAGAGCAGGGCACAGTAAACATACTAAATTGCTCTCAAAATAAGCTAAAGCGTATAGCCAATAATATATTGGCTATACAACAGATTTGGGTTTTAGGCTTTGGCTTCAGGCAGATAATTAACATCAGCTTGCTGAGGTTTAGCTTCGGCGGCTTGCCTGGCTAAATCATCACAGCGTTCATTTTCAATATGCCCAGCATGTCCCTTAACCCAGCGCCAATCAATTTGATGCAGTTGACTGGCTTTATCTAACCTTTTCCATAAATCGACATTTTTAACTGGGGTTTTAGTTGAAGTTATCCAACCTTTTTTCTTCCAGCCATGGATCCATTGGGTGATCCCTTGACGCATATATTGACTATCACTGGTTAAGATGATTTTACACGGTTCATATAGCGCTTCTAACGCCACAATAGGCGCTAATAATTCCATCCGATTATTGGTCGTCAGCTTAAATCCATCAGACATTTCTTTGGTATGCTGCTTATATTTCATTACAATACCGTATCCGCCGGGACCAGGGTTACCCAGACATGAGCCATCAGTAAAGATATTGATAAGTTTTAGTTCTGACATCAAATTGTTACCATATACACAGCAATAAACATTTCGGCAATTATACCTAAATTATTATCAATTAATTGAGTTACCTATGAATATTATTTCAGGCGCCAGTCGCCAAATCATTTTAGATACTGAAACAACCGGTATGAATCAGGCAGGTGGCCCCGTTTATATTGGCCATAGAATTATCGAAATTGGTTGTGTTGAAGTGATTGACCGTAAACTAACCGGTCGTACTTATCATCAATATATCAATCCAGGTCAGTTAATTGATCCAGAAGCCATTGAAGTACATGGTATTACTGATGAACGAGTTGCTAAAGAACCGCGGTTTCATCAAATCGCACAAGAGTTTATCGACTTTATCGCCGGTGCTGAAATTGTCGCACATAACGCACCGTTTGATATCAGCTTTATGGATCATGAATTTAGTCAGCTTAGGCCCCAAGGCCCCAAGTCAGCAGATATCTGTGACATACTCGATTCGCTAGACATTGCAAAATACCTGCATCCTGGTCAAAAAAATAATCTAGATGCACTCAGTAAACGTTACGGTATCGATACCTCTAGGCGTACCTATCACGGCGCACTATTGGATGCTGAAATCCTTGCTGATGTTTACTTAGTGATGACCGGTGGACAAATTGGCTTTAATTTATCAAATGAAAAAGTGGGTCAAGAAGGTGGTGGCATACAATTAATTGATCAAAATGAGTTTAATCTTAAAGTGATCCAAGCAACGGCCGATGAATTAATATCACACGATGAAAGACTTGATTTAGTCAAAAAATCAGGCAAATGCCTCTGGAGAGGTGAAGCATAAAAGTGAGCTTAATGAAATCATACTGTCTGGCGGTTATTTTTATCTTAGTTGCTACCGTTACGCCACAATTGGCAACAGCGGTGCCTTATACCCAAGCAAGTGAGTTACAGAATAGATTTCGTATTGATCATATGGTCGATGAAGTGACCTTATTGGTGCAAAGAACTTATGGCTCCGCTCCAGTGATAATCGTGTTGCCTGACGGTTCCAAATGGTATTCCGAAAGGCACCCTGATAATGTCAATTGGGCCGATGGCTTAACTGGCGATATGATTAAAATCAACAATCCGATGCCCGGTCCTTGGCAATTAATCGGCAGTTTAGCGCCTAATTCCACTATCCAAAAAGTATCGCAACTTGAAATTGACGTTGAGCATATCCCCCAGCCTCTATTTCAAGGTGAACGTTTAAAAGTCACTGCTAAGTTACTTGGTGACGGCTTAACGGTTCGTCTGCCAGGGCTTGATTACATGTTCGAATGGACGGTTAAATTTACCAGCCATCATAAAAATACCGAAGCCAACTTTACTACCGGCACTGTTACAGTCGGTTCTTACAGAGATAATGGTGAAGGTTTGGATGAGATACCCGATGATGGGGTGTTTACGGGCAAACATAATCTAAATCAACCTTGGGGAAGCTACACCTTAAGTGTTGTCGCGCGAAATAATGTATTTGAGCGTGAAATTAGCTACCCAATCTATTTATCAGAAACTCCCATTCAAGTTGAAGTAATTGAACCCGCGGATAAATTAACCGGTGTTTGGCAGATTCAAATAAATGTTGATGACGAAATACTCAAACTTGAGCAAACCCATATTCAATTCGATATCGTTGGCCCTGCAGGGCTTAAGTTACCGATTGTTGTTAATGAGCTCACTGAAACAACAGCTTTAGTCGCGATACCGCAAGTGACCGATTTTGGCAGTTATAGAATCAAAGGCAGTGTTGCCTCAACCAGTATTGCAGGGCGTGAGTTAATACTGGATTTACCGGAATTGTTTTTTAATTTAATTGAACCGCCTCAACCTCCACCCAGCGCTGAAGAGTTAGCTGCAAGAGCTGCGCAGCTAGCAGCGCAAGAAGAGCAAGCTGCAAAAGATAAGGCTATCGTGTGGATTGCATCGATTAATGGCCTACTGTTAATCATAGGAGGGGTAGGGTTAATTTTTTGGCGTAAGAAACTTGCGTTAAATAAAGCACTGGCAACAACCAAATTAAGACTTGAACAAGAAGCTGCGAAAAAAGGTGATATCACTGCTGCTATTGATGATTTTGATTTAACCATGCCAGATGAAAAATAATTGTTTGCTGCTAATTATATTAGCTTAGATTAAATTGATCTCTTTTTAGTCAAAAAGTTTATAACTTAATCGCTGCTGTATGTTTTTTAGCTAAACGGATAAAAACTTAAAAAAAACTGTTGACGGTTTTTGACGACGACCTTATTATTCGTGCAACTTAAGTGGAGCGGTAGTTCAGTTGGTTAGAATACCGGCCTGTCACGCCGGGGGTCGCGGGTTCGAGTCCCGTCCGCTCCGCCA